>JBBQAX010000402.1:0-3523 GCA_038316905.1 Verrucomicrobiota bacterium | reverse complement strand
AAGAGATCGACCTGAACGGCCAGCATCTTTATCCCGGCTTGATTGCTTTGGACACAGCGCTTGGATTGAGCGAAATCAGCGGCGTTCGGTCCACGCGCGATTTTTCTGAAGTCGGCGATTACACACCGGACGTTGAATCGTGGATTGCCGTCAGCCCGGATTCCGAATTATTGCCCGTGGCCCGTGCCAACGGCATCACTCACATCGAACCTGCGCCGCAAGGCGGAATTGTCGCCGGGCAATCGGGACTCGTCGCGCTGGATGGTTGGACCACTGAAAAGATGGTGATCAAAAAGCCGACCGCTCTGCATGTTTATTGGCCCAGCATGGAATTGGACACGCGGCCCAAAGAAGATTTCAAAGATAAAACCAAATGGAAATCGCTTGAAGATCAGGCGAAAGAAGGCCAGACAAAATCGCGCGCGCTCGAAGATTTTTTTGAAGAAGCGCGCGCTTATGACAACGCGATTTCCGCCGATTCCAAAAAACAGCAAACCGAAAAAATTCCAGCATGGGAGGCGATGCGCCCGTTCGTTCGTGGTGAATTGCCGGTATTCGTTCACGCCGATGAAATTCGTCAAATCAAAGCCGCGTTGAAGTGGGCGCAAACGAATCAATTTAAAATCGTATTGGTCGGCGCGCGGGACGCGGTAAGGGTGGCGAAGGAAATTGCCGCGCAAAAAATTCCGGTGATTTACGAACACGTCTTCACCCAACCGTCCCGCGACGTTGAAAGGTACGACACCTATTTCCGCGCGCCGGAAATTTTGCGTACCAACGGAATCACTCTCGCGCTCGGCATGGGTGCGACCGCTTTTGACGCCGCGCTGATCAAAAATCTTCCCTACACCGTTGCGCAGGCGATTGCGTTTGGTCTGCCCGAAGCCGACGCGCTCAAAAGTATCACGCTCGTTCCCGCACAACTTCTCGGTGTCGCGGATCGACTCGGCTCCATCGAAGCTGGCAAAGACGCGACGCTGTTCGTGACCGATGGAAATATTTTTGACATTCGTTCCAACGTGAAACACGTCTGGATTTCTGGAAAAGAAATCAATCTGGAAACGCGGCATACGCGACTTTACGAGAAATACAAAAATCGACCCAAGGCAAAGTAACAGAATGCGCCTCCGCGATGTCATTTTTCTGTCCTTTTTCAGCGCAAGCCTGCTGCAACTTCGCGCCGATCCAGCCCCGTTAATTCACGCCCACTCGCACAATGATTACAAACACAAGCAACCATTGCTCGACGCACTCGACCACGGTTTTTGCAGCGTCGAAGCAGACATTTACCTGGTGGATGGAAAAATTCTCGTTGCGCACGACCGCGACAAATTAAAAGCGGATCGCACGCTGGAATCGCTTTATCTCAAACCGTTGCGCGAACGCGTGAAGAAAAATGGAGGACGTGTTTATCCAGCCGGACCGGAATTCACGCTGTTGATCGATCTCAAGACAAGTTGGACGAACACCTGGCCCGTTCTGCGCAGCGTGCTGGAAAAATATTCCGACGTGTTAACCGTTTTTCGCGATGACAAAAAGGAAACGAAGGCCATCACGATCATTCTCAGCGGCAACCGCGCGAAGGAAATGTTTGCGGGCGAGCACGTTCGCCTCGCTTCTTACGACGGAAAATTTCCTGATTTGGATTCTGCCGCGTCACCGGACCTGATTCCGTGGATCAGCGCCGAGTGGCCCGCATATTTTGGCTGGGAAGGCGCGGGGCCGATGCCTGAAAACGAAAAGCAATGGCTGAAGGAAATCGTTTCCAAAGCGCATCAGCACGGGCGCAAAATTCGATTCTGGGGCAGCCCGGATAGTCCCACTTTCTGGAAAGCACTTTTGGAAAACAACGTTGATTTGATCAACACGGATCATCTGGCCGAGCTGGAAACATTTTTCCGCGAGCACAAATCTTTTTCATCTGAAAAAAACATCGAGCTTTCTCGCGCCGATTACCAGGACCGCGTCGAAGCCGCGTGGACTGCGCAAATCATCGCGTGCCTGATGGGTTTTCAATTCGAGCACAAAGTCGCTTCGACGGAATGGGTGGAAAATTATCCGAGGAAATATGACGCCGCGCCGGTCGATGACGATTGGTATTACGAGATGTGCGCTATTCGCGGTTTTGAAAATTACGGAATCGGCATGACCGTCGAGCAACTCGGCGAACAATGGAAAAAAATTCGTGCGGCTCGTGGGGTTCGAGCGAACAAGCCCGTTTGCTTTTGGTTCGCGGCATCAAAGCGCCGGACACCGGACATCCGCGTTACAACAAACTTTGGTTCACCATCGGGCCGCAATTCAGCGCGGAAGTTTATGGATTGCTCGCGCCCGGAATGCCGAATCTCGCTGGAAAGCTCGCACGGAATTTCGGTCATGTGAACGGTTACGCTGAAGGAACTGACGGCGCGGTTTTCATGGCTGGAATGGTCAGCCTCGCTTTTGTTGAGCGCGACACACGTGTCATCGTGAAAAAAGCGGCGCAATTGATTCATCCCGATTCGCCCTATCGAAAATGCCTCGACATGATTATCTCGATGGCCGAAGCCGGAAAAAGCGCGCAGCAAATCGCGGACGCAATCGAAGATCGCTGGCACATCGAATATCCGTGGACAAACAACGCTATTCCAAACGGCGGCATTGCGGCCATGGGTGTTTGGTTCGGCGAAGGAGATTTTCTGAAAACGGTTAACATTATTTATCGCGCCGCTGATTTCACTGACGCCGATTGCAACGCTGCGAACGCCGCCGCCGTCATCGGAGCAATGCACGGCATTAAAGGTTTGCCGAAGCATTTGATCGAACTATTGCACGACAGAATCACCGGTTCGGAAATGGGCAAAGTCGCATTGACTCCGCCGGTGGATGAAAAAATTTCTGATCTGTCGAAACGCACCGTAGTGATCGGAGAAAAATTCTTTCGCAAAACGGTGCGAAGTTTTCCGGTGAAAAAATTTCCATTCCAAAACAAAAGCCCGTCACTCAACCAGCTGAACTTTTTGCGCTCGCGGATTTGATGAAATATTGGAACCCGGATTGGAAACTGGAGCGCGCCGGTTTCGGCGGAGCGGGCGGTGGACTCGGCAACCTTCGCGGCATCACTTATCTCGACGGCGACGTTCTCGCCACGTGTCCGCGCGATCCAGTTCGAGGCGTGGTGCTGCGCCGCAATTTGAAATTAAGCGATAAGCCGAGCCTGACATTTCAGGTTGGCACGGACGCTGGGCGTTCCTGGGAACTGGAAGTTTACGCCGGCAACAAGCGCATGACGAAACGGCTGATTGATGGCAGCCCGGTTCAAATCGGCGACCGTAAGTGGCAATCGGTCGCCGTCGATTTAAAAGAATTCTCCGGGAAAGAAATTCAGTTGCGACTTTATCAACGCACACTTTTGTCCGATAAAATTCCCGGCAACGCGTATTGGAAAGCGTTGGAAATTAAATAGCGGCAAAGCACGTTCGCAAATTTCCTTGAGCCGATTTTCTTCAAGGCTAACTTCCATTCGCTCATGAACATTTACGAA
>JBBQAX010000401.1:0-3542 GCA_038316905.1 Verrucomicrobiota bacterium | reverse complement strand
GAACATCAACGATCCGACCCGCAGCGCAAAGGTTCGTGTTGAAATTGCAAACCCGCTCGTCGAGCGCGACGGAACAATGCAGCGCGAATTGTTGCACAGGATTTACGCGGAAGGCGTGGCGGAACTGGAGTTTCCAGAAACGATGGTGGTATCGCGCGCGACGGTTCTCAATGCTGGGGGCGATCCGACGGTTTATATCGACCTCGGCGAGGGCGTTTATGAACCGCGCAAGGTGAAGCTTGGAATCCTGGGCGACGAAGCGTGGCAGATTCTCGAAGGACTGGAAGAGGGCGAACGCATTGTTGCTTCAGGAAATTTGCTCATCGATGCGCAGTTCCAATTTAACCAAGGTGGAACGCCGCTGGAACATCATCGGGAGGAAACCGTGGAGGAAAAGAAATCCTTCCCGCGAACGACCGAAGCGCAACAAAAAGTTGCGAGCGAATTTTTCGCTGTTGCGAGCAAAATGTCCCTCGCGCTGGCGAACGATGACTTCAAAGCATTCAACGAACACGCGGCGAAGTTGCACCCGGTTCTTCCAGAATTGAGCAAGGCTTTTGTGGAGGACGCAGAGCGCAAAAAATTGGTCGAAAAAATCGAGAAGTCCGGCCACATGCCCGAGGCGAAAGATTTGGAAACGGCGCGGAAATCTTTCGTTCCTTTTACAATGGCGACGGTGGAGTTGGCGCGGAGCGTGCGCGGTGAACCGGCGTTTCAATCGCTGAAAATTTTTAAATGCCCGATGGCAAACCAAGGCGTGCCGGAAGCGCCGAAGAATGGTTTCTGGATTCAAACGGAAGGCTCGTTGCTCAATCCATTTTTCGGCGACGCGATGCTGACGTGCGGAAGCGAGGTGAAGCCGTGAGAGATATTGTTCAGAAAAGTGCTGCCGAGTTGCACTCGGCAGAAACCTTCGCAAATCCATCGTGCGGATATTTCAAAGGCGTTTTGGCTAATCACCTCCCAACTGCCGAGTGCAACTCGGCAGCACGTTGTCGTAGCGTACTATCATGTCGTTTTAATTTTTAAATTCGCATGATTAAACACCTTATCGATTGGTCGTTGCGCAACCGCTTCCTTGTTCTGTGCGGCGTGTTGTTCATCGTCGCGTTTGGAATTCGCGCCATCTACACCACACCCGTTGATGCGATTCCCGACCTCAGCGAAAACCAAGTCATCGTTTTTGCCGATTGGGCGGGGCGCAGTCCGCAGGAAGTGGAAGATCAAATCACCTATCCGCTCTCGGTGAATTTGCAAGGACTAGCCGGAGTGAAAACCGTGCGTGCCAATTCCATGTTCGGCTTCTCGCTCATCACGATTATTTTCGAGGACAAAATTGATAATTACTTTGCGCGCACTCGCGTTCTCGAACGGTTGAATTATCTCGGCGGAATTTTACCCAGCGGCGTCACGCCAATGCTCGGTCCCGACGCCACCGGTCTCGGTTGGGTTTATCAATATTATTTTGAAGTTGATCCAAAGAAATCTCCTGAAGGCGGTTACGACCTCGGACAACTTCGCGCCATCCAGGATTGGTTCGTTCGTTACCAACTCAACGCCGTGCAAGGCGTCGCGGAAGTTGCAAGCGTCGGCGGATTTGTTCGTCAATATCAAATCGAAGTTTCCTCGACGAAAATGCGCGCCGCCCAGGTTTCGTTGCAGGAAGTGATGGAAGCCGTTGAGAAAGGAAATCAAAACGTCGGCGGAAAAGTTATCGAGGAAAACGGGATGGAATTCGTCGTGCGCGGCATTGGCCTCGTGGAAAAAATCGAGGATTTGGAGAATCTCGTCCTGAAGGAAATTAACGGCACGCCCATCTATTTGAAGAGTGTAGCGACGGTGCAAATTGGTGGAGACTTTCGACGGGGCGCTTTGGATGTGGATGGAAAAGAAGCGGTCGGCGGGATCGTTGTGATGCGCACGGGCGAAAATGCTCGCGACGTGATTCAACGGGTGAAAGAAAAGGTAAAACAGATCGCACCGAGCCTGCCGCCGGGCGTGACGATCAAATCGTTTTACGATCGCAGCGACTTGATTGAGCGCACCATTGCCACGTTGAAAAATGCGCTGGTTGAAGAAATCATTCTGGTCACGCTCGCGCACATTCTTTTCCTATGGCATTTCCGCAGCATTTTGATCGTCACGATTCCTCTGCCCGTTTCGATTTTGATTTCGTTCATCCTGATGCGGCAGTTTGGAATTACCTCGAACATCATGTCGCTTGCAGGAATCGCGATTGCCATTGGCGTGCTGGTCGATGCGGGAATCGTGATGACGGAGAATGTCATTCGACACTGTGAGAGAGCGGAGGATGAGAAAGTGAGAAAGTGGGAAAGGGAGAAAGTGAGTGGAGGGGCGCTCCCACTTTCTCACCCACCCACTTTCTCACCTGCCCGGCTGACTTCTGCCGAAACGTTTCAAATTACACTCGACGCCGCCCGCCAGGTCGGCCGCCCGATTTTCTTCGCGATGATGATTATCATATTGGCGTTTGTTCCAGTCTTCGCGTTGACGGGCGCGGAAGGAAAATTATTTCACCCGCTCGCGTTCACAAAAACGTTCGCGATCATCGGCGCAACCTTGCTCGCGGTCACGCTGGTTCCTGTTCTTTGCACGCTTCTCATTCGCGGTCCGTATCGCCCTGAAGACAAAAACTGGCTGATGAAACGGCTCCTGAAAATTTACGACCCAACTCTCGATTGGGCGTTGTCGCATCGAAAAACCGTTTTAAGTCTCGCGGCAATCCTTTTGGCATTCTCGTTGTTGCTCGCGTTCGGTTTGCCGCGTCCCGTGCTGCGGCAATTTGAAACATGGAACTTCAAAACTGGAACGCGTCTTTTCAGCGGCATGGGCAGCGAATTCATGCCGACGCTCAACGAAGGCAGTTTGCTTTTCATGCCGGTCCTGTTGCCCAGCACTTCGCTCCCGGAAGTGAAACGAATCATGGCGTGGCAAGATCGCGTGATCCGCGCCACTCCGGAAGTGGCATCGGTCGGCGGAAAACTCGGACGTGCCGAAACTGCCACCGATCCCGCGCCCGTGGAAATGATCGAAACCACGATCATGCTCAAGCCGGAGAAAGAATGGCGTCGCGGCATGACACGCGAAAAATTAATCGTTGAACTGACCGAGAAATTATCGGCGGTGCCCGGTTACGTTCCCGGATTTTTACAACCGATTGAAGGTCGCATCCTGATGTTGAGCACAGGAATTCGCGCGCAAGTTGGCGTGAAAATTCTCGGAGATAATCTCGATACGCTTCAGGAAAAAGCATTCGAGGTGGAAAAGATCGTGCAACAAATTTCCGGTGCGACCGGCGTCACCGCTTCGCGTGTGCAAGGAAAACCGTATCTTGAAATTGAAGCCGACCGCATTGCGATGGCGCGATACGGCTTGCGCATTCAAGACGTTTTGGACGTGGTTGAAACCGGCATCGGCGGAAAAAATGTCACGACTACCATCGAAGGACGGCAACGCTTTCCGATTCAGGTGCGCGTTCAGGCCAACGAACGCAACGACATCGAGCGGCTCGGTGAAATTCT
>JBBQAX010000400.1:0-3564 GCA_038316905.1 Verrucomicrobiota bacterium | reverse complement strand
TAAGACTGAGTACTTTGCTCCCCCCGTTTTTGGAATCAAGGCAAAGCTTCGTATTTCATCTAGTATTGTTCTGTTCGACTTTGCTCCCCCCGTTTTTGGAATCAAGGCAAAGCTCACGGGATGGTCAAGGGCAAACGAGTTGAAACTTTGCTCCCCCCGTTTTTGGAATCAAGGCAAAGCTGCACCTCTGCACACCGTGCGCCGACCTCGACTTTGCTCCCCCCGTTTTTGGAATCAAGGCAAAGCTACAAATGCGTTTGCGCCAATGCACAAGGCACGGCGGAATCCTGGACGGGTTCAGAATGGAAAACTGCGCCACACCCCTTATCGCTGGCTCGATAGAGAGGGTGATTTTAAATAACAGTTCCGTGCGGGATCACCCCGTTCTTTGGGATGATGACAATGCCATCGCGGATGTAGTAGAGGGCGTGATCCATTTGTTCCGGTTTCCCTGCTGGGCTGATGACGCAGTTATCTCCAATGCGCGCGTTCTTGTCGATGATCGCATTTTCTACCCGTGTGTTCCGTCCAATGCCGATGCGCGGAATATTCTGCGCTTCATATTGGCTGATGGACGCATCGGATTCGTAATAGTCGCAACCCATCAGGATTGTCCGCGTCAACTCGCTTCCTTCGCTCACCGTGCTGCGAATGCCAACCATCGTGTGGTTGATGCGCGCATGATTGATGATGCAGCCGTCAGAAATGATGGCGTGATTGATTTCCGCTCCATTGATTTTCGAGGCCGGGAGAAAACGCGGGCGCGTAAAGATGGGCGCGCTCATGTCGAAGAAATTAAATCGAGGCAATTCAGAAACAAGATCGAGATTCGCATCGAAAAAGGCGCGGATGGTTCCGATGTCTTCCCAATATCCCTGGAACACATAAGAGCAAACGCGGTGCGTATCGATTGCGCCGGGAATGATGTGCTTGCCGAAATCTGTGAAATCGTTATCGAGCAATTTCAACAAGACATCGCGGTTAAAAACGTAAATCCCCATTGAAGCAAGATACAATTCGTCATTCCCAGGAATACCGAGTTCTTCGTACCAACTGCGTTCGAGCGGCAACGAATCAAGCACCGCAGGGTCTTTCGGCTTTTCGACGAAGCGTGTAATGCGGCGTTCTGCATTCATTTGCAGGATGCCGAGAGATTGTGCTTCGCTGCGGGCCACTGGAATGGTCGCGATGGTGACATCCGCCGCGCTCTCGACGTGCTGCGCCACGATGCTTCGGAAATCGGTGCGATACAACTGATCACCGCTCAGGATCAGGAGATAGTCGAAATCGTGATTGAGAAAGTGGGTGAGATTTTTGCGCACCGCGTCGGCAGTTCCTTGATACCAGGAAGTGTCGCCGAAGGTTTGTTCCGCCGCCAGAATCTCCACAAAGCCGCCCGCGAAATGATCGAACTTGTAGCTCTGCGAAATATGGCGGTGTAACGAAGCGGAGTTGAACTGCGTCAGTAAATAGACACGTCGCAAATCAGAATTGATGCAATTGGAAATCGGAATATCAACGAGTCGATATTTCCCGGCGAGTGGCACGGCGGGCTTGGCTCGGTCGCGCGTGAGAGGAAAAAGTCGTGAACCTTGACCACCGCCCATGATGACGGAGAGAACCTTGCTTGTGTTAGGAGACATTCGCGTTTTAGTTTCTGCCATAATCCTGGAATTTTTTGAGTTTTCTATCTCTGCGTTGGTGCGAGGGCAAGCTACTTTCGCGGTTCTGGAATGTCGAACGTCATTCGAGGGTAATTTGATTTTTGTTCCATCCTCGAGTGGATGATTTGATTCTGAAAAGCGATTCGTTACAATTCGAGTGACCAAAATTATTTATCGATGAGCCTTAGCCTTCCAACAATTCGAACTGCCGTGCTCGGTCTTACTTTGTTGGCGCTGGGTGTCCCGGTTGAGGCGGCAAACCACGCAGACGACGCCATCGATTTCAGTTCACAAATTCGCCCCATCATTTCGGCTAAATGCTTTTCCTGCCACGGCCAGGATGAGGGCTCGCGCAAAGCAGAGTTGCGGCTCGATTCGCGCGATGAAGCGATAGCGCCTCGTGAGGGTGGAACCTTCGCCATCAAACCCGGTGATTTGAAAAAGAGCGAACTCATCAAGCGCATCACGCACAGCGATCCTGATGAAATCATGCCGCCTCCCAAAGCAGGTCACGCGCTGATCCCTGCGGAAATTTCCCTCCTGAAAAAATGGATCGAGCAAGGCGCGGTTTACAACGGCCATTGGGCATTTGAAAAACCAAAACTGCCTGCGCTTCCCAAAATTAAGCAGAAGTCGTGGCCGAAAAATGAAATCGATTATTTCGTTCTGAATAAACTCGAAGCCAATGGGTTGAAGCCGTCACCTCCAGCGGAGCGCCACGCGTTGGTTCGCCGCCTGTCATTTGATCTGACCGGATTACCGGCAACGCCAGACGAGGTGAACCGGTTTCTCGCGGACAAATCACCTGACGCGTACGAGAAACTGGTGGATCGTTTACTCGCTTCACCAAGTTACGGCGAACGGTGGGCGCGGATGTGGCTCGACCTTGCGCGTTATGCAGATTCGGCCGGTTACGGTTCAGATCCATTGCGGCTCAACATCTGGCCGTATCGCGATTGGGTCATCAAAGCCTTCAATCGCAACATGCCTTACGACAAATTCACGATGGATCAAATCGCAGGAGATTTGTTGGAAACTCCGAGCGAAGAGCAGAAAACCGCGACCGCATTTCATCGCAACACCATGACCAACACGGAGGGCGGAACTGAAGATGAAGAATGGCGCGTCGCCGCTGTGAAAGATCGCGCGAACATCACCGCGCAAGCTTGGATGGGGCTGACCATGGGATGCGCGCAATGTCACACGCACAAGTTTGATCCCATTACGCACCGCGAATATTATCAATTTTATGCCTTCTTCAACCAAACGGAGGATAGCGATTTGGCGAGTGAAATGCCGACTATGGCGCTGCCCACCAAAGCGGAGCGAGAGGACACAGAGCGGTTGAAAAAGGAAATTGCCGAGGTTGAAAAGACGGTGGAAAAAAACCGTCCTGCCTTGCTGGCCGAGTTTTCCAAATGGGAAAAGTCGAATGCGAACACCACTAACACATGGACCATTTTGGAGCCGACCGAATTGTCTTCTGTGAACAATACGACGCTGACGAAGTCGAACGACAATTCGATTGTGGCCAGCGGCGATTCTCCTGCGACTGAGACCTATAAAATCAAAGTGAATCTGCCGGTTGCGAATGCCACCGCACTCCGGCTTGAAGTTCTTCCCGATGCGAGTTTGCCTGGAAATGGTCCTGGCCGTTCTAAGAAAGGAGGTTTTGCCCTCACAGAAATTCGCGTCACATCTGCGGGCAAAAAAGTAGTCCTGACCAACGCATCCGCCACGATGAACGACAAAAATTTGGACGTCACCAGTGCCATCGACGGCAAGGAAGAAAAAAAATCAGGTTGGTCTCTTCCTGATGCGCAGACCAAAGGAGAATACGCTGTATTCCAGATTGCCGACGCATTGCCAGCGGGACCATTGGAGATCGAACTTGTGCAGA
>JBBQAX010000399.1:0-3567 GCA_038316905.1 Verrucomicrobiota bacterium | reverse complement strand
CGCGTGCAATTAAACGTGAGACCCAGCCACGCCGTGCCGGTCGTCTCCGTCATATCCATCACGTAATCGACGCGGCTCTCTTCCGCGATGCGCCCGCCTTCGCCATTGATCGGATGATTACGAAGAAAGGCGGTGGCTAATTTATTTTCTATTGTCGCATTTGGCAACAAATCGCCGGCGAGTTGCGCCACCGTGAACTTGTCGTAAGGCATGTTTCCGTTAAACGCCTTGACCACCCAATCGCGCCACGGCCACATCGTGCGTTCCGCGTCGCCTTGATAACCGTTTGAATCTGCGTAACGCGCGACTTCCATCCAATCCCACGCCATGCGTTCGCCGTAAGCATTCGAAGCGAGCAATCGATCCACCACTTTCTCGTAAGCATTCTTCGAAGTGTCGTTGAGGAATGCTTCGACCTCCTCCGGCGTCGGCGGAAGCCCGGTCAAATCCAGCGTGACGCGACGAATCAACGTCGTCTTGTCTGCTTGCGGCGAAGGTTTTAAGTTTTCGCGAGCGAGTCGTTCAACCACAAAAGCGTCAATTGGGTTGGTGCTGGAAGATTTATTGAGCTGCGGTAGAGGCGGACGCTTTATCGGCGTGAAAGACCAATGTTCACCCCAGTTCGCGCCTTCATCGACCCAGCGTTTCAACAACGCGATTTGTTCTGTTGTAAGTTTTTTGTGGGAATCTGGCGGCGGCATCAGGTCGTCTTCGTCCTTCGTCACGCTCCTTGCGATGAGGAGGCTCTCTGCGCTCTTGCCGGAAGAGATCACCTTTTCGCCATCGCGCTCTTTTTTCGCATCCTTCTCATCATCGAGACGCAATTTCGCTTTGCGATGACCGGAGTCGGGACCGTGACAATAGAAACAATTGTCGGATAGCACAGGCAGGATCTGACGGCTAAAATCAACCTTTTCCACAGCGCCAAAACACTGGAGCGTCGCCCCGCAAATCATGAATCCAAACGCCAGCGCGTTGCGGAAAAGCATTTGGGTTGAGGGATTACAGTTGATCACGGGAAACAGGGTAAAGCAGTTGCGGCTTTGGAACAACTTACGCAATTCCGTAACGGCTGGTCGTTTAACGATCGCTCATTTCTTCAGCGGCATTCTGCGCGAGGGCATCGGGAGAATCGACCAGGCTGGGTGGCGTGGCGGGCGGAACTGAATCGCTATTCAACATCACGGTCGCCGTTGCTTCGTCGAACTCATTTTCCCATTTCGCGACCAACACGGTGGCGACGCCGTTGCCGATCAGGTTCGTGACCGAGCGCGCTTCGGACATCAAACGGTCGATCCCCAAAATCAAAACCATACCTTCGATCGGGATGGTGTGGAGTGCGGAGAGGGTCGCTGCCAAAGTGATGAATGCGCCTCCCGTAACGCCCGCTGCGCCTTTCGATGTGATCAAGCAAACAAGAATCACGGTGAGTTCCTGCCAGATCGTCAGGTTTGCGTTGGTGGCTTGCGCGATAAAAATGGCGGCCATCGTCAGGTAAATGCACGAGCCGTCCATGTTGAACGAGTAGCCAGCGGGCAAGACAAGGCGCACGATGGGCTTGGAGCAACCGAGTTGTTCCAAACGCGTCATCATGCGCGGCAGAACAGATTCGGATGATGCGGTGCCGAGCACGATGAAGATTTCTTCCCGGATGAATTTCAGGAATTTCCACAGATTAACTCCGTGAAATTTCAGCAATGAACCGAGGATGACGAAGATGAAAAACAAACTCGTGATGTAAACGCACGCCATCAAGACCAGTTGCGCGGTGATCGATTTCGTCCCAAATGTCGCGGTCGTGTAGGCAATCGCGCCGAAAGCTGCGAGTGGAGCCAGTCGGATGATCATCCCAATAATTTTCAGAAACGCGTCAGACAATTTGTCGAGGAGATGAATGATCGGTTTGTTCGAATCGCCCATCGCTGACAGCGCCAGTCCAAACAGAATGGAAAAGAATAATACCTGGATGATGTCACCTTTCGCGAACGCATCGACGACGCTGCTGGGAATCACGTTCATCATGAAATCGACGAAGCCATGTGTCTTGGCGCTGGTCACGAGATGAGCAATGGCTTTGGTGTCGAGTTGGGTCGGGTCCGCATTGACGCCTGCGCCGGGTTGCAACCATTTGACGACAGCCCAGCCGATGAGAAGAGCGAGCGTGGTCATCACTTCGAAATACAGGATCGCTTTGAAGCCGACGCGCCCGACGCGTTTGAAACTTCCCATCCCCGCCATTCCGACAACCACCGTCGTAAAAATCACCGGAGTCACCACCATGCGGATAAGTTTGATGAAGGCGTCGCCCAGCGGTTTCATGGCTGCGCCGAACACGGGGAAATAACTTCCAACCGCGACGCCCAGTAGAATTGCCAGCAAAACCTGGAAATAGAGGTGATGATAAAATGGTTTTCGATTCACAGGTTTTGTATGAGATTGTAAATTTTATACCGGAGCGAGCAACGCGTTCACAAGGAAATGCGTCATGCTCGTTGAAAAAGAACGGCGCGCGACTCCTCGTCGATGATTGGAGCGTTGCTCTCGGCGTTGGTGAAAACAGAGAAATGAAAACAGCAGACGAAAAGAAAGACGGTGCCGAAATCGAATTTCGCGAATCAAAAATTCATGAGCGCGGCGCGTTTGCCAAAACCAGGATAAAGGCGGGATCGCCAGTCATTGAATACGTTGGTGAGAAAATCACGAAAGCGGAATCGGCGCGGCGTTGCGAACTGAACAATCCGTATATTTTCAATTTCGACGACGAGTTTGATTTGGACGGCGATGTCAGTTGGAACCCGGCGAAATTTATCAACCACAGTTGCGATCCCAATTGTGAAGCGGAATTCTTCGGCGACCAGATTTGGATCATGGCGATTCGCACTATTCAGGCAGAAGAAGAAATCACCTTCAATTACAGCTACGATCTGCAGGACTACCAGGAACATCCCTGCCGTTGCGGCACCGCAAAATGTGTTGGATATATGGTCGCCGCAGAATTCTTCCCGAAGTTTAGGGGAGGCAATCTGGGTGTGGCGAAAAAAGAACCCACTGAATCGACGCCTTCATCTCATTAGAAAATCAGAATGCCAATTTTTTACGAATGTCAGAGATGCACGGCCTGTTGTCGTTGGCCGGGCCAGGTCGTTTTGACCGACGCTGAGATTACCAATCTCGCTGCGTTCAGAAGCTTGAGTGAATCTGATTTCATCCAGCAGTTCACACGATTGACTGAAGATCGTCGCGGGCTGGCACTGAAGGATAAACCCAATGGGGAATGTATTTTTCTCGAGGGGAACGATTGCGCGGTGCAGTCCGTCAAACCTCAGCAATGCCGGGATTTTCCGAATCTCTGGAACTTTCCGGGGTTCGAGAAAGTCTGCAAAGCGCTCCCAAAAATCGTGGGGGAACAAGAATACAAAAAACTAGTTGGGCTTGACCCGGTTTGGTGGACACCTTTGGGGATGGGGCGCGGGGTTCATGTTTAGTTGAGTTGGTTCTCGAAGTCCACTGGTCTTTGAAAGCCGAGGGCGCTGTGGCG
The DNA here is from genome assembly GCA_038316905.1 of Verrucomicrobiota bacterium. GTDB lineage: Bacteria > Verrucomicrobiota > Verrucomicrobiia > Limisphaerales > CANJXF01 > CANJXF01. Next base: position 29 of record JBBQAX010000399.1, on the reverse strand, counting down.
GCGCACCCGGTTGTAATATTTTTCGACGT
>JBBQAX010000398.1:0-3568 GCA_038316905.1 Verrucomicrobiota bacterium | reverse complement strand
ATGGAATGCGGTTGCCTGCGCTTTGCCTTGATTCCAAAAACGGGGGGAGCAAAGTTTAAGATTTGAGACTTCTGACTTTCGTATCGCTTTGCCTTGATTCCAAAAACGGGGGGAGCAAAGTCAACACGTATCAAACAAAGGTCGTCTAGTTGCTTTGCCTTGATTCCAAAAACGGGGGGAGCAAAGTCGGTGACTGTAAGTCACTGATTTTGCTCCACTTCCGTTTTCACCAAAGCTGGATCTGTTCGGGTAAATCTTCCGCATCCACTTTAGATGCGGGAGATCCTTGGATGACATGGGAACGTTCCCATTGGGCGCGCGTCACGAAAATGGCGCGGACGTTTCCTTCGGGCGGTAAATGTTTCTTGAGCCGTTCTATATGCGTTTCTTGTCGAGCAAAGGAAACGCAGGCTCGCGCATAGACGCTGAACTGCATCATGTGATAACCGTCATCGAGCAGGAAGTTGCGAAAATCAGTCGCTTGTTTGCGCTGTTTCTTTTCTATGACCGGCAAATCGAATGCAACAATCAGCCAACCCATTTTGAATTTCTCGGTGTCCATGGTTTATAACTTCGCGCCAGATTCTCCATCACCGAGCGACGGAATCCGCGAATCACTCCTTCGATGCAGCCCTGGATTTCCAACGTGAAGTCGAGATAATCAATCCGCTCCAATGGGAAACCCGTTACCCAGCCGCGAAATCCTTTGGTCACTTCGTAGATATTTTTCTCAGGAATCGTAGGAGACGACGTAAGGAGACTCTGACTGTTTAGCGAAAAATGAGCCTCGTCACCTCGACTCCTACCAGATTGTAATTTTTCCCGTTGTTGTTTCACCCATTGGATGACGCGCCAATCGACGCACGGACGAAACGGTTCCATCAAATCATAAGCCAGCGGCGTGCTGCGTTCGCGGGCGACATGCGAGAGTCCGAAGGTGGGATCAAGTCCCACGCCGAATAATTTTTGGAGAACGGTGGAAAGCAAAACGGCGTATCCGTAATTCAGCAAATTATTCAAACCACCGGCAGCGCGTTCGCGGATAAATTCATCTTCATCCAGAGCACGGCCAAGAATTTGCCAAAACATTTTTGCGCAGATGGCTTCTTTGTGCGGCTTTTTCCCGAAGGCGGTTCGGCGCATTCCTTCCAGCCGTGTGTCATTGGGCGCGATATGTTCGGCGAGTGACAGTTGATTCTGACATTTGGCATCAATAGTTTTTGTCCAAAGTTGCGCCCGGGTTTTCGGGGAGAGTTTTAAAACGGCGCGAGTGAGAAGTGTGTCGGTGGATCGATTGGCCGGGAGCACGAGACTGACCGGTTTGAACGATTCGCAAATGATGAGGGCCACGCCGTGTTTGGCGGCTTCGAGAAAAAGGTGGCTATGAATATACGCCGAGAAACTCGTGATGATAATCGACGCGACATCCTCCAGGGGTAACGTCTTGTCCTTTTCCCCCGGAACTTTGCAGATCAATTGTCCGTCTTTGCAGCTAATGGAGCATTGCGGACTGTCTATGCTGACGATGTGGTAGGACATGCGATCCCAGTGAAAGATGTCGGCACGACGAACATTCCATCTTTCAAAAGAGTTTTAATTTGCACCTCTCGCTTTTGACCTTCGCCTTTACTTTCCAAACGCACCTTATCCGGCGAACCAAAATCAAACGTCAGAGAAGCTTTTGAAGAAAAGATTCTCCAAAGTCCTTTAAATTTTCCGGCTGGGACTTGAATAATTTGTCCATTCCTTAAAGTACGTGGCCACTTCCCTCCATTTATCGTCTTCAATTCCGAAAGCCGCATCCAAACTTTGTGAAAAGGAATAATCGTCGGTTGAGGATCGAGTGCGACGCCGAAGTTGTCTGGAATGACCAAAGCACCTTTCAATGCTTCAAGTTTGCCTTTACCCTTTGGATTGACTCCTAAAAGTTTTGTCACTCTCTCTTCGGTGGTTTTGGATTTTGCTTTTCCGTCCGGTCCACGCATGGATTGTTGAATGGTTGCTTCACCGTCTTTTACAGAGAGGACGCGCCAGGTATTTTGTTCCACGCGCAAACCATCCATGCGCGCAGGAACGTGTTGAACCACTCTTTTTTCCGCAAGGCGTTGGCGGATTTGTTCTTTCAAACGATTATCCAAATCCCGCATCTCAAAACGGTTCTCCGCGCTAAATCCGAAAATCCCCAACGTCATTAGTTCGCGTTTTTCCGCGTCGTTCGGATTTCGCTTCACGATTAATTCCCAGGCGCGCCCGTTGTTGGGGATGAAATGCGCAGCGAGTCCGAGAACACAGGCATCAAGCGCATGATGTAAATGCGTGATGTCGCGGATGTCGGTTTTCGATTTCACCTCGCCGTTTTCATCAAGGACTTGCGGGTTGGCGAGACTGAGACAGCCGATCAGCTTCCATGATTTGCGAACTGCACCGGTCACCGAACCGGGCAGCGAAACAATGGTTGGCGGCTGTTTGCAATCGGCAAAAGCGCGTTTCAGAATTTGGGCGGCGAGTCGGACGAGTTGCGACGTTTGCGTCAGGTCACGCGGAACGAATTCCTTTTCCTCATAGGTCGGTAGAAGCATCAATTCTTTCCGCTTCTTTTTCCTTTTCTTGTCGTCGTCATGGCCTCTGTAGCTTTCCAAACCTTCAACGAATTGTTTGTAGCGACTCAGACTCAGAATCGAAAGCTGCGGCATATCCGGCACCGGCTTCCCCTGCTCTTGCTCGACGAACTGCCACGCAGTGCGTTTCCCTTTCCACTTGTTCACGGCGGAAAAAGTAACCACCAATGAATTGAGCGCGTCGGAAGCGCGTTCCGAACGCGGCACGATGTGATCTTTATCCACGCTGCGATTCAGTAGATCGTAAGCGTCAAAAGTTTTGTCGGTATAGGGACAAGTCCAACCCAAGTCGTCGGCGATGCGGGCTTTGCGAATCAGGCCAGCGGTGATTTGAACCGGACGACCATTGATCTTTTTTTCTGCGAGAGCTATTTCCAGTTTCTCGGCGACGGCATGGTGATTTGAGATGCGTAATCCTAAATCCTGCGCTTTCTCTTTCGCCGTTTTGCCCGACATTTCGCGCAAGTCTCGATTCACTTCCACCGTGATTTTCACGACGCGGTCTTTATCTCCACCGGCGTATTCTTTCACCATGTCGCCCAGCAGCCGTTCCAAAATTAGCAACCGATGGCGAACCAGATGATTATTGGTTTGTTCTGCGAGGCTGCGATTCAACTGCTGCTCGCGAATTTTATCCGTCATGCACAAGCTGTTTCCCTCTTCCTTCGGATGTTTGCCCGCCATGACTTCCTCGAACGCCTGCGCCATCAGATGCCGCGCAAATGGAGCGCGTCCACTTACTTTTGGCGTAGCGAATACTTCACCCAACAAACTTTCGCGGCTGGTTTGTTGTTTGTTCTTTTTGACTTTCGTGTTGGCTGAATCAATGTGCTTTTGCAATTCCGCTTCAAAGGCATCGGTGGGAATTCCCAATTTGGTCATCGCCTCGTGAATCTTTCCGAGCGAGACCGCTTGTCCTTTTCTAAATTGTCCGCGAAAACGTTTCTGCA
>JBBQAX010000397.1:0-3576 GCA_038316905.1 Verrucomicrobiota bacterium | reverse complement strand
CTGTAAAGAAAGAATCGCCAAGAGACAATTAATTTAACAATTCAGACGTAATTAAATCCAATGTTTGGGCAACTCTCATTAACACCGTGGCTTCTGCCCGGTGAAAAAAGTAGCCCAACTTTGCAGAACCGTTTCAACGGTTTTCCAAGCCGTTGAAACGGCTATTACCACTCTGGCCTTGAGTCACCATTGGGCTAAAGCCGCGGTGTTAATGAGAATTTTTGATGCGTTTGCCTGAACAATTTGGATAGCTTGTTTTTGCGCTTGGTCAATTCCTGCGCTGTGACTTTTGCAAATTTACGCTTAGCCGGGGGATGCTTTTCGGTTTGGTGTAATGTTTATGGAAGCGTCTGCGTCAGCCTCATTGAGCCAATAACGGCTCGCAGAATTGAATTATGAAAATTGACCCGATTTGTGGAATGAAAGTGGAAGAATCGACCAAGCTTAAAGCGATTCGTGGCACGGAAATTTTTTACTTTTGCAGCGAGCATTGTCGGAAAAAATTTCTCGCACAGACTCATTTTTGAAACTTTATGCGCAACTGTAATAATTACGCAGTTTGTGCCAGACCCCGTAGATGTGGAGAGAGTCCACAATGGGGTTTCACCCCATAGCAAAGCGCACACCGATGGCGCAGTATATGGAATTGGCATCAGCACGTGTCGCGCTGAAACGTCTGTCGCCAATTCGTTAACTGGACGACAACAATGAACAAAACAACGAAGAAAGAAACAACACCATGAATGAAACGAAATCCGTGACCAAAGATCCTATCTGCGGAATGACCGTGGACGAAGCCACCGCACTCCACGCCGAACGCGATGGCAAGACGTTCTACTTTTGCAGCGACCACTGTCGGCAGAAGTTTCTGTCCACACCCGCCAGTGCCAAGCCCGAGGGCAAGTCTGGAAGCTGTTGCGGATAACAGGCGCAAAGCCGTCGATGAAGGGGGAACACCAATTACAACCCATATGAACAAAACCCATCTGCGGCATGACCGTGCATGGGACGACGGCGCTCATGCTGAACGCGTTGGGAAGACGTTCTGCTTTTGCAGTGACCACGGCAAAAGTTTCTCTCTGCGCCGGTCAGCATGAAGCCCGAGGGAATCATGCAAAGAACTCAATAGAATGAATCCGTGGCTTTCACTGTTGCCTCCGCTGATTACCATCGCAATCGCGATTTGGTCGAAAAAAATACTCCCTTCGCTTTTGATCGGACTGTTGACCGGCAGTTATCTTTTACATCCCACGGTCACCGGCGGCTTTGAAGGTGCGGTGGACCAGATTGTGAAAACCTTGACGGACAAAGGAAATCTCCAAGTGCTGCTGTTTCTGTATTTGTTCAGTGGTTTAATCGGCATCATAAAAAATTCAGGTGGTATCAAAGCATTTTCCGACAAGGCCGAAAAACACATTAAGAGTGAGAAAGGGGTATTCTTCACCTTGTGGGCCTTGATTCCCGTGACTTTTATTGATTGTGGATTCCGAATTGTTGGCGCTGGTTCCATTACCCGTTCTCTTGCCGAAAAACATAAGATCGCCACAGAGAGGCTGGCCTTCATGCTGAACAACACCGCCAGTCCGGTGGTGGAACTGATCCCCATTGCCACGACCTTCGTGGGATTCAATGTCGCGATCATTGCCCAAGGATTGAAAATTGCCGGAGTCGCGGAAAACAATTCCGCTTACACGATCTGGCTTAAAGCCATCCCATTGGAATTCTTCAGCATCGTGGTCATTCTGATCACCTTCCTCTCGATCTTTGTTCAATTCAAGAAAGGCGACCACAAGCCTAAAGCACCGCAGGGCGGAAAACCGAAAATGAGCATGAACATGGAAGATTCCAAACCTGTGATAAAGCCACGGGTGATCAACCTCATTGTTCCCATGGTATCCGTAATTCTGTTGAGCTTTTTTTTCTTTTGGCTTTTCGGCAGAGAAAAATCGGACAGCGCCTCCATTTTGTCAGCGATAACTAACACGGAACCGAACCGGGCCATGCTCGTGGCACTGTTCATCTCAATCGTTTTCTCCGCGATCCTTTATGGGTTTCAAAAGTATAATCTGAAACAACTGACCACTGATGTTATTTCCGGTGGGAACGAAATCATGACTACTCTGGCGATTCTTGCCATCGCCTGGCCATTGGCTGCGGTTTCACAAGATCTGGGATTGAACGATTTTATTCAGCAGCATTTGGGAAGCTCGCTGCCGACGTGGAGTGTTCCGGTTTCGGTTTTTATTTTATCTGGTGCCGTAACTTATTTCATCGGCTCAGGCTGGGGAGCCGCTTCACTGATTATGCCTTTCGCCATTCCCCTGGCGGTGTCGGTCGGTGCCGGCCTTCCACTTTGCGTTGCCGCGGTGATTACCGGAGGAACATTTGGAGATGTGACTTCACCCGTTGCCGGAATGACGAATATGTCGTCGAACATCGCTCACGCCGACCACACAAAATATATGAAGTATGCCGCACCGTACAATTTCACCGCAGCCGGTATTGCAGTAATCCTTTTTGTGATAGCAGGGCTTTTCCAATGAAACGGTTTCCTTTTTCCCCATGCGAAAAAATCTTGGCGCTCTTAAAATAAATCGCCCAGACGAAATTTTTCGGAAGTGGGTGTAATATTTATGGGACGCGCGCGTCAGCCTCATTGAAGCCAATAACGGCTTGCGGGAATTATATTATGAAGATTGATCCAATTTGCGGAATGAAAGTGGACGAATCGACCAAGCTCAAAGCGATTCGCGGAACGGAGATGTTTTACTTTTGCAGCGAACATTGTCGCAAAAAATTTATTGCGCAGGGAACTTCGGACACTCCCAAGAACACGGCAGGCGATTGTTGCAGCGGCGCGAAAGAGGGTCCGTCCAACGAATCGTGTTGCGATGGGAAAAGGACGGATGAACACGCCAATCACTCGCACGAAGAAAAGCCAAAAGAGCATTCCTGTTGTTCGGGAAAATCAGAAGGCCATGAACATTCCCATCATGCTCACGATGGCGACGCGGTAAAACCATCCGCAGCCGCAAAATATTTTTGTCCGATGTGTCCCGGAGTCGAATCCGACAAACCGGGCGATTGCCCAAAGTGCGGCATGGCCTTGGAACGCAATCCTTCGTGGTCGCCACCCGCAAAAACCATTTACACCTGCCCGATGCATCCCGAGGTGCAGCAGGATCATCCCGGTGATTGTCCGAAATGCGGGATGCCGCTGGAACCGAAGGACATTGTCGCCGACGACGCCGAGGAGCCGAACCACGAAGCCAATGATATGTCGCGTCGGTTTTGGATTGGCCTCGCGCTCACATTGCCGGTGCTGATTCTCGCAATGTGGGAAATGATTTCGCAACATTCACTCCGCAGTTGGCTACCGGTGAGAACGGACAATTGGATTCAATTCGCACTCAGCACGCCAGTGGTGCTTTGGGCAGGTTGGCCGTTTTTCGTGCGCGGCTGGCGTTCGATTCGCACGTGGAACCTAAACATGTTCACGCTCATCGCTCTCGGCGTCAGCACGGCGTATGTTTACAGCGTTGTTGCGCTTTTTTTCCCGCACCTTTTTCCCGCGTC
>JBBQAX010000396.1:0-3609 GCA_038316905.1 Verrucomicrobiota bacterium | reverse complement strand
GATCCGGCGGACGTTCATCGCCGGTGACATGCGTGAATAATGCTTCGCGCGTCGGAAAACTGGTCGGCTTTTCCAAATCCAACAAGCGCGGCAAAACGCGACCGTATCCACTGCAATCCAGAACGAAACGAGCGGAAATTTTGTAGGTAGAAGGTGTCTCAGAAATCGTATTTGGTGGGGCGAGGCTACCGACGAGCCGTTCTTTCTCTTGCAAACTATCGGCTCGCGAGGACGCTCGCCCCACCATTTTGTCGGGCGACTCAATGGTGACGATTGCGCCATCGGCATTGAACTCAATTGCAGTGACGCCGTGGCCATAACGAATTTCCACGCCGCGAGATGCGACGGTATCGGCCATCGTTTTGTCGAAATCGGCGCGCGGAACCTGGAAGGTGTATTTCCATCCATCGGTGAATTGCTGGGAGAAATCGAAATTGCAAACCTCCGAGCCGCGCCGAAAAACCGCGCCGCATTTGTGGATGAAACCTTGCGCTTCGACCGCTTCGAGCAAATCCGCTTCCCTGAGCAAATCCATGCAATGCGGCAGCAAACTTTCGCCAATCACGAATCGCGGGAAAATTTGTTTTTCGACGACGAGAAGTTTGAAATCTTCTTTGTGCAACAATGAGGCGGCATTCGACCCCGCTGGTCCTGCGCCAATAATCAAAACGTCGATGTCAGCCTTCATGAGATTCAACGTGAGCACGCAAACAGTTTTGTTGCGCTTCTTCAGATTGGAGAAAAGCCGTCACGCGTTCGATGTCTTCGTTCAACGGACGATCTCTTTCGAGCTTCGGCGAAATGCCGCGAACGAGTTCGTAGAATTTTCGGTAATCCGCGCCGAGACATTTTTCCGCGCCGCGAGTATCCGCGGCTTGCATGAGCGTGAGGGTTTCGATGGCTAAAATTTTCCAACTCAAATTCAATGCGGTGCGCGTCATTTTCGCGGCGATGCAGCCCATGCTGACGACATCTTGATTATTCGCGTTGGTGGAAATGGTTTGGATGGATGCGGCGGTGCCGAGCAAGCGCGCTTCGGCGGCGAGCGATGTCGCGAGCAGTTGCGCGCCGGACAAACCGGAATTTAAACCGGGCGCGCCGCCGGACAACATTGGCGGAAGTCCACGGCTGTATCGCCAGTTGACGAGGCGCTCGATTTGTCGCTCAGCGAGCAACGCCATTTTGATCAAACCGATGCGGTGATAATCGCTGACCATCGCGATTTGTTGACCGTAAAAATTTCCGCCGTGAATCACCATTTCGCTGTCGGGGAAAATCAGCGGATTGTCCGTGCTGGCGTTGAGTTCGCGCGTGATGACTTCCTCGACGTGCCATTGCGCTTCCTGAAATGCGCCGAGAATTTGCGGCGCACAACGCAACGAATACGGATCTTGGATTTCCGCGCCGCCATCGACCGGCTTGGCTTGCGAACCCCACGAATGTTCGTCAATGCGTTTGGCAAAATCTGGATGCGTGCGAAGCGAATCGCTGATGCGTTTTGCGACAAGCGATTGTCCGCGAAAACCGCGTGCTTTGTGAATTTGCTGGCAGAGAGATTCGGGTTCGCCGCCGAGAACTTGATAGAGACAGGCGGTGAGAAGTTCCATCCAGCGCAATTGTTTTTCACCTTCGTGCGCGGACAACGCGGCGAGACCGGTCATCACGGAAGTGCCGTTGACGAGCGCGAGACCTTCTTTGCATTGCAAAACATTCGGAGCAAGACCGACTTTTTTTAACGCCTCAGTTGCGGGCAAACGTTCGCCGTTCACGCGTGCGTAACCGATTCCGACAAGCAATCCGGCCATATGCGCCAGCGGAACAAGATCGCCACTCGCGCCGACGGAACCTTCGCTGGGAATTTCCGGTAACACGCCGCGATTCAAAGCCGCGAGCAGGAGGTCAATGAGTTCTTCGCGAATTCCAGAAAATCCACGCGCCAAAGTGTTCGCGCGAGCCAGCATGATGGAGCGGGTTTCGTTGTCAGAGAAAAGCGCACCTTGTCCCACGAACAAATGGTGCAGCAGATTTATTTGATGTTGTTTCTGATCTTCGTTGGAAACGCGAAATCCACTGAGCGGGCCGAAGCCGGTGTTGATTCCGTAAATCGCGCGCGGTTGTGCGGCGAGTGATTCGACGAGTTTGCGGCTGCGTTGCATGAGCGGACGCGCTTCGTCGGCGAGTGTGCAATCGTTTTGAAGCACGGCGATTTTCCAGACTTCGCCGATGGAGAGATTGTGTCCGTTGAGATGGATGGTTTCGCTTTTCAAAGAGCGGAGTTTTTAGCTCAAACAACTTGAACAAGCAAGCGCATGACAGTAGAACACGCCATCATTTTTAAAATTATAATTCAAGGCAGGGCGACGTTGCTGCGTCGCCTGAATTTCCCCCAAAACGCAGGGGAGCGCGCCCGCCTCGGGCGCTGCCGACGACGCCCTCGTCGTCGGCATCGGGGTTGCGCGTCAACCTGGCTTCATTGTCAGAAAGTTCGGCGCGAGGGCGCACCGAACAGCAGCCGGGGCGGCTGCGCTCCCCAAATTTTACATCATGCCTGAAAAATCCATTATCATCATCGGCGCGGGAATAGCCGGATTGGCGGCGGGCAGTTACGGGCAAATGAACGGTTACCGGACGCAAATTCTGGAACATCACAGCGAACCTGGCGGTGTCGCCACGGCGTGGAAAAATAAAGATTATCTCATCGACGGTGGCATCCATTATTTGATGGGCCACAAGCCGGGACAAACAGTCAACCACGTCTATCGCGAATTGGGAATTTTTGAAAAACGTGATTATCCCGATCTGGAAACGTTTGTTCATTTCACCGACGAAATCACCGGTAGCCGCATCAGTTTCAGTCACGACCTAGATCGTTTGTCCGCGGACTTAAAGGACCTCGCACCGGCTGACGCAAAAATCATCGACGGATTTATTGCCGGTTCGCGCGCGATGCAAAAAGCAGATTTATTCGGCTTGATGGAAACGCCGCCGGAAATGATGGGTCTGTTCGGCCCGATCAAACAGCTTTGGGGCATGCGTCGCGTGCTGCGCTATTTCGGCCCGGAATTTAATTTGTCGATGGAACAATATGCCCGCGCCGCGAAGGACGCCGGTTTGCGTCGCATTTTTGAAAACCTTTTTCTGCCCGAAGTTCCGGTGTGGTTCGTGATGTTGATCCTCGGCCTGTTGGCAAATCGCCAATTGGGACTTCTCACAAAAAGCTGCACCGATTTCGTCGCCAGCATGGAGGAGCGCTACACTCAACTTGGCGGAAAGGTGACTTACAATTCTACCGTGAAAGAAGTGATCGTGGAAAACGATCGCGCCGTGGGTGTGCGATTGGAAAATGGCATCGAACATCGCGCCGATGTCGTCGTTTCCGCTGGCGACGGACACAGCACCATTTTCAATTTGCTCGGCGGAAAATACGTCGATCAAAAACTCAAGGATCGTTACAAAAATTGGAAATTGCTCAGCCCCGTCGTGACGATCAGCTACGGCGTGAATCGCGAATTCAAGGGCGAAGAACCGTTGCGTTTTCTGTTTTTGAAAACTCCTTTGATGATTGGCGATGTCACTCTTACCGGATTCCCCATTCGCTTTTTCAATTAC
>JBBQAX010000395.1:0-3610 GCA_038316905.1 Verrucomicrobiota bacterium | reverse complement strand
GTCCGTGGCGAAGGAACGCAAAATGAATCCGCGCCAACTCGCAACCGATGTCCTGGCAAAGCTCGAGGTGAGCGATCTCTGCGAGAAAGTGGAAATCGCCGGAGCCGGTTTTCTAAACTTCCGCGTCAAAACATCGGCCATCGCTGAACTGCTGCAAGGCGCAACCCGCGGTGAACATTCGTTTTTCCAAAAAACTGAAAACCCACGAACCATCGTGGTTGATTTTAGTTCGCCGAACGTCGCCAAACCGATGCACGTCGGCCACATTCGCTCCACCATCCTGGGAGATTCGCTCGCTCGCGTTTTCCGCACTCTTGGCCACCGCGTCATCACTGACAACCACATTGGCGATTGGGGAACGCAATTCGGCAAACTTTTGGTCGGCTGGAAAAATCATCTTAATCGCACCACTCTCGAATCCGATCCGATTGGCGAAATGGAGCGGCTCTACAAACTCATCAACAGCGCTTCCGAGCAGGATCCTAAAATTCTGGAAGCCGCGCGTGAAGAACTTGTGAAGCTCCAAAGCGGCGATGAAGAAAACCTCCGCATCTGGCGCGAGATGATCGAGCTTTCGCAGCATCAATTCGAAGAAATTTACGGGCGACTCGGCGTGAAGTTCGATCACGCGCTCGGCGAAAGTTTTTACAATCCGTGGCTCAAAGAAACCGTGCAGGAATTGCGCGACAAAAATATCGCGAAGGAAACCGAAGGCGCGATCGGGATTTTTTCGGACGATTCCTTGCCGAAGAAAGAAGACCCATTTCTCATTCAGCGCGATGGCGAATGGCAGTCGAATCCTTGTCTCATTCTAAAAAGCGATGGCGCGGCAAACTACGCCACCACCGATCTCGCCACGTTGAAATACCGGTTGGAAACATGGAACCCTTCGGAAATCGCCTACGTCACCGATGGCCGGCAACAACTGCATTTCCGCCAGATTTTCGCTGTTTTTGGTCGCTGGCATCCCGAGGCAAAAATCAAACTCGCGCACGTCTGGTTTGGTTCGATTCTCGGCGATGACGGCAAACCATTCAAAACGCGCTCGGGCGAGACGGTGAAACTTTCCGGTTTGCTCGACGAAGCCGAAGAGCGCGCTTTCAAAATTGTGTCGGAGAAAAATCCTGAACTTAGCGAAGGAGAGCGAAAAGAAATTGCGCGCGTGGTTGGAATCGGCGCGGTGAAATACGGTGACCTGCAACAGAACCGCCAGAGCGATTACGTCTTCAGTTGGGACAAAATGCTTTCGCTGCAAGGGAACACCGCGCCGTATTTGCAATACGCCTACACGCGAATCCAAAGTATTTTCAGAAAGGTTGGAACATCCAACACTGAACATCGAACATCGAACATCCAACTAATCGCAGCGGAGGAAATCACGCTCGCTAAACATCTTTTGAATTTCGGCCTCACGCTTGAAGCCGTCGCGGACGATTATCGCCCGAACTTTTTGTGCGCCTACCTTTACGAACTCGCGGGCCATTTCGCGCGCTTCTACGAAAATTGCCCGGTGCTGAAAGCCGAAGAAGCTGAACGCAATTCCCGTCTCGCGTTGTGCAAATTGACCGGAGATGTTTTGAAGCAAGGGTTGGAACTCCTGGGAATCGAAACGGTCGAGCAGATGTAATTGTCTGTAGCGGCGCGTCTGTGACCGCCGCTGAAATAAAGAAATTGGCGGCACGCCGCTACAAATCACCGGTCTTTACCCATTGATAATTTCGCCGCCGTTTGGATGCAGCACTTGTCCCGTCATATACGACGAATCCTCCGACGCAAGAAACACGAAACACGGCGCAACTTCAGAAGGCTCTCCTGCTCGACCGAGCGGAACGTCTGAACCGAATTCCGCCACTTGTTTCGCGGGAAATGTCGATGGAATCAGCGGCGTCCAGATGGGTCCAGGCGCGACACCATTCACGCGAATTTTTTTCTTCGCCAAATTTGCTGAAAGCGATCTCGTGAATGCGACAATTGCGCCTTTGGTCGAAGCATAATCGAGCAAATGTTCGCTGCCGCGATACGCAGTGACAGAAGTGGTGTTGATAATCGCGCTTTCCTTTTTGAGATGAGGCAATGCAGCTTTTGCCAAAAAGAAATAGGAAAAAATGTTCGTGCGAAAAGTTCGTTCCAATTGTTTCTCAGTGATCTTTTCCAAGCCTTTCTGCGGATGCTGCTCGGCAGCGTTATTGACCAAAATGTCCAGACGACCAAATGTTTTCACGGTCCGCGCAACGGCGTCTTTGCAAAATTTCTCCCGGCCAATGTCTCCGGCGATCGCCAGACAGCGACGCCCTTCTTTCTCCACCAGGCGAATGGTTTCCTTTGCGTCTTTGTGTTCGTTCAAATACAGAATCGCCACGTCCGCTCCTTCGCGGGCGAACGCGATGGCCACCGCTCGGCCGATCCCGCTATCACCGCCGCTGATCAACGCCACTTTTCCCTCCAGTTTTCCATCCTCTTTTGAGAGTGCCGGTTTCGATTCCGGCTGCGGCCTCATCCTATCTTCTCTCCCCGGTTTTTGATCCTGAGTTTGCGGCGGGCGGATCGGTTTTGATTGCTGTTTTTTTGCCATAACGAAACAACATCATTGTCATCGCCATTGCTTCAATCAGGCGACTCGCGATTCGATGCATGGGCGATTTCTTGATCCGCTCAGGGTTTGTTCTTGTGCCGTCGCGACCGCAGGCGTAGGAAAACTCCATGTCCAAATCTAATTCGCGTCCGAATGTCATCGTTGTGCAAAGCGGAATCAACCGGCGCAAATTTATTTACACATCCGCTCTCGCAGTCAGCGCGTTCAGCCTTTATGCGAAACCAAAAATCAAATCGCCCAATGACAAGTTGAACATCGCCATCCTCGGTTCCGGCGGACGCGGCGCGGGGAACTTGAGCGAAGTCAGTGGCGAAAACATCGTCGCGCTCTGCGACGTAAACGAAGACAACCTTAATTCCGCAGCCGCAAAGTTTCCAAACGCACGCAAGTTCATCGATTTCAGAAAAGTATTTGATCACGAAAAGGAATTCGACGCCGTCGTTGTCAGCACAACCGAACACACGCACGCTTTCGCCACCATGCTCGCGCTCAAAGCGGGTAAACATGTCTATTGCGAAAAGCCGCTCACGCATTCGATTTGGGAAGCACGCATGATCACGGAAGCCGCGAAGAAAGCCAAAGTCGCCACACAAATGGGAACGCAAATTCACGCGGGAAATAATTTCCGGCGCGTCGTGGAATTGATTCAAAGCGGCGCGATTGGTTCTGTCCGCGAAGCGCACGTCTGGGTTTCGCGCGCCTGGGGCGATGGAGAGCGTCCGAAAGAAACGCCTCCCGTTTCGCCCGGCCTGCATTGGGATTTGTGGATCGGCCCCGCGCCGGAACGTCCTTACCATCCCGAATACATCGCTGGTTCAGGTTCTCCGCGCTGGTATAAATTCTGGGATTTTGGCGGCGGCACCATGTCCGACCTCGGCGCGCACTACAACGACCTCGCCTTCTGGGCGTTGAAACTCGACGCCCCGCTCACCATCGAAGCCGACGACCGCAAACCGAGTCTCGAAACCGCACCCGCCACCATGAGCGTCGCCTACGAATACGGCGCGCGCGGCGAAT
>JBBQAX010000394.1:0-3610 GCA_038316905.1 Verrucomicrobiota bacterium | reverse complement strand
TGATATTGCAAAGCTTTCCATTCCTCGGCTCGCCTTATGCCAAAAAGCCGGGCGTGCGAAAACTTGTCTCACGGCCTTACATTCATTATTTTCTACCGCGCAAAACCCGAAGAGGACCGTGTGGAAGTCCTGCGCTACTGGCACGGAGCGTGGCGCGAACCGGAATTGGCGGATTGAGATGTCTAAATGTTATGAAAACCCAGTTGATGTTTGGATCGCAGCACGCAAAAATCCACGGACAGCATCGGTGACAAGATTGAAATATTTAAACAATGCACCGCACAAAAAAGGCGCAGTCGTCCGCGAGCGAACTTACTTCGCGCGGTTGAATTCAAAAGCGTGAACTAGCCAGATTAGTAGGCAGAACTTGATGAAATGAACATGTCACCAGACATTCTCACGTTCCTATTGCGCGGCGGACATTTGAATGTCGAGGAACGAAAAGCAAGAGGCTTATGGCCGAACGAACAACTCCGGTATTCAGAGGTTTTAGATCACTTGGTGAGCATAATTCAAAGCGCCGAATGGTTTCCCAGAAGGATGCCAGATCATAAACAGGGTGATTTGGTTTATGAAGGAACCGTCATTCAGAACGTCTCACCGTCCCGATTTATATGTCACAGCCGCAGGCCATCCGTTTACGACTTGCGCGCTTTAGCTGAACAATCACAAAAAGAGTTTAGCAAAGCTAAAGATGCGGCGGAGTTTTACTTGAAATGGGAGTTGCAGCTTCCGGGAAGACTCGATAGTTGGGTTGTGGAGTGAGCATTAATTGCGATGAAAAAACTTCTTCTCGTTTGTGTTTCACTTTTCTTCAGCGCCTTTGCCTCCGCCGCTGAAAAACCAAAACTCAATTTCGTTTTCATTCTCGCCGATGATTTGGGTTGGACTGACCTCAGTTGTTACGGCAGCAAATTTTACGAAACGCCGAACCTCGACAAACTCGCGTCGCAAGGAATGAAATTCACGCAGGCGTATTCGGCCTGCACCGTTTGTTCACCGACGCGCGCCTCGTTTCTCACTGGAAAATATCCCGCGCGTTTGCATGTCACTGATTGGATTACCGGTCACAAACGGCCGAATGCAAAATTGGTTCCGCCCGATTGGACGATGCATTTGCCCGGCGACGAAACGACCATCGCGCAGGTTTTGAAATCCGTCGGTTACGCGACCGCGAGCATTGGCAAATGGCATCTCGGCGATGAGGAATTTTATCCAAAGCGGTTCGGCTTCGATGAAAACATCGGCGGGTTCAACAAAGGTTCGCCGCCGAGTTATTTTTCGCCTTACAAAAATCCGTTTCTAATAGATGGGCCTGATGGCGAATATCTCACCGACCGTCTCGCGGAGGAAACGGTCGGCTTCATTAAGCGCAACAAAGACAAACCGTTCTTCATTTATCTGCCGCATTACGCCGTGCATACGCCGATTCAGGCCAAGCCCGAAGTCATCGAAAAATATCGCAAGAAAATCAAACCAGGCGACGCTCAAAACGATCCAGCTTACGCGGCGCTGGTCGAAAGCCTCGACGACAGCGTGGGACGAATCATGTCTGCGCTCGACGACCTGAAACTGGCCGAGCGCACGGTGATTATTTTCACATCGGACAACGGCGGGTTGATTCCGAAAACGTCCAATGCTCCTTTGCGCGTTGGAAAAGGTTCGGCATACGAAGGCGGCGTGCGCGTTCCGCTGATTGTGCGCTGGCCGGGCGCGGCGAAACCGGGCAGCCAATCCGACGCGCCGGTGATGAGCATTGATTTTTATCCCACGCTGCTCGAAATGGCCGGAGTCACCGATGCGCCGAATCATACTTCCGATGGCGAAAATCTGGTTCCGCTCTTGAAGCAATCCGGGAAACCGAAGCGCACGACGTTATTCTGGCATTACCCGCATTATCATCCCGGCGGCGCGACACCTTACGGCGCGATTCGCGATGGCGATTTCAAATTGATCCAGTTTTATGAAACCGGCGGCTTCGAGCTTTACAATTTGAAAGAGGACATCGGCGAAACAAATAATCTCGCGAAAAAGATGGGTGCAAAAATCGGCGAGTTGAACAAACAGCTGGATCTGTGGCGGAGAAATGTCGGCGCGCAAATGCCGTTGCCGAATCCGAATTACGATCCAACAAAAAGTGACGAATACAAAAAGTGAATTCATGAAATTGAAGACCTTCAGGCTCGCCACTCTCGTCTTTGCGCTTTGTTTCTCGATCGTGCCAGCAGCGAAGAGCGCTCCAGACGCTAAACCCAATTTCGTTTTCATTCTGATGGATGACATGGGTTGGACTGATCTCGGTTGTTACGGCAGCAAATTTTATCAAACGCCGAACATCGACAAACTCGCAGCTCAAGGAATGAAGTTCACCGATGCGTACGCCGCGTGCCCGGTCTGTTCGCCGACGCGCGCGAGCATCTTGACGGGCAAATATCCCGCGCGATTGAAGGTCACTGATTTTATTCCAGGGCGAGCAAATTATCCTGACCAACCATTGTCTCAGGCCGATGGGCGGGACCAATTGGCGTTGGAGGAAATCACTTTGGCCGAAGCTTTGAAAAAGGCTGGATACATTTCCGGCGCTTTCGGCAAATGGCATTTGGGCAAAAAAGGTTTTGAGGCGGACAAACAAGGATTCGATGTTGCGCCGCCGAGTGATGCAAGCGGCGGATTCCCTGATTCCAAAGAGCCCGGCAAAGGCGATTTTCAAATCACGGAACAGGCGTTGCAATTCATTGCAGAGAATCGTGAGAAACCGTTTTTTGCTTACGTTGCCTATAACACGCCGCACATTCCGCTTTTCGCACCGAAGAAACTCGTTGAGAAATACGAGCAGAGAATTGATCCAACCTTTCCGCACACAAATGCCCATTATGCGGCGATGATCGAAGGGGCGGACACGCAAATTGGGCGACTGCTCGCGAAGTTGGATGAATTGAAGTTGAGCGAAAATACCGTGGTGATTTTTACGTCGGACAATGGCGGATTGCATGTGCGCGAATGGAAACGCGAAGTGAAAGCGACTCAAAATGATCCGTTGCGCGCGGGCAAAGGCTATCTCTATGAAGGCGGCATTCGGGAGCCGCTGATAGTTCGCTGGCCGGGCGTTGTGAAACAAGGTGTTGTTTGCACCAACGCCATGACGAGCGTGGATTATTTTCCAACGCTTTTGGAAATTGCGGGTGTAAAAATTCCAGAAAACCAAATCATCGATGGACAAAGCATTTTGCCGCTGCTCAAAGGAACTCTGTCAACGAAACCGCGTGAACTTTATTGGCATTATCCGCATTACCCAAATCAAGGCGGTTCGCCCGGAGGGGCGATTCGCGAGGGCGATTTCAAGCTGATCGATTTCTACGAAGATGGACATTGGGAACTTTACAACCTGCGCGACGATGTTGGTGAGAAAAATAATCTTGCGAGCGTTATGCCCGAGAAAGCTTATCAACTGGCCACGAAACTCGACGTGTGGCGGCGCAATGTCGGCGCAGAAATGCCGTTGCCAAATCCAGAGTGGGATTCGAGCAAAGTCCGTGTGGTTCCTGCTGAATAAAGCGACAATTTACCGTCGTTTTTTCCCGCCAAACATCACTCCCAACAAGGAACGTGT
>JBBQAX010000393.1:0-3619 GCA_038316905.1 Verrucomicrobiota bacterium | reverse complement strand
ATGCATCAGCAAATTTCGTAATCGAGTTATTTGTGCCGAATTCGAAAAACGCACTTGGCATATTTGCCGTTGCTCCGCTGGAAACTCCCGCCGCCCGGCTTAAGGAACTGCGACGATCATTCATTTTTTGCGTTTTACCCGTCAGGAAAACGAGATCGCCTTCGCCCGCCGACCAAACTGCGCCGAGGTTGGTGTAAGTCGAATGAACCTTACTTTCCCATTCGATGAGATACAAATTGGGTCGCGCCATTTTGATGCGGTATTCATTGGTTTGACGGTTCATTGAGGTCAAGGCTGCGTTGGCTTCCGGTGGAAAGTTTCGACCCGTTCCGGCTGCACCTTCCAAAACGGTCACCGTTTTGCCGGTGCATTGGAAGCTGGAGAGCGACGCGTATTTTGTCTCTGTCTTTTGCATAATTTCCCGCGCCGCACTGGTCTTTCCGCTGTTGTTGACGAGTGCAACCGTCGCTGTTCCCGCCGCGAGCAACGCGACGGCACTCGCCGCAATTGTGATTTTCATTTTTGTCCACGCCATAAGTTTCAATGTTCCTTTGATGAGTGTTGCGGTGGAAGTTGTGAGAGAAATTCCCTGGGTTGCAGCGATTGTGGCGGACGAAACCAAGCCCATTGGCGCGGCTTGCACGGAGTTCGTTGCAATCGCGCTGCTGACTATCGCCGCCGACAGTGCGATGCCGCGCTTGGAAAAAAATCCGCTCAGTTTCTCCACCGCCCGCCCAACCCGCATTTTCGCGGCGTCTTCGCTCACGCCTAGATTTGCGCCGACCTCACGTAAATTTTTCCCTGCAAAAAAACGCAGCGCGATGGCGTCACGATCTTTTTGACCGAGTTGCGCCATGGCGTCGTCGAGGAACGGCGCGATTTGCGGCCAGGCATCCGGTTCAGTTTCGTGGGTGAGCGATTGCATATACGCCTCTTGTTCGCGTTGTTGTCGGCGAATTTCGCCTCGGAGAAAATTGCGCGAAGTCAGCCGCGCGGTTTGATAAAGCCAGCCCGATAGAATGGATTCTTTGCGCAAGTCGCGCGCTTTTTTTGCGAGAATAACGAAGACAGCCTGAGTTACTTCCTCAGCCTGGTGGGAATTTTGCAAATGCCGCAGCGCCACGGAATAAACCATGTTGACGTGTCGCGAGACGAGCGTGGCAAAAGCCTCTTCGGAGTTTTGCGTGGCGTATTGCTGCAATAGTTCGATGTCGTCCATGATCGGTTTCCATCTATAAATGTCCGCGCCTTGGGAAAGGGAACAGATTATTTAACGGTGGTAATTTCGGAAGGAAAGCGCCCGGGTAGCACCAGCCTCCGGCGGGTGCGAATCAAATCTTTATTGAAAGCCTTAATTATTTCCAACGCACCCGCCGGAGGCAGGTGCTACCCAGACCGGCGTTTTTTCGATTTGCCGTAGCTCACTTTTCGAGGCGCGCTGGAAACAATTTCTCCCGAACCGCGCTTCAATTCCCGAATCTGGTCACGCAACAAAGCTGCTTTCTCAAATTCCAGATTGTTTGACGCCGTAATCATTTCGTTTTCGAGTTCGTGGATCGTTTCGGACACATCGATATTTCCAGCCGCATCGTTGAGAACCATCGCGGCTTTACGTTTCGCGCTCGTGTAAACGGCGAGACTGTCCTCCACGGCGCGACTCACGCTGCGCGGCGTGATGTTGTGTTCCTTGTTGTAGGCAATCTGTTTGGTTCGGCGGTATTCGGATACGGCGAGAAATTTTTGAATGCTTTGCGTCATCACATCGGCGTAAAGAATGACTTCCCCGTTCAGATGTCGCGCTGCACGACCCGCTGTCTGAATCAAACTTGTGGCACTACGCAAGTAGCCTTCCTTGTCCGCATCGAGAATCGCGACGAGCGAAACTTCCGGCAGATCCAGACCTTCCCGTAGCAAGTTAATTCCCACCAACACATCGAACTCGCCTTTGCGTAGCGCGCGCAAAATTTCCACGCGTTCGATCGCGTCAATTTCGCTATGGAGATAACGGACGTTAATGCCGACATCGCGGAGGTAATCGGTCAATTCTTCCGCCGTACGTTTGGTCAAAGTCGTGACGAGAATTCGTTCCTTTGATTCAACCCTTTTGCGCGCTTCGTTGATCAAATCATCGATCTGTCCTTTAAGCGGCTTGACCGTAATTTTCGGATCAATCAATCCGGTGGGACGCACGATTTGTTCGACGACCCGCCCCTTTGACCATTCGATCTCGGTCGGCGCAGGTGTCGCGCTGACGTAGATGGTTTGGTTCTGGTGCGATTGAAATTCGAGAAAACTCAGCGGACGATTATCCAGCGCGCTCGGCAAACGGAAACCGTGATCCACTAAAACTTCTTTGCGGGCGCGGTCGCCTGCGGACATCCCGCCAATCTGCGGAATCGTCGCGTGGGATTCGTCAATCACGAGTAGGAAATCTTCCGAAAAAAAATCGAGCAACGTATTGGGAATCGAACCAGGCGGACGTCCGCTCAGATGACGTGAATAGTTTTCAATGCCGGAACAAAAACCCATTTCCTCCATCATTTCTAAATCATATTCCGTCCGCATTTTAATGCGTTGCGCTTCCAGCAGCTTCCCAACTTTTTCAAATTGTGCGATGCGGTCGCCGAGTTCCTCGCGGATCGTGAGGATGGCGCGCTTGGTTTTGTTCTCCGTCGTGACGAATTGTTTCGCGGGATAAACGACCGCGTTCTGGAGCGTGTCAATTTTGTCGCCGGTCAGCGGATCAAAAACCGTGAGGCGCTCGATTTCGTCCCCGAACATCTCGATGCGTAACCCTTCTTCGGAATGCGACGGGCGAATTTCCACGGTGTCGCCACGCACGCGAAATTCACCGCGCTCAAACGCCACATCATTCCGGGAATAGAGCAAACTAATGAAACGACTGAGCAATTGTTCGCGCGACATTTCCATTCCCACATGAATGCCCACAACCATGGCTTCGTAATCTTCTTTCGCGCCAATTCCATAAATGCACGACACGCTTGCTACGACCACGACATCGCGGCGCGAAAAGAGCGAACTCATCGTGGACAAACGCAACCGCTCAATTTCCTCGTTCACGCTGGAATCTTTTTCGATGAACGTGTCGGTGCGCGGGATGTAGGCCTCGGGCTGATAATAATCGAAATAGCTGACGAAATATTCGACGGCGTTCTTTGGGAAGAACCCCTTGAACTCCGCGTAAAGCTGCGCTGCCAAAGTTTTGTTGTGTGAGATAACGAGAGTGGGGCGTTGCACATTTTTGATGACATTCGCAATCGAGAAAGTTTTTCCCGATCCAGTCACGCCCAGCAGCGTTTGATGCTTCGCGCCAGACAAGAATCCTTCCGTCAATTTGGCGATGGCCTGCGGTTGATCTCCAGCGGGTTGATATGAAGAAACAAGTTCAAACATGAGCCGCGAATTTACGAGTGGGGCAAGGGAGTGTCAACGTGACCGCTGGAAATGGCGTTTGTTCGGGTGTGGTTAAACCCGAACTCCGAAATAGGAATGGATGCGACGCCGGGCCGGTAGCAGCAGGCATCCCTGCCTGCTGTAGAGGGCGGGCATCCTTGCCCCCCGGATGGAAGCGTGTTTTTTGGTGCGGCTCTAAAAATTC
>JBBQAX010000392.1:0-3621 GCA_038316905.1 Verrucomicrobiota bacterium | reverse complement strand
GCAGGAATTTTCTGGGACAATCCGGGTCGCCAGATTTGGGATCTCGGCCAGACGCAACGCGATCGTTGGAAAATGAGCGCCGCCACTGGCGAAATTGATTTGTATTTTTTCGTTGGACCCAGCGTGGAAAAAGTTCTTTCGCGTTTCACAGAATTGACAGGGCGCATTCCGCTTCCACCGCTTTGGGCCCTTGGCTATCAGCAATGCCGCTACAGTTATGAAACGCAAAAGCGCGTTGAGGAAATTGCAAAAAATTTCCGACGCAGAAAAATCCCGTGCGACGCAGTCTATCTCGATATTCATCACATGGACGGTTATCGCGTGTTCACCTTTGGAAAAACTTTTCCAAAACCCGGCGCATTGATTCGGAAACTCGCCAAACAAGGATTCAAAACCATCACGATTGTTGATCCCGGTGTGAAAGACGACCGGAAGTTCGGGGTGCTGAAACGCGGCATAGGCCAACACGCCTTTGTAAAAGATGCAAAAGGCAAAAAAGATTACGTCGGAAAAGTATGGCCTGGCCAGGCGCGCTTCCCCGATTTCCTCCACGCGCGTGTTCGCATCTGGTGGGGCGAGGAACAGAAAAAATTAATTAATCTTGGCGTCGCCGGTTTTTGGAACGACATGAATGAACCCGCGAACTTCGCACTGCCCACAAAAACGTTGCCGGAGAATTGTGTTCACCATTCTGACCACGGGAAAATTTCTCATGGTGGAATTCACAACGTCTATGGAATGGAAATGGCGCGCGCGTCGGCGGAAGCGGTTTTGATGCATCAGCCGAACACGCGTCCGTTTGTCGTGACGCGAGCCGGTTACGCCGGGATTCAGCGACACGCCGTGGTTTGGACGGGCGACAACAGTTCGGTGTGGGAACATCTTTCCGATGCGGTGCAAATGTTTCTGAATCTGAGTGTGAGCGGCGTTCCTTTCTGCGGCGGCGACATCGGTGGGTTCATCGACAACACCACGCCAGAATTATTTTTGCGCTGGCTTCAATTTGCCACGTTCACTCCGTTTTATCGGAATCATTCGAACCTCGGAACAATCGATCAAGAGCCGTGGGCGTTCGGCAAAAATGTCGAATCAGTCGCGCGAAAATATATCGAACTCCGGTATCAATTGCTTCCCTATCTCTATGGTCTTTTTGAGCAGGCGCATCGGGAAGGAACTCCCATCATGCGTCCGTTGTTCTGGCATTTTCAGAACGATCCGGCGGCGGTTGCAACCAGCGACCAGTTTTTGCTTGGGGAAAATTTGTTGATCGCGCCCATCTTGCGCCAAGGAGCGACGGCGAGAAGCGTCTATCTACCGCACGGAGACTGGTTCGATTTTTGGTCCGGTGAAAAATTCTCCGGCGGACAACATGTCATCGCGCTCGCTCCGTTGGAAACGATTCCAATTTTTGTGCGAGCTGGCGCCATCATTCCAATGATCGCGGTGCAACAATTTGTCGGCGAGAAAAAGGCGGACGTTGTGAACCTCCATTGCTGGGGGTGCGGGAGAATTGGACTGGTACGAAGACGACGGGAAGTCGCTGGCGTTTGCCGCCGGAAAATTTTCCCGCAGGAAAATCAAAGCGGACTGGAATGAAAATGGCGGCGCTTTGCGCGTTGAATCGGAAGGCGGGAGTTTCAAGAGTGAGGTGAAAAAATGGAGAATTATTTTGCGGGGGAGCAGGCGGAAATTTTTCGTTCATGCAAATGGAAAAACTTTGCCGGGCCACTTTGATTCGAGGACGCAAATCTGCTCATTTGAAGTCGTGAACACCTCGGACATAATGGAAATACAGATCCACTAAGAGGGTCGTCGATGCTTGTGGCTGCGCCTCGTGAGAGCGCGGCTGATCTTCTTATTTAGTCAGCCGCGCTCTCACGAGGCGCAGTCACGTGTCTTAATTTGCACGCGCTTGTTTTGAAACCTGCCGATGGAAAATCCGGTATTCGAAACCGTTGAGTGAAAACAATGGCAATCCCTGAGCGATCTCTTCGGCGGGTAAAATTTGCTTGAAGTCGCCACTATTAAGCACTTCCACTTTCCCGACCATTGGCCGGTTGGAAATTAATCACAATCACAAACTCGTCATTTTGATCCAGTCGCATGAGCGTCACGACGTCTGCATCGTTTGAATTTTTTAGCCAGATGACTCTGTCGTTGCGAAAAGCCGGATGTTTTTTCCGCAATGCAATTAACTCGCGATAAATTGTTCTGAGAGGCGGGCGCTCCTTCGGTTCCCAATAAACCGGAAGTTTTTCAAACAAAGCCGGAGCGCCGGATTCTGTCGCATCTCCGACTTCCATGCCGTTGTAAAGCAGCGGAACCCCATCAAGCGTAAACATCAACACCGAGGCGGCGAGCGCGCCTTTGATGCCGAAGCGCGCGACGGCACGAGCTTCGTCGTGGTTGTCAGAAATGCGCAAATGCAAAGAGCCTTTTGGAAACCGGGCGTGGCTTTCGTCCCACGATTTCTTGAAATCGGACGCGGGCGCGCCTTCGAGTAAAACACGATTGAGCGTTCCGTGAAACGGCCACGCGTAATCCATGTCGAACGCTTTCATGAGCAACGCAGGTTCGCTCGCCTCGGCCAGTAACAGGATGTCCGGCTTTATTTCCGTCAGTGCAACGCGGGCCTGCTCCCAAAAATCAACCGGCATCATGTGCGCGACATCGCAGCGGAATCCGTCGAGATCAAATTCTTTCACCCAATATTTTAGCATCCCAATCATGTAATTTCGCAGCTTGGGATTTTTGTAGTCCAATTGCGCCACATCAAACCAGTCGGCTACAGGAGGCCTGATTTTCCCACTCTCGTCTTTGGCGTAAAACTCCGGGGTTTTCATCATCACGCTGTCCCATGAGGTGTGGTTGGCCACAATATCAATGATCACTTTCATTCCGCGCTGGTGCGATTGCGCGATCAGTTTTTTGAAATCCTCTTTCGTTCCGTAGTTTGGATTGATGGCGAAAAAATCTTGAACGGCGTAAGGGCTGCCGAAGGTTCCTTTGCTTTTCTCTTTGCCGCTGGGATGAATAGGCATCAGCCAAAGAATGGTGACACCCAAATCGCGCAGTTCATCGAGCTTGGTCGTGATGCCGTTGAAGTCTCCATTCGTCGAAAAATTGCGCGGAAAAATTTCGTAAACAATTCCATCGCGAACCCACGGCGGCGCGGGTCGCGCAGCATCCATGGAGAAGTCTTTTGCCTGAACGAAGGGACAGGTAATTAAAAAAAACGCTGCGGAGATTAAGCGAAAATTTCGGCGAAGAATAAACAGTGGGTGCATTATTTAATATGATCAACAAGTTAGATAACAGTGTGTGCGTTAGCGAGCTACCGCATGTTTGTGCGGCAGGATATCAGCTACACAACTGATACCGTTCCCCTAATTCTGTAAGTCATGTGTCGAATTCTGATTCTATCCTGGTTGTTCCTGTCAAGTTTTCAGGTGGCCATCGGTTCGCCAAGGGAAAGAACGTGGACTCTCCCCTCGCGATTCTTGGGTGGAGAACGCACTTTCCGGGTTTACCTCCCACCGTCCTACGAAAGGGAACCAGATCGGCGTTTCCCGGTTCTTTACCTTCACGATGGCCAAAACGTTTTCAGTTCGGCGGGAACGA
>JBBQAX010000391.1:0-3671 GCA_038316905.1 Verrucomicrobiota bacterium | reverse complement strand
ATGATTACGTTCCAGGCCCCGATTCCAAACCGCAGGACGGCGTGCCTAAAGGTGAGTTGATTAAGTTCACGTTCGAGAAATCTAAAATCTTTCCCGGCACCACGCGCGAGGTGAGCGTTTATGTCCCCGCGCAATATGATCCAGCGAAGCTCGCGTGTCTCTATGTCAATCAGGACGGCGTGCAATGGAATGCGCCGGTCGTGTTCGACAACTTGATTCACAAGAAAGAAATGCCTGTGACGATTGGCGTGTTCGTTATGCACGGACGCGTGAAAGCTGCGGACACCAACGCCGCGCTCGACCGATTTAATCGCAGCTTTGAATACGACGGTCTCGGCGATAATTACGCGCGCTTTCTCATCGAAGAATTGTTGCCCGAAGTCGAGACGATGAAAACTTCTGATGGTCGCGCAATTCGTTTTTCCAAAGACCCGAACGACCGCGCCATCGGTGGATCGAGCAGCGGCGCGATTTGCGCGTTCACGGCAGCGTGGGAGCGGCCTGATTCATTTCGCCGCGTGTTCAGCGCGATTGGAACTTACGTCGGTTTGCGCGGCGGACACGAATATTCGACGCTCATCCGCAAAGTTGAACCGAAGCCGTTGCGTATTTTTCTCCAGGACGGCTCAAACGATCACAACATCTACGCGGGCGATTGGTGGATGGCGAATCAGATGATGGAACGCGCACTAGCCTTTGCCGGTTACGAAGTCGAACATGCGTGGGGCGACGGCGCGCACAACGGCAAGCACGGCACCGCGATTTTTCCCGATGCGATGCGCTGGCTCTGGAAAGATTGGCCGAAACCGGTGAAAGCGGGCGCATCGAAAAACGCCACACTCGAATCGATTTTAATTCCCGGCGAAGATTGGCAACTCGTGAGCGAAGGTTACAAATTCACCGAAGGTGCGGCGGTGAATTCCAAAGGCGAAGTTTTCTTCAATGACGTTCGCGACAGCAAAACCTACAAAGTTTCACTCGATGGAAAAGTGACTGAACTCGTCGCCGATTCGAAGCGCGGCAATGGACAACATTTTGATTCCGACGGACGACGCATTGTTGTCGCAACGGCGGAATCAAAAATTCTCTCTTACGATGCGGAAGGAAAAGCCAGCGTCATCGCCGAGGAAATTTCAGGAAACGATTTGGTCGTCGGACACAACGGAAATATTTACGTGACCGATCCATCCGAAGGAAAAACGAATGGCGTCAGCAAAGTCTGGCTGATTCGTCCTGACGGCACGAAGCAGATTGTGGACAAAGGACTTCGTTTTGCGAATGGCGTGACGCTGTCGCCCGATCAATCGTTGCTTTACGTCGCCGATTCGCGATCGCATTGGGTTTACAGTTATCAGATCAAACCCGACGGCACGTTGAAGAACAAACAACGCTATTACTGGCTGCACGTTCCCGACACGGCGGAAGACAGCGGTGCCGACGGAATGCGCGCCGACCGCGACGGACGTCTCTACGTCGCGACGAAAATGGGAATTCAAATCTGCGACCAGGCCGGACGCGTGAACGCCATTTTGCCGACGCCCAACGGACGAAGCTCAAATCTTTGTTTCGGCGGAGAAAAGTGCGACACGGTCTACGTCACGGCGGGAGATAAAGTCTTCAAGCGCAAATTGAGAACGCAAGGCGCGAATGGATGGGACATGCCGAACAAACCTGCTGCGCCGAGGTTGTGAGTGGACTGCGGCTGTGTCGCAGACCAGCCGCAGCGCTTCGCAAATAATGACACTTAAATAAATCCAGACACCCTCGTCATCGCAACGTGCTGCGGCTGGTCGTCGGACGACACAGCCGCGGTCCGTTAAAGGCAGAGTCGGCCGAACGCATCACGGAATCGCGCGCTGCTCCAACGCCATTCTTTGGGATCTTGCACCAGCTTCGCTTTGGCAGGATTATTCTCGATATAACAAATCGTCTTTCGCTCGTGTTCCGCATCCCTCATGAAGGTGTCCCAATAGTCCGCCATCCAAAATGCTCCGCGCCGGTTCAACAATCGGTTTGCTTTGACGGCCGTATATTTCTTCCAGCTCTCCAAAATTTCCGCCATCGGCACGGCCATGACCTTGAACAAGACGTGAACGTGATTCGGCATCACCACCCAGGCGAGCAATTCGTAACGTTCGGTGTGAAAGAACCGCACGGCATCCTCGACCAGCTTTGCGACTTCGGGAGTGCGTAGATGACATTCGCCTCGGGATCTATCCAGGTAGGATTCCAATTCTTCGCGGCACTTTTGATCGTCTTCAATTTTCCAAAGATGTTCCCATTCGGAACGGAGTGATTCAGGAAAACAATCCACCAATCGGAACGTGACGAACTGGGTCAATCCCGGTTCATCACGACGCGGCAAATATCCGCGCTCGCTCCATCCGCGAAATCCTTGCTTGGCGTGTTGTGCATTAGGTGGTGAAGAGAACCGGCGTTTTTCCGCGATCAGATCGCGCAACTGCGGATTATGCGGCAGTCCGCGACGACGCGGATTTGGCGGTCGGCTCATGAAACGATTGAGCCGAAAACAGAATCATTGCGCAAGCCTGCGGACCGCGGCTGTGTCGCAGACCAGCCGAAGCGCTTCGCAAATATTGATGCTTAAAACATCCAGATGCTTCTCGCAGTTCAACACGCTGCGGCTGGTCGTCGGACGACACGGCCGCGGTCCGTTCTGATTATTGAAGCGCCTGTTTAATCGCCTCGAGCAAACGCGTTTCGCTGCCGGGTTCAATCCAGCACCAGTCGCCGAGATTCGTGTCGCCTTCAATAATGTGTTGTTCAGTCGGAATATATCCGGCGGGCGCGTCTCCGTAACCCGCCACGCAAACGAAACTGTTCGGACGCATGCGCTGTGCGGCGAGTTGATATTCCACGTAGGTTTCACCGGGCAAAAGCAGCACGGTGGCAAAACCAAAATCGAGCGTGGGAATCTGCAATGGTCGTCCGGCGGCAACTCTTTTGCGCCAACTCAAACCCATCGCGGCGAGACATTGATCAAACGGTTTGGTGGCGTGAACGAGCGTGTGCTCCAACTCCGATTGCGTAAATCCCGCGCTCGCACGCGGTTTCAATTCCAGCGGCGTCACACGAAATTCAAAATCATGGACGCGTTTTCGTTTCGTGTTTTCCCACGCCTGTTTCATCGCGCGGTGCAAACGGTCGGCGAGAATGGCGCGGTTCTGCGGATCGCCATTATTGTATTTGCCCGCCGTTAAATTACCGCTGCAACCGGAACAATAAATTTGTTTGGTCGCGGGCGTTTCCAATTGGCGACGTCGCCGCGCGAGACCGGGAAAATCTGCGGAGACTTCGCCTTGGCCGTAATGACTCATCGGATGCACTGCGTAGAAATTGAGGGCCGCCAATGGTTCGTCGCCGCTCCAGAAGGTCAACGTCTTGAGCCACGGATCGATCAATCCTTCGTTCGCCGCGATGGCGACTGGATTCTTCGTACTGCTAGTGCGATCAAATCGGACTTCGCCAGTGGGCGTAATGTAACTGCGATTCGACGCAACTTTTTCAACGCGCGCCTGACCGGTGCCGATGTGGGTGAGAATGCGAGTTGTGCGCAAACTTTTGCGAAGAGCGCGGGCGACGTCTTGAACGGCGCGTTCGTGAAACTCCAGATCGCAGATTGTTCCAGCAAGATTTTTTTCGCGAAGAAT
>JBBQAX010000390.1:0-3678 GCA_038316905.1 Verrucomicrobiota bacterium | reverse complement strand
GGCTGAGCCGCCCGCGTTGCTGACAAACACACGGTAGTTCCCGGCGTCATTCGCCACGCAGTTGCCAATGTTCAACGTGCTGCTTCGCGTGCCGGTAATGCGGTTGTCATCCGAAAGGTACAATCCGTTTTTCTGCCAGCGGTAAGTGAACGGCCCCGTTCCACTCACTTGCACCGTGAAGCTGGCCGCGCCTCCCACCGAAACCGACTGTGGCTGTGGCTGGCTGGTGATTTGCGGCGGAGTGGCAACCGGCTGATTCGTCTGCGCGGCGACGATGTTCGTCTGCCAAAGCGATTGTCGTGGAATCAACGTGAATTTTTTGTCCGGCAAATCACCCCAAGAATCATCCCAGACGCGGAGATCCAATCCGAGCGTGCTGTCCAACCCTGCGTAAAGGCCGAGGTCCAACGCGAAAGGATTCGCCTGATATTGTGCTTCCAATTCCGCGTAAGGTTGCAGATCGCCCCAGACCCCGGCGGCACTGTAAACCAACAAGGTGACTTTCGGCTGGAGATAGACGCGCAGGTTGCCGCTGCCCTGCACCTGCCATTGCGGGCCGAGGACGGTAAATCCGAGCGGCGAATTCTGTGAAATTTCGCTCCAGCCATTTATCACGTTCCAGCGGCGGCCAAACTGGAAGTCTTTCACGGCCTGCACGCCGTTCGTGTAATCGGCGCTCCCTTCGAGATGCGCGGTGTAACCGGCGTTTAGCTCAAAGATCACATCCACCCAAACCGGAACGTAACCGATCAAGGTGCCGTAGGTTTTCTTGACTGGCTGAATGAGGGCGGTTTCGCCGTTGCGATCCAACGCGCCTTGCGCGCCCGCATGGGCGTTCAACCGGAAATTGATGGTTCCCGAGAGCGAGCTTTCGAAGTGGGTGAGCTTTTTCCCTTCAAAATTCAGGGCGAGGTTCAGGGTTCCATCCAAATTCAAGAAACTGGTCGGGAGAACTTCGACGATAAAATTCGCGTCTTGATAAAGCACTTTCTGGAGAGCGAACGAATGGTTCAACGGAATGCCGAGGTTCACCAAGCGAGCCTGCGCGCCATCCACGATTTCCGAAAAACCGTCTGAGGTCAGGCTGCCTTGTTGCAACAACTCCGCCAGCTTCGTCACCCGCGTGAGGACAACGACGCTATTGCTCGCCGGATAATTCGTAAAGCTAACGACGGTGCGGGAAGCCGCTGATGGGATCGTTGTCAATGAGATGCGTGCCGTTGCTGAGACCAGTCAATGTGCCGGGATAAGAAAAAGTGAAGTTATTTCCATTCGTGGAAACGAGGGTGAGCACGTTTGTGCCGTTGACGAACAGGATATTGGCAGCGGGAACGGTCGGGAGCGCGATTTGAAACGACCAGGTGAAATTCGTGGTCAGGTTTCCGAGCGTGTCGCTGGCAGAAATGCGAACGGTTACGTTGCTGCCAAGCGCGCCGAGAATCTGCTTCGTGCCGGGCGTGAAGGTGAGAACGCCGTTCGTGAAGGAGAGGCGTGAATCGGCGAGGGTGACGGCGGCGTTCGTTCCAATGGCGAGGGAAATGGTGTTGGTGTTGATGCCGGTTTCGTCGCGGAGCAAGGCTTGCAATGGCGCGGTCTGGCTGACGGCGATACTGCCCGCGAGCGGCGACACTTGATAAATCTCCGGGCCATCGGTATCGAGCCGCGTGACGCGATAGAATTGCGAGGTTGCGCTGACGGGAAGGGATTGAAAAATCTGGCTGTTCGTCGCGGTGATGGTTCCGGGATTCGGCAGCGCATCGAGCCACGGGCCAGCAATGTTGGTGCTGGTTTGCAGGCGGTAGATGCTGCCGGGCGCGGCGTTCCACGCGACTTGAATGGCGTTGCTGCCGTTGAAGAAGATGTTGCAGTCCACCGGATAGGCGAGAGCAAGGCCGGGAATGCAAATGAGCGCGAGTTGTAGGAGGAGACGTTTGAGGGTATTCATGGTTGCCCGAGGTAATCGTTGAATGCCATGCATTAAGAACGGTCTCAATTATCTAAACAAGGACATTCACTGCGTGAGGCGCGGGGGTATGATTCGACTCAAATCTATCGTTGCTGTTTCCGGTTCGCGTGCAAAATGCGAGAAATAATGACGCGCTCGTGATCAATGAATTTCGTAGCAGCCGAGGTAATGAGGCTCAAATATTCCGGTTTGTTAAATCGCCCGCAGAAGAAGCCAGAGCCTTCTCACGTCGGCTGCTACTTTTCAGATTGGTTTTAAGGAAAACGGCGCGCGGTCATTGGTTTTCCAGCGTTGCAAGATATTTTTCCAATCTGATAATCAGCGGTGGCAAATCGTCCTGACTGTCCGTCCAGACGCGTCTCGGATCAACGTCGTCGTAGTCGTGAATAAGGAGGTTTCGCATACCGACCATGAGATTCCACGGGATGTCGGGCAACGCTTTCAACGTGACAGGCGACAGGTGGCGCGCGGCTTCGCCGATGATTTCAAAGCGGCGGACGACGGCGTCCTGTGTCCGTTGGTCGGTGAGAAATTGTTCACGAGTCAGGCCAGCGAGGTGCTGCTGAATGATGCGGGCGGAATCGAGAATGTCGGCGAGATACGCCTTATCCTTCGACATAAATCGGCTTCGCGGTCGAAAGAATGGCGTCGCGACGATAGGGATTGCGGCTGTGTTCGATGGCCCAACGACTGACTAAATCCACGGGGCGGTCAAAAATTTCTTCCAACTTGAATTGCATGTCCACCCATTCCAAAAGGCCGCAGCGCTGGTCTTTTTCCGCCGTGAGGGTGCAGAGCAAATCCACGTCGCTGTCTCCGCGAAAGTCGTCGCGTAACGCCGAGCCGAAAATTTCCAGCCGGGCAATGCCGCGTTCGCCGCAGAACCGGCGGACGGCTTCGTTGTCGTAGCGGAGTTTCATGGCTCGTTGAAATTAAACCCGGCAAATAATTTGTCTAGTTCTACTTCCGGGCGTGCAAAATGCGAAAGGCAATGACGCGCTCGCCTGCAATGGAATTCGTAGCAACCGAGGTGACGAGGCTCAAATATTCCGTTTTTTTTAATCCGCCCCACAGAAGAAGCCAGAGCCTTCTCACGTCGGCTGCTACTTTTTCACGGAGGGGAATTGCCCGTTGACCACAATTTCGCGGCAGATTATCGTTTCGGCATGAATGTTGTCTTGCCACGAAATCTTGAAGATTACGTTGCGGAGTGGGTTCAAACCAGCGGCTACAAAGGATCAGATGAAGTTGTTCTGGAGGCGTTGCGCGAGCATCAGTCCCGCCGCCAAGGAACAGAAGTGGTGATGACGCCAGAGCTTGAGCGCTTGTTGGACGAGGGGCTTGAAAATCTGGACCAAGCCAGGAGCACGGACGCGTTGCGCCAGCGGTCATGATCCGCGCCCGGTTTAGTCCGAAGGCGGAACGATGTTCAATCCAGCGCCAAAGTGTGTTTCAACGCCGCATCCACGGTTTTCATTTCCGGAAGATTTCCCAGCACAGAATCAATTTCAGAATCCAGCACCGTTGCCAGATTGTCCGCCATGATGATGGAGTCCAACCGCAAGCCGGCAGTTTTGCCTTCCACAGAATTAACGCCGACAAAAACGCGTCTCTGATGACCGCGCCGGGCAAGGTTGCTGGAAATCATGGGTGACGATGGTTTGCGCCAGACCGCTGTCGAGATTGTTCCGCTGAATCACCAGCGCGGGACG
>JBBQAX010000389.1:0-3721 GCA_038316905.1 Verrucomicrobiota bacterium | reverse complement strand
CTCGTTTCTCTGACTTATTTAAAAGCATAGTTAAAAAGTTTGTGCAACGAGGGTTCGGGCGCGACGCCCGAACCTGCACGCGGGACGCGCGCGCTCCCCATTTGCAAATTCTATTTCGCCTTCTCCACTTTTTCCCAACGTAACGTCTTCGCCGATTTCAAAACGGCGTCGGTCACGTAATCGGTGGCGAGGCCGTCTTTGAAAGTTGGGCTGGCCATTTTACCGCCGCTTAATCTCGTGCTTGAAGATTAAACTCGCTTGTCTTAATATGTCTTACATGAGAACCACCTTAACCATCAGTTTGCCGCCAGCGTTGCGACGTGAGGTTTCTCGCACGGCAAAAACCCAAGGCTTGACCGAAAGTGAATTTGTTCGTGATGCGTTGCGGCGACGCTTGGCGCTGGGTCGTTTTCGCAGCTTGCGGGAACGAGCGATGGCCCAGGCGCGAGCGCACGGCATTTATACGGACGAAGACGTTTTCAAAATCGTCTCGTGAAAGTTTTGTTCGACACCAATGTCCTGGCGTCATCCTTCACTTCGCTCGGGCTTTGCCATGAGATTTACGAACGAACTCTGCTCACCGCCAGCATGGTGAGTTGTGATTCTCTGCTCGATGAACTTCGCGGCACTTTGATTCAAAAAATGAAAGTCGAGCCAGCTTTGGCCGACGAAATCATTGCTGAACTTCGCAACGAATTTGAATTGGTTGAGCCGAAACCTTTGTCCAAGCGGGTTTGCCGTGATGCCGACGATGATTTGGTTCTCGCCACGGCACGAGAGGCGAAAGCCGATGTCATCGTCACCGGTGACAAAGACTTGTTGGTTTTAAAAAAATTCCAAAGCATCAGAATTCTTTCTCCGCGTCAGTTTATCGAAATGCTCGACGCTTCGATGAAAGAATAACATCTGACTTTGACGGGGTTTGCCTCCCCAACAACGCGAGATTTATTTCACATTCTTCACCTTTTCCAGCGCTCAAGTCTGGATAAAATCGGCGACTTGATGGATTCAGTTGAAGAGTGCCGAGAGGTTCATCCCCCCGTAGCGGAGTCGAAGCAAAACAAGCGTCTTTCCTTCCATTCGATAAAACAGAGTGTAGTTGCGGAATTCGGTGACAATAAAACTTCTGATGCCGGGTGGCTTCAGATCGCGGCGTTCCCGCCCCATCAGTGGATGTTTTGAAATCAGCTTAACCAATCGTTCCACTGCCTCAACAAACCTCTAGGCAACCGCGTCTCCGGCATTGTCGCGGAAGTATTCGAGGAGTTCGGCAAAATCCGCGTCGAACGTGGACCGGTGGCTGATTCTCATTTCTTCGCGAGAACCCGTTCGGCAATTTTCCGCAGTTGATTGATCCCACCGGGCTTGACAGGACTCGCCATCGCTTCGTCGATCCACTTTTGATCCCTTTCGCGGGTCAGCGCGTCTTCCATTTCAAAGCTCCGCTCCAGCCGCGCCAACGCTTCCTGATTCAAGCTGCGAAAATTGGTCTGCGCGCTCTCTTCCAACCGCGTCCGCAAGGTTTCCGATGCGCCTTTAATTTGGATTGGTTTGCTCATGTGGTAATCATAATAACACCATTTTGCCCGTCAATCGCCGTCAGCGAATTCTATTTCTAAATCGCCGTTTCCCAAAATTCTTTCACCGCGCCAGTTTGTGGAATTATTGGATGCGCGCTGACGGGGGCGAAGCAACGTGCTGCCGAGTTGCACTCGGCAGAACCTTAATCCATCGGACGGGGTGTTCTTTCAAACCGCTTTGCTAATCACCGTTTCTCTGCCGACTGAAAGTCGGCAGCACTTTATTTCACCTTCTTCAATTTTTCCCAGCGCAACGTCTTCGCGGATTTCAAAACGGCGTCGGTCACGTAATCAGTGGCGAGGCCGTCTTTGATGTCTGGTTGACCCATTTGACTGTTCTCTGTCCGATTTCTGCGGCGGCGGCTACTATTGGTGAGTGAACGATTCAACTGATTCCGAACTGCTGCGTGATTATGAGGAAAAGCGATCCGAAGCGGCTTTCGCTGAACTGGTGCGTCGTCATGTGGATTTCGTTTATTCAGCCGCGCTGCGCATGGTTCGTAATGATTCGCATCTTGCGCAGGACGTGACTCAAGGCGTCTTCGTCGCCCTCGCGAAAAATGCCAGCCAACTGATTGATCACAAGGTGTTGTCCGGTTGGTTGCACCGCACCGCACATAACATCGCTGCGCAAAACATCCGAACTGAAGTTCGCCGTCGCGCCCGCGAACAGGAGGCCGTTGCCATGAATGAATTGCTTTCCGCCGAACCCGATGCCGCTTGGGAAAATATCGCGCCATACCTCGACACGGCGCTTGGCGAATTGAGCGAACCAGATCGCGACGCGTTGTTGCTCCGCTACTTTGAACGCAAGTCCGCTCGCGAGATGGCGCAAACTCTCAACGTCAGCGAAGAGGCAGCGCAAAAACGGGTGAATCGCGCCGTGGAACGTTTGCGCGAATTTTTCTCGAAACGAAATGTAACGATTGGCGCGAGTGGATTGGCGGTTCTGATTTCTACGAATGCCGTGCAAGCCGCGCCGATTGGATTGATCACCCTTATCTCAACAGCGGCGGGGCTGGTGGGAACAACCATTGCGGCGACAACAATTGCAACTCACACCACCATGAATTGGATTAACATCAAAACAATCAGCACCGTCATTGCTGCATCCCTCGTTTCCGGAACCGGAACATACCTTATCCAGAAAGCCGACATGAATCGTATGGGCGAGGAAAACAAAAAGCTCATCGCTACAAACTCGGTTTTGATTGGCGAACGTGATTCCGCTTTGTCGTTGTCCACCGCAAACATCGCGGAGCTTGAACATCTTCGCAAGGGAACGACGGAATTGCTCCGTCTTAGAGGCGAGGTCGGCGTGCTGCGCAAGCAGGTATCGGAACAAGTGAGCCTCAAACAAGAAAACTTTCGTCTGCGCACAGCTGATTCCATCGCCCAAAAAAATCAATTGCCACAGGCCCCCGTCGGCGGTCAGACGAATTTTTCAAAGGAATCCTGGGCTTTTGCTGGTTACGCCACGCCCGAAGCGGCGTTACAAACGTGGACGTGGGCTATGAGCAAGGGAGACAAACAGACAATGCTCGCAAGCCTGGTTCCCGATGAACGAATAAAGTGGGAGAAGGATTTGGCGCATGAAGACATTGCAGGAGAAGGTGCAAAGATTCTGGGCTATCAGGTTGTAAATCAGGAGATTCGTTCAGATTCAGAGGTTGATCTCACAATTTCATGGAGGGTGCGGAATGGGCGAACCAATAAGATGAAATGGACGATTCAAAAACTCGAAGGTGACTGGAAGATCGTGGGACCAGCAAAGAATCAGTAATCAATTGCTCATTCGTTCATTGTAAGTTTTCCAAACCATTCAGAACCCTCGAAATCAGGAAACAAAAAAAGCCGAGATTTGTGCCTCGGCTTTGTCTTCTGCAGAAATGTTGTTTTACTTGTTTTTCACCTTCTTCACCTTTTCCCACCGCAGTGTCTTCGCGGATTTCAAAACGGCATCGGTCACGTAATCGGTGGCGAGGCCGTCTTTGAAAGTTGGGCTGGCCATTTTGCCGCTGCTCAATCCTTGAATAAAATCGGCGACTTGATGGACGAACGTTTCCGCGTAGCCGATTTGCAATCCGGGAACCCACCAGTTTTTCATGTAGGGATGGTCGCCGTCGGTGATGTGAACGGAT
>JBBQAX010000388.1:0-3726 GCA_038316905.1 Verrucomicrobiota bacterium | reverse complement strand
GTGCTCGATATGACAAATTAGTGGAGCGCGCTGTGTCGGAAATGAAGGGCGCTAATACCAACGGACAACAGAATTAACAGACATCGCCCTAGGTGCAAAAAACCGAGGCTAGACACCGCAAAGCAGTTCGCTAACTTTTCCGACGTGTCCGAACCAAAGCCATCATCGCCGCCGTCCAAAGGGAAAATTTTCTTCCGCCGTTTGTTCAGTTCGCTCCTCCTTTGGACCGTTGTGATCGGGTCGCTGTTTTCCGGGAACAAACTCATCGCGGATTACGTTTTCCTTTTCATCATGGTGGCGCTCGCGGGGTTGGGGTTGATGGAATTTTACGGTCTGGTTCAGAAGCGCGATTTTTACTGCTTCCCGAAATGGGGTGTGGCTGCGGGCGTCATGTTGATGGTTTTTACGTTTCTCCATCTCTCAGGTGCGCTCGGGATTCACGGCTCGCCTTCACGCGTCAACGATTTCGAAACCGGCTTCCTGATCTTCTTTGTGCTGGGACTTTGCGTGCGCCAATTCGTTTCCAAGACCAGCACGTCAGGCATTCTCGCGATTTCGACGACGCTGTTCGGTCTGATGTACGTGCCGTGGTTGTTGAACTTCATTCAGAAAATCAATTTCTTCCCGGGTGTTCACGGCAATTTCTACGTGCTCTATTTTATTCTGGTGACAAAGTTCAGCGATCTCGGCGCGTATTGTGTTGGCTCCATGATCGGTAAACACAAAATGATTCCGCGGATCAGTCCCGGAAAAACGTGGGAAGGTTTTGGGGGCGCGATTGTGGTTTCGACGTTGGTCAGCTTGACCTTCGCGCATTTTGCCAAAGATAAACTCGTTGGTATGACTCCGCTTCACGCTGTTATTTTGGGAGTGCTGTTGAGTTCCAGCGCGGTGGTCGGCGACTTGATCGAATCCATTTTCAAACGCGAAGCGGGAGTGAAAGATTCCGGAAAGCTTTTCCCAGGCATCGGCGGTATTCTCGATTTGCTCGACAGTTTGCTCTTCAACGCGCCGCTCATGTATCTGTATTTGCGCCATGTGTTGACCCAGTGATTTACGAATTGGGATTTACGATTTACGCGCGCTTTGGAGGGGTGATGTTTATACAAATGATTTAACCTTGGAGGTTTTCAAAGGAAGTAGTTTTTGGCCGAAATCTCGTAAATCAAATATCGTAAATCGTAAATTTAAAAGATATGACCCGCGAACAAATGAAAGCCCGAACCAAATCCTACGCCAACCGCATCGTTCGGTTATGCCAGACGTTGCCTAAGAATGATTGGGTGGCGAAGACTTTGGGTTCTCAACTGCTACGAAGCGGAACGTCCGTCGGAGCAAATTATCGAGCTGTTTGCCGTGCGAAATCGACGGCTGATTTCATTAACAAACTTCGTATTGTGGAGGAAGAAGGCGATGAATCCCTGTTTTGGATGGAGTTGCTGGGTGATAATGGAATTATAAAACCTGCGCTTCTTAAAGAATTGATGAAAGAAGGAGACGAGATTTGTTCGATTATCGTCGCATCCTCCAAGACGGCTCGATTTTCAAAAGTCGCGTAAATCGTAAATCGTAAATCCAAAATGCGTAACGTCGTCCTACTTGGCTCCACTGGTTCAATCGGCACTTCGACCATCAAAGTTGCTGAAGATTTGCCGGATAAAATTCGGCTGATCGGTTTGGCGGCTGGCAACAATGTCGAACTACTCGCGGAACAGACGCGCAAACATCAGCCGAAAGCGATTTCCATTTTTGATCCCAAAAAAGCGAAGGAGTTGGAATCGGTCGTTGGCGCGGGAACGAAAGTTTACGCGAATGACGAAGGTTTATTGAAGCTCGCCACGATGCCGGAAGCGGACATTGTTTTAATCGCGATTGTCGGCACGGCGGGTTTGCAACCGGCGCTCGCGGCGATTCGCGCAGGAAAAGATATTGCCGTCGCGTCGAAAGAGATTCTCGTCATGGCTGGCGAAATCGTGATGAGCGAAGCAAAAAAGCATGGCGTGCGGGTTCTCGCCGTGGACAGCGAACATTCCGCCATTTTCCAATGTCTCGATGACAAACCGGCGAGTTCCGTGCGCACTCTCTGGCTCACCGCGTCTGGCGGTCCGTTCCGCGACAAAACGCTTTGGCCGAAAGAAAAGTTTTCTGAAATCACCGTCGAACGCGCGCTCAAACATCCGTCATGGGTCATGGGAAAAAAGATCACGATCGATTCCGCAACGTTGTTCAACAAAGGACTGGAGATGATTGAAGCGCGCTGGCTTTTCGATATTGAAATGGCGCGCGTGAAAGTTGTCGTTCATCCGCAAAGCATCGTCCATTCGATGGTGGAATTCATTGATGGCTCAATCATCGCGCAACTTTCCACGCCCGACATGTGCTTGCCGATTCAATACGCGCTGACCTATCCCGAGCGTATTGGCAGCGAACGTGTGCAAACGAATTTCGCCAGACTCGGCACGTTGACTTTTGAGGAGCCGGACACGGTACGATTTCCCGCAATCAATCTGGCGCGCAGGGCAGGGGAAGTTGGTGGAACTTTGCCCGCAGTGTTGAACGCGGCGAATGAGGTCGCGGTCGAAGCCTTCGTGAACCGCAAAATCGATTTTCCGCAAATCAGCGAATTGGTTGGCGGCGTGATGGAGCGGCATCAGGTCGTTGAACATCCTACACTCGAACAAATCCTGGCCGCAGATTCATGGGCGCGAACGGAAGCTGGATCGTAGCCGCGCTCGCCAGAGCGTGGCGTGGCGCAACTCCACGCTCTGGCGAGCGCGGCTACGCATCAGAAGTTTCCTAAGTTGCAAATCAGGGTTCACTCGGTAAATTATCCGCCGTTCTAGGAACGGAAAAAATTCATGTTACAAATTCTTAATTATCTCTACGTCGCCGCAGCAGTACTGTTCCTGTTTGGCGCGGCGATTTTCATTCACGAATTCGGACATTACTGGGTTGCGCGCCGACGCGGCTTGAAAGTTGAAGCGTTCGCCATTGGTTTCGGCCCAAAGCTTTTCGGCTGGACGAAGGATGGCATTGAATATTCCTGGCGACTGATCCCCGCTGGCGGTTACGTGAAATTGCCGCAAATGGTGACGTCTCAACAATTGGAAGGAGCTGCCAGCGAATCTGCGGAAAAGATTCCGCCCGCATCGCCAATGTCCAAGATTCTCGTCGCGTTTGCAGGTCCGATGATGAACGTGCTTTTCGCCATCGCCATCGCCTGCCTGATCTGGGTGGTCGGTTTACCTGTGGCCGTGAATCCATCGATCATCGGTTACGTCGATCCCGAATCGCCTGAATACAAAATGGGCATTCGTGAAGGCGACAAAATTGTCGCTATTGATAGTAAACGTGTGAGTTCCTGGCAGGAGGTGCAAATCAGCACAGCATTAGCTCGCACGAACATTTTGCCGGTCACCGTTGAACGGAACGGAACCAAAACCACCCATCTTCTCACGGCGGAAGCGAATGAACTGATCGGAATTAAGATTTTGAATCTCGATCCGAAAGATCATCCCGCCATTGTGCAAGTGATTGATGGAAGTGTCGCGGAAAAGGCAGGACTCAAAGTAAACGACACTTTCATTTCATTCGCGGGTGTCCCCATTGTCGGCCAGCAGCAGTTAATTGATCTGATCAAGAAACGTCCCGGTCAACCAAGTGAACTCGTGATCGAACGCGGCACGGAAAAGTTGACGATGACGGTGACTCCGGAAATGGATCCCA
>JBBQAX010000387.1:0-3747 GCA_038316905.1 Verrucomicrobiota bacterium | reverse complement strand
GGCTTCCCAGCCCGGCGGAAGGAAACTCACGCAGGGCGGACGGGGTTGGAATTTTTAGAGCCGCACCAAAAAACACGCTTCCATCCGGGCGGCAAGGATGCCCGCCCTCTACAGCAGGCAGGGATGCCTGCTGCTACCGGCCCGGCGTCGCATCCATTCCTATTTCGGAGTTCGGGTTAAAAGAGGGTGAGGATCGCGGCTGTGTCGTCCGTGACCAGCCGCAGCGCTTCGCAGTGAGAGAGCGGTGAAGCGTTTCAAGTGTGCTTCTTTGGCAACGCGCTGCGGCTGGTTCTCCGCGAACACAGCCGCGGTCCGTAGGATCGAATTCCAAAATTCTCACCCGCTTTTAATCACACCCCTGCATCTATGCGCATCTTGACACTGCTACGGAGCGCCGGTTTGCAACCGGCTTTGCGGTATAACATTTTCTAAGCAGCTGTTTATTCCACCTGGTCCTCGCTTATTCACCCTTAAGCCGACCACGGGTCGGCGCTCCGTTTGGAGCAATGTCAAGCTGCGCCCTCTGCATGGGTGTGATTTGTAGTGGGGGTCCGCGAAACGGGTACGGCCGAGCCAGAGCGTGGTGTCGATTAAATGCCCACGCCACGCTCTGGCGAGCGCGGCTACGACCGCCACTTCAAATCACACCCCCTCTGCATCTTGGTTCGATCCGTGATCTGTTCGATCGCCCAAAGCGCGTGTTCGACAATCAGCGGTTCGGAATCCTGCGCCGCTTTCTTTAAAACAGGAAGCGACGTGGCATCGCCGACATTGCCCAATGCGACGCATACATTCCGCAAAAGCCCCCGACGTTTGGTGCGAAGAATGGGCGAGCCGGCGAATCGTTTCTTGAACGCAGCATCGTCCAACGCCAGCAACTCGATCAAATCAGGCGCGGCCAATTCAGGTTTGGCGTGCGACTTCATCATGTTTCCGGCGCGTGCAAAACGATTCCACGGACAGGCGGCGAGGCAATCGTCGCAACCGTAAATAC
Organism: Verrucomicrobiota bacterium; assembly: GCA_038316905.1. Lineage (GTDB taxonomy): Bacteria > Verrucomicrobiota > Verrucomicrobiia > Limisphaerales > CANJXF01 > CANJXF01. Next base: position 2,753 of record JBBQAX010000387.1, on the reverse strand, counting down.
GATTGCCGATTGCGCTGCGAAATTCCACCGGGATAGAACCTTTCAACTCGATCGTCAGGTAGGAAATGCAGCGGCGCGCGTCGAGTTGAAAAGGCGCGGTGATCGCGTTCGTCGGACACGCCTCAATGCAACGTGAGCAGGAACCGCAACGATTCTTCTCGGACGCGTCCGGTTCGATTTCAAGCGTCGTGATAATTTCGGAGAGAAAAATCCAGTTGCCCAACTCGCGACTGATTAAATTGGTGTGTTTCCCAACAAAACCAACTCCGGCGCGCTGGGCGAGATCGCGTTCGAGCAACGGGCCGGTATCCACATACCAAAGTGAGCGCGTTTCGCCTCCCCCAAGTTCATTCACAAATTCCGTCAGAGCCTTCAGACGGACGCTCAAAATATCGTGGTAATCCGGGTAACGAGCATAGCGAGCAACGATTCCAGCAACGTTCTTCGTGGTTGGAATTGGCTCTGCAGCGACGGTCTCATTGCTGTAACTGACCGCGAGTGAAATGACGGTTTTTGCCTGTTCGAGCACAAGTTGAGGCTCGACTCGTTTGTGAGCGTTGCGTTGCAGATAGCCCATCTCGCCGTGATGGTTCGCCGCGATCCAATTTTGAAAATGTTGAGCGTGATCAGGCGGCTTCGCCGTTGTGAAACGGCAGGCATCGAAGCCGAGTTCGCGGGCTTTTTCCTGGAGCAGTGTTTTCAACGATGTTGGATCGCAAAATGAAATTCGTGGACAACATGCTGCGCGACTTCGCGGACAGATCGAACTTCTGTGTTCACGAGAATATCGGCCTGGCGATAAAACGGTTCGCGCTGCACGAGCAGTTCATGAATTTTCGCTTTCGGATCCGGAGTTTGCAAGAGCGGCCGATGCGTCTGGGTGCGGACTCGGTTCCAGATAATCTGCGGCGAGGCCCAGAGACACACGACGAGGGCGTGTTGTTTGAGGCTGGTGAGATTCGCTTCGTTACCGCCAACGCCGCCACCCGTGGAAATCACTGTGCGTTTCAATGATTGCAAATCTGCCAGGATGCGGCGCTCGTATTTGCGAAAGACACTTTCGCCATCCTCTTCAAAAATTTTGAAAACTGATTTTCCAGCAGATGTTTCGATCATCTCATCGGTGTCCACGAACGTGAATTGCAGCAACTCTGCGGCGAGTCGTCCCACCGACGATTTGCCTGTGCCCATGAAACCGATCAACGCCACGTTTTCAATTTTACGACATTCACTCACGCTCAGAATTAACGCAGAACGCGTCGGGAGGCGCACGCAGTTTTTGCTTGGTGCGTCGCGCAGTGCGGAGAAAATTGTTCACGTCCTCTGAACTTTGTCAGAGTTAAACATTCTTAACATGAAGCCCGTTTTCCAAATTATTCTGACGCTGTTTTTCCTGGTGGCAACGGTGCCGACGCAAGCCGCGCCAAAGTTCATCGGCGCTGACTCCAGCACGGGGACATCTCTCGCAGTGGTGGCGGAAAGTGTTCCGCTGGCGCACACGACACAAATTTTGCCGGTCAATAAGAACGGGCAAATTGTCGGCAAAGGAAACAGCGCCAAACAAATCGAGCTGACGCTTAAGAATCTCTCGCGAGTGTTGAATGAAGTGGATTCGAGCGTGGAGCGTATCGTGAAGATCAATGTTTGCGCAGCGCGGTTAGAGACTGTGGCTGAGGCGGAAAAGATCTTTGCGAAGAAGTTTAAAAACGGTTTCAAACCCACGGTCACTTTTGTGGTGGGAAAGCTTTCGCATCCGGAGGCGTTGGTGGCGATGGATGCCGTGGCGCAATGTAAAAACGTTCCCTCAGCGAAGCGCGTCGGAGCGGTACAATCGGAGAATGGAGTGCGTTTTGCATCGGTGAGTATCTTATCGCCCGGTGGCGTGATTTACATTTCCGGGCAGGCAAAGCCAGGCCAACTTGCCGACGCTACGGCCAAGACATTGGAAAGCTTGCAGGCGACATTAGATTTTTTGGCGCTGAAGAAATCAGATGTCGTGCAAATTAAATGTTTTATCGATCCGGCGAGCGGTGCGGAAACCGCAAAACGTCAGATCGCAGCTTTCTACTCCGGCGCGACGATTCCACCATTGGTTTTTGTTGACTGGATCAGCCCGAAATTGCCAATTGAAATCGAGATGATTGTGGCAGCGCCAGCAAATCGTGCGGCTAAGCAATCGGTCAGTTATCTCACCCCGCCCGAGTTCAAGCCTTCAAACGTTTATAGCAAAGTCACCCGTGTCAATTACGGGCGACTGGTTTACGTCTCGGGTCTTTACGGAGAAACGCCGAATGATCCTGAACAGCAGATTACGGAGATGTTTGGATCGTTAAAGCGGATCATCGAGGAGGCGGGGAGCGATTTCGATTCGCTGGTGAAAGCGACTTACTACGTAACCGACGGAGGCGCGAGCGCGCAGCTGAATGAATTGCGCCCGAAATTCTACAATCCCACGCGTCCGCCTGCGGCATCGAAAGCGATGGTCAAAGGAGTCGGGCGCGCGGGTAAAAACGTAACGTTCGATATGATTGCGGTGTCCGAAGATAGAACGACCGGTAACTGAATTGACAAGGTAGAATTGAAAATCTAGCATCGCCCCGATTCGGGTGGCGGTACGTTTCTTCAGCGGGGTTCTCCACCCCCACCTCCTTGGCGTCTGCTGCCCGAATCTTTTGAAAAGTCCGTTGACTTGGAAAACGACATCTTCTAGTTTCCTCAGCCCATCGCGGGGGCGTAGCTCAATTGGTTAGAGC
>JBBQAX010000386.1:0-3759 GCA_038316905.1 Verrucomicrobiota bacterium | reverse complement strand
TGGCGATTCGTCCCGATGGAACCAACAACGTGACCAAAACGCACATCGTCTGGCGCACGAACAAAGGCGCGGCGTATGTTCCGTCGCCGATTATCGAAGGAGATTATTTTCTGATCGTGTCGGATTCCGGCGTGGCGCATTGCTTCGAGGCTGCGACCGGAAAACTTCTCTGGCAGGAACGCGTGGGTGAACATCACGCGTCGCTCGTGTCCGCGAATGGCCTGGTTTATTTCCTAAATGACAACGGCGTGATGCGCGTGGTGAAACCGGGAGCGGAATATCAATTGGTCGCGCAAAATGAACTCGGCGAAAAATGTTTTCCGTCCCCGGCGATCAGCGATGGGAATATTTTCATCCGCGGCGAGAAACATTTATTCTGCATCGGAAAGTTGCGCTGACTTATTCATGACGAATTAATTTCCTGTTAACCCGGCATTTCTTCCGGCGATGGAAATCCATGTTGCTTGCGTCCGGGTGGGCCATCGAAACGTTTGGAAGTTTTGTAGAGTTCAAATCGTCCGTCCGCAGCGAACTTGGCAACGCGTTCGCGCAACGCCTGCATCGCCTCCGGTTTCATCGGCGTGAAGGTGCGCGCGATCTCCAGATTTTTTCGCAACACGTCGAGCGAATCTATTCCGCTGACCAGCGTGGCAATCGGCAGCGACATCACGTAGGTGAGCGCTTCCTTCGCCGTGAGCACGCCTTTTTTGACGGACTCGGCGGTGCCGCCCAAACTTTTCATCCCGATGGGTGCAATGCCGCGACGATTTAATTCTGGAAGGACATCTTGCTCGAAGCTGCGGAAGGTCGCATCGAATGGCCCGAGCGGAAGCTGGCACGCATCGAATGGAAAATCATGCGTGAGCATTTTCAAATGGATCGACGGATCTTTGTGGCCGGTGAATCCGACGAAGCGAACTTTGCCTTGTTTCTTCGCCTGCGCGATGGCTTCCATCACGCCGCCTTTCGCGAAATGCAAATCAGGATCGTTGTCGTAAATGACTTCATGCACTTGCCAGAGATCAAGATGATCGGTTTGCAAACGACGCAACGATTCTTCGAGTTGTTGCATCGCGACTTTGGCGTCGCGTCCGTGGGTGCAAACTTTGCTCATCAGAAATGCCTTGTCGCGTCGGCCCTGCAACGCTTTGCCCATCCATTCTTCACTGCGGCCGTCGTGATATTCCCACGCGTTGTCCATGAAGTTTACGCCCGCGTCCATCGCTTCGTGAACAATGCGAATCGCTTCGGCTTCAATCTTCGCTTCGCCCATCGTGTGTCCACCAATGCCGATGATGGAAACTTGCACTCCAGTTTTTCCAAAAGCGCGGCGCGGAACAGTCCCGGTGTTTTCGACCGGCGGACTTTTTTCCTGCGCAACTGCGGGCGTGGATGAAAAGTTTCGGGCGAGAATCGCACCCGCACTGGCGATGCTGATGTTTCTTAAAAAGCGGCGACGACCGGTGGTGTCGAAATTTTCGGAATTATTTTCAATCATAAAGATCCTCTTCGTCGCTTTTCGCCAACGATTTAATTTCCGATGGGACAAACCATCATTGATGACGGATAACGCAAGGTTGCGTCCGTTTCTACGGGTGTTTGCTACTCCATTTTGGATAGGAGAATTTGGTAAGCAAAGAATGCAAAGCTGCCTGTGTGTTTCGCGCTGGCGTCTGCTAAGTCCAAAGCTGGCGATCCAGCGAGCGATATTGGATCGCTTCGGAAACGTGTTCGCTCGCGATTTTTTCTGCGCCAGCCAGATCAGCGATGGTGCGGGCGACTTTTAAAATTCTGTCGTAGGCGCGGGCGCTCAGATTCAAATCACTCATCGCGAATTTCAAAAGTTCTTTCGTTGATTCATCCAGTTCGCAAAACGTTTTCAATTCGCGACTGCCCATGCGCGCGTTGCAGGTGATGGATTTCTTTTCGGCAAAACGGCGATGCTGCCGTTCGCGGGCGCAGATTACGCGGGCGCGAATCTCAGCGGAAGTTTCGCCAGTGCGTTCGTTGCTGGAAATTTCGCGGAATTTTACCGCCGGAACTTCCACGTGCAAATCAATGCGGTCGAGCAACGGGCCGGAAATGCGTCCGAGATAATTTTGAATTTCACGCGGCGAACTGCGCGATTCGCCGGGCATTTTTCCGTCCGGCGTCGGATTCATCGCGGCGACCAACATAAATTGCGCGGGAAAAGTCATCGTGCCTGCCGCGCGGGAAATGGTGACAGTTCCTTCCTCCAATGGTTGACGCATCGTTTCCAAAACGCTGCGTTTGAATTCCGGCAATTCGTCGAGAAATAAAACGCCGTGATGCGCGAGGGAAATTTCGCCCGGCGTCGGATTGATATTTCCGCCGAGCAAACCGGCATCGCTCGCCGTGTGATGGGGCGCACGAAACGGACGCTGCGTGACCAGCGCCTGGGACGGTTTGAGCAGCCCAACAATGCTATGAATTTTCGTGGTTTCCAGAGCTTCATCCAACGTGAGCGGCGGGAGAATGGTGGTGAGACGCTTCGCCAACATCGATTTCCCGGTTCCCGGAGGGCCGATTAAAATTAAATTATGGCCGCCAGCCGCCGCGATTTCCAAAGCGCGTTTCACGGACTCTTGTCCTTTGACATCGGCAAAATCATTTTCGTCATTTTGCACATGCTCGAAAAGCTTGGTGAGATCGACCTGGGTTGGCGAAATTTTGATTGCGCCTTCGAGAAAGTTGGTGGCTTCCCGCAAGTTCTGAATCGGAATGACCTGAAGTCCTGCGACGACCGCCGCTTCTGCCGCATTTTCTGCCGGAACTAGAACACCGGTTTTTCCTTCGGCCTTGGCGCGAAGGGCAATGGGCAAAACACCTTTGACTGGTCGCACCGCACCGGTGAGCGCGAGTTCGCCCACCATAATGAAATTATCGAGTTGATCGCTTTCGATTTGTTCGCTGGCGGCGAGCATCCCAATTGCGATCGGCAGATCAAAACTCGGGCCTTCTTTTTTGATGTCGGCTGGCGCGAGATTGATGGTCGTGCGACCCATCGGAAATTTGAAACCGGAATTGCCCAATGCAGTGCTGACGCGGTCGCGCGATTCCTTCACAGCGGCGTCCGGAAGGCCCACGATGACAATCAGCGTATCGCCCCAACCCGCGTTCACCTCGACTTCGATCGGGTAGGCTTCAATGCCGTTGACGGCTGCGGAACAGACTTTGGCTAACATGCGGAGAGTTAACCTTGAGCTGTCGGAAGAGTGCAACTGCGATTTCTCCACCGATGTGAAAGACCTTAACCGAATCCATGTAGAAAGGGGTTTAACGCAAGGACGCGACGGCGCGAAGACGCAAGGGGCCGAAAAAACTTTTCTGATATTTATTGGCAGCCGGTTTGATGAACGTCGGATTGATCGAAACCAGACTTAGTTTGCGTCTTCGCTTCTTTGCGCCTTCGCGTTGATTTGCATCTGCATCATTCGAGGTTGATGCGTGAAATTTTCCTTCAATGTGTGTGGTTCACGCTATTTTTGGGATAGGCGCGCAACAATTCGCTTTAAAAATGTGCGGCATTCGTCATGCTCCCAAAATTCGTTATGAAACCCCGGGCGTTTACTCTTTTGGAACTAATTCTGGTTATGGCGATTATCACCATCCTTGGTGCCTTGATGTTGCCAGCAATTTCGCGGGCGCGTTTGAAAGCGGATCGCGTCAAATGCGTCAGCAACCTCAAACAGATCGGAGCAGGCTTTCATCTTTTCGCCAACGATCATCAAGGGCGTT
>JBBQAX010000385.1:0-3766 GCA_038316905.1 Verrucomicrobiota bacterium | reverse complement strand
GGAGTAAGATTAGGATTATGATTAAGAATTTTAGACGGTGCTGCACGTTTCAACTCGCGTCGTGATTTAGTCTGCAAATTCGATTGTCGCCTTAGTTTCGTTTTCCTACTCTCCGCCCCGTCATGGCAAACATTCGACTTGTTCATCCTCCCGGTTTTCGTGCCCGCCGCGGTCTGAATTGGGGAGCGCTCGGCCTGATGTATGCCTCGTATTACATGTGCCGGTATAATTTCCGTTTTGCCGGGCCGGGCATGCGCGAGGAATTTAATTTCAACACCACCGACCTCGCCAATATCTGGGTCATCTGGTCGCTGGCGTACGGAACCGGCCAATTGGTCAACGGCATTATTTCGGATCGGATTGGTGGGAAATGGATCATGTTAGTTGGCGCGATCGGCACCATCGTATGTAATTTGATTTTTGGATTCTCTTCGTTCATCGGCACCGTCTCGACATTTGGATTGATCGCGTTGATCAACGGCTGGTTCCAATCGTGCGGCGCGCCGGGCATGGTGAAAATCAACGCGGCCTGGTTCGCGCGAACCGAACGCGGCACTTTCTCCGGAATTTTTGGCATCATGATTCAGTTGGGGCAATTCGCAGCGAACACTCTTGGGCCAATTATTCTCGCCGGATTCACCCTGACGATTTGGGGAATCGGCACATGGGTCGTGGAACCCGGTAACTGGCGAATGCTGTTTATCGTCCCGCCATTTGTCGTCGCGATCATTGCGGTCTTCATGGCTTTCTCCGTCAAAGAAGAACCTGCGCAAGCCGGATTTCCCCATGCCATCGAGGACGAAATCGACAACAGCGCCGGAACCCGCGTCACCCTCAAGGAAACATTCAAATATATCTTCAGCCATCCGTTCGTTTGGTTTTACGCCGCCGCCTACGCCAGCACCGGCGCGGTGCGACACAGCTCCGACCAAATGTCCGTCATGTTTTTCGTCGAGCATCTGGGCATCGACATGAATTCCAAACCGCTTTCGGTGATGATTACTTTGAACCTGATGACCGCCGCCGCGATTGTCGGCTCCATCGCGTCCGGATATATTTCTGACAGATTTTTCAAAGGAGCGCGTTCGCCAGTCGCGTTTAGTTTGTATCTGCTCGAAGCCGTCGTCATCACCTGTGCGGCAATCGCCATGTTTTCTGGAATCATCAAACCGGGTCCGCTCGGAATTTTTCTCGGCGGAATGTTTCTCGTTCTGACCGCCGTGACGGTGAACTCCACTCATTCCATCGTCGGCGCGGCTGCCCCGATGGACATTGGCGGGAAAAAAATGGCAGGCTGCGCTGCGGGCGTGATTGATTCATTTCAATATTACGGTTCCGCTTTGAGCCTTTATATCTTCGGCAAAATGTTCGCCAAATATGGATGGAACGCCTGGTATCCGCTGATGGTGCTGTTTGCCTTGAGCGGCGCGTTGTCCATGTTTTTGCTGATGCGCAAACAACGGCGAATGACGGCCAGCGTAGTCCCTTGAGCAGTAGGACGGCATTTTCTGCGCCTCAAGCCCGCCCTCTCGAAGCCTCTTAACGAGTTAGTTTCTACAGGCCAACTGCCGGTAAGGACGACGGGCAAAATATTGGCTGCATTGAATTGCGCCTCGACGCGTTCTTTCCGCCTTTGTTAATTATTCAAAATGCGAATGCCGTTTCGGACCACCACAAGATTGCGAATATTCGTTTTCGCGGCGTGCATGGTTTTCTTCGCGTCAGGCGGCCTTGCCCAAAAGCCGGTGCCGGGACTTTCCGTAACTTATTCAACGGGGGAAAAATCGGCGGTTGCGACTGCGCAAAATGTCCGGTTGTTCGTTCCCGAAGGCCAAACGCCCACGCCATTTTTGCCCTCCGGAAAATTCACCGCAGTTTGGAATGGTTTCATCTCTGCCGATCTACGGGGCGATTATTCTTTTCAGGCTGAGCTCAACGGTGCCTTAAAACTGATGATCAATGGCGTCGCAGTTTTGGATGTCACCGGGACCAATTCTGTTTCCGCGATGTCAAAACCGATTCGCTTAAGTAAAGGGACGAATCTTTTTCTTGCCACCTTTACCGCTCCTGAAAATGGCGACGCCTCTATTCGTCTGAACTGGAAACCAAAGGGCAGTTTTGCCCAGCCAATTCCTCTCAATGCGCTGGCACATTTCGTTACGGATGAAGAGCAGTTGGGTCGAAAAAGTCTGCGTGGACGCGAATTGTTCGTCGAACATCGCTGTGGCAAATGTCACACCGGCGCGGAATCTGGGATGCCCGAACTCGCGATGGATGCGCCGTCGTTCGAAGGTATCGGCTCGCGACGAAATCAGGACTGGATGGCGCGTTGGATTGAAGATCCGAAAGCCATGCGCGCGTCAGCACACATGCCAAAAATGTTCGATGGTGCGTTGGGAAAAGCAAACTCAGAAGCGATCGCGGCGTATTTGGCTTCCTTAAAATTCGTTTCAAAAAACAGTGCGAAAAAAGATCCAGAACCGGAACAAGCCCAAGCGGGAAAAAATTTGTTCACCGTCTTGCATTGCACGGCCTGCCACGACGAGCCGGACGCATCCGCTAAAGTTGATGAGAACAAGATTTCTTTAAAACAAGCGGGCGAAAAATTTGCCGCAGGGGCGCTGGTTGATTTTTTAAAGCAGCCAGATTTGCATTACGGCTGGACGCGAATGCCGCGTTTCAAATTGAGCGACGACCAACGCGAGCAGCTCGCCGCATTTCTTACTTCACAAAGTTCGTCAGCAAAGCCACAGCCTGTCACGACGACCGCGATGACAGAGCGTGGAAAGCGACTCGTGCAAACTTCCGGTTGCTTGAATTGTCACTCGCTGAAGTTGGAAAACCAGTTTGCGACGAAAACATTGGCCAAAATTTCGGAGTGGAAAAGTGGTTGCCTGGCTGAAAAGTCTGCCAAAAATTCCACTACGCCACAGTTCGATTTCTCCAGCGAGGATCGTGATGCAATGCTGGCGTTCGCCGCCACGGATCACAGTTCGTTGAAGCGCCATGTGCCGTCCGAATTCGCAGAACGGCAATCACGAAACCTGAATTGCATCGAATGCCACAGTAAAATTGAAGGCGTTCCGCGGTTCGAGATTCTTGGCGACAAACTGAAGCCCGAGTGGTCCGCGAAATTCATGGCGGGAGAAATAGCCTACAAGCCGCGTCCGTGGGTAGAGGCACAAATGCCTGCTTTCACAAAACGCGCCGCGCTTTTGGCGGAAGGATTGGCGATGCAGCACGGCATTTCTCCGCGCACAAAAGTTGAGCCTGTTCCTGTTGCAGACGCCGTTGAAGCCGGACGAAAACTGATTTCCGCTCCGCCACATGGTTTCTCGTGTGTTTCGTGTCACGCGGTCGGCACGGGAGGCGCGGCGCAGGTTTTTGAATCGCCGGGAATTAACCTCGCGCACAGTGGCGAACGGTTGTTGCCGGAATTTTTCAAACGCTGGATTCGCAGCCCGACCGCCATTGATCCCATCACCAAAATGCCATCTTATTTTGACGAGGAAGGCAACAGCCCGCTGACGGATGTTTACGAGGGAAATGGCGAAAAACAAATCAACGCGATGTGGCAGTACATCCAGCTCGGGGAAAAAATGCCTGCGCCGACGATGGAATAGAGCGGTGTGATTTCCGGTGGCATCCCCGTAGCCGCCCTCGCCAGAGGGTGGCGTGAGCCTCCAATATTCAACGAACACCACGCTCTGGCGAGCGCGGCTACGGACGTTCACTGACCTCCAGTTCAAAATCACGCCAGAATAAG
>JBBQAX010000384.1:0-3767 GCA_038316905.1 Verrucomicrobiota bacterium | reverse complement strand
AGCGCGCGAACTCAGCCGGATAAAGATACGAAGTGATCTGGGCAAAAACCGGGGAAACAGAAGTCATTCCCCACCGAAAATCTTTCCCAACTCCAAATTGATAACAAACCTGACGTCCTTAAAACCCAACAATCACAGGCTCCTCATCAATTATCATACTCTCTTAACTGGACAGCAGTGCAGTGGAACGCATCCCTACCATGGCGCGAGCTTGTGACATTGACGGCAAATACCTAAAGTTTGCTGCTTCCTTTACATCGCCTATCGCGAAATGAAACGGCTCGAAGCCCGGCTCTTCGAACGCATGGACGAATTCAAGACGCAGGACAAACCGGGCCAGATGCGTTTAAGTTTTCTCAGCGCGCAAAATTTCTACGGCATGGACATCCTGCCGTTCGCCGTCGAGATCGCCAAAGTCACGATGATGATTGCCCGCAAGCTGGCGATTGACGAACTCCACATCACCGAACAAGCGCTGCCGCTCGACAATCTCGACAAAAATTTCATCGCCGCCGACGCGCTGCTCACGCCCGAAGGTTTGCCCACGCAATGGCCGAAAGCCGACGTCATCATCGGCAACCCGCCGTTTCTCGGCGCGAAACTTCTCAAGCCGGAACGCGGGCCAGACTACGTGAACACGTTGCGCCGCGCTTACGCCGAAGTTCCCGGCATGGCCGACTACTGCGTTTATTGGATTCGCAAATCGCACGAACATCTGCCCGCTTGCACCGCTGCCGATCCCGTGGCGGGACGCGCCGGACTCGTCGGCACGCAAAACATTCGCAACAACCAATCGCGCGTCGGTGGACTCGATCACGTCGCGAAGACCGGAACGATTGTGGAAGCCGTGGAAAACCAGCCGTGGTCGGGTGAAGCGAATGTTCACGTCTCGATTGCCAACTGGGCGAAAACTCAAGACGCAACGTTGCTTCCGAAAAACCGCAAGCTCTGGTTCAAAATCCAACCGTCTGCCGTTGGAAAAAAAGTTCGCAAGCGCGGCGGTGGATCGGCTGCAAAAGAATATGAACTCGATGTGCGCGAGTGTGAGCAGATTAACTCTGCGCTTTCAGATGAGATCGATGTGAGCCAAGCAAATATTCTGTCGTGCAATACAAACCCTCAAAAAGTGTTTCGAGGACAAGAACCCGGTAACCGCGGGTTCGTGTTAGTGTTGTCAGAAAAAGAAAAGCTCGTTTCAAAAGACTCACATTCTTCCGAAGTCATTTTTCCGCATCTCGTTGGTCGCGACCTTCTGACTGGAAACGGAATGCTTACACGTTGGGTAATAGATTTCGGCGAAACAGACCAATTTAAGGCTGCCGCATTTGATGCGGCATTCGACCATGTTCGGAACCGCGTTCTTTCGAAGATGGAACAGATCGCGGCGCGAAAAGGTGAGCGTGGGGACGATGAAACTTTTGTTCAAAAATTTTCAAAACCGCGTTTGGAAAAATGGTGGCTCTTTCGGCGGGCATGCGTAGATACAGTTGAAGCGATTAGCAAATTGAAGCGTTACATCGTGTGTTCTCGTGTAACGAAAAGGCCAATCTTCGAATTCATGGCGCCGATGGTTCGGCCAGACAGTTCGTTGCAAGTTTTCGCGTTTGAGGACGATTACAGTTTTGCCATACTTCAATCCCATTTGCATGCGTTCTGGTTCATCACAAAATGCGGCAAGCTGAAATCTGATTTCCGTTACAGCGCAGAATCCGTTTTCGACACCTTCCCGTGGGCGCAATTTGAAGACGTCCTGAAAGGACAACGGAACTTAGCCGGGGGTAAGCCGGACGAGCCAGGCGAGATTGGCGCCACCCCCGGACAATCGACCCCCAATTCACCCGCAACCCGGCGGGTTGCCGGAACTTCCGCAGCAACGTCGCCATCCATCACCCCATCCGGGGTGAATTCTCGATCGGACATATCATCCGGGGGTGACGTCCATTCGTCCTTACCCCCGGCTAATTTCTCGAATCCCTCCGGGATACTTTCCGTCGCCGACATCAAAAAAATCGAAGCCGTCGCCGCCGCCGGACGCGAAGTCCGCCGCGTGCGCGCCGAGGCGTTGTCAAAAATGAAAGGTGGTCTGCGCGCCCTCTATCGCACCCTTGAACTCCCCGGCGCCAACCCGCTCAAAGACGCCCACGCCGCCCTCGACTCCGCCGTCCTAACCGCCTACGGCTTCAGCCCCAAACGCGATCTCCTCGCCCAACTCCTCACCCTGAACCAACAAGTCGCCGAACGAATTGAAAAAGGCGACCCCGTCACCGCCCCCGGCGTGCCAAAAAATTATCCAGACCCAAAGAAATTGGTGACGGAAGATTGTGTCCGGCCAACAAAACTGTAGTTATTCCAGACCGTCCAGCGCCGCCTTCAATTCATCCGCGCCAGCTGTTCCAGCGATGTAATGTCCGACCACGCTGCGAAAGCTATGCGCTTTCAAGGAGACATTTTACGAAGCAAATCCTGAATCAACGTCCGACCAATCGCCGCGAAAGTGTTCCCGTTGTAAAAACAGAATGGCGCGAGCTTGTGACATTGACGGCAAATATCAAAAGTTTGCTGCAACGTCAGTTCGCGGGTTTGGGATTCTTCCCAAAGTTTTTGCGCCGAAGGTTGCCGCGCGAGATTCGCGAGCAATTGAATCGTCGGCTGGCAGATGGCGAACTCGGAACCCACCTTGTCCACTGGTTGAACAGTCTGTCCGTTGTAAAGCAGACCCTCGCTGAGGGTTTCAGCGCGCGCGAAATCAACGAGCAGAATTTGTCCGAATGGAAGCTGGGCGGGTATCGCGATTGGGAAGCGCGCCAGGAAACAGTCTGGCAAACGCGTGAACTCGCCGCCGATGCCAAAGAAATCAGCGAAGCGGCGGAAGGTTCGTTGGCGGACCATCTGGCGATGACGCTGACGGCGCGTTACGCAGGGATGTTGTCGGGTTGGGACGGCGAAGCAAATGACGAGTTCCGGCGAAAGCTGCGAGCGCTGCGGTCGCTTTCCCAGGACATCGTGGAATTGCGGGGCGGTGATCACAGCGCAGCGCGCTTGAAACTGGAGCAGGAACAGTTGAAAGAAAAACAAGAGTGGTCGGAAGAAGAGTTGGTGTCGCATTTCCTGCGTTGGGTAAAGAACAGCAAAGTGCGAGAACAGATTTGCGAAAAATGTCTCAGCCCGGATGAGGAGGAACAGCAAACACGGGAGATTCTCGGATTGCCGGTGAAGAACAATGTTATGGCGACGGGGAAGTCGTCCCTACCGAATCAAGGTGAATCAAACCAAATCAAACCAGTGTGACGCGATTGGGAGCAGGATCGGCAGCGCAAAGCTGGCGACCGCTTAGTCTTCCACCCGTTGACTAAAACTTAGGACCGGAGAAAAGTTTCCATAGATATATGCCTGACCTTGCGCCATGGATGGAGCCGTTGAAGAAATTCGCCAGCACGAGCGTTTTGTCGAAGGCATTTCTCGCGCTCGACCTCGACGGCACGGCGTTGCTCGAGGATCACGGCAAAGATTTCATTTCCAGTTCCGTCGAAAAAGGGGTGAAGGCGATTCACGATTTGAAGCTGCCCGTTGTGCTGAACACGCTGCGTTTTCCGCTCTACGTCATCACCTCGGTGGTGCAGGCCTGGTATCAGATTGCCGATGTGCCGATTCTGACCGTGCTGCTCAATGGTTCGGTGCTCGGCTACATCAAGCGCGACAAGGGCGAATTGCGTTATGAAGAAATGGCGGCCTATCCGCTGAGCCCCGACGAACTTAAAGAAATGCTC
>JBBQAX010000383.1:0-3773 GCA_038316905.1 Verrucomicrobiota bacterium | reverse complement strand
TCCAGCAGGCTGATGAGACTGACAAACTGATTTTTCGGGACGTTCTTTAAGTGGGGATGTCTTTGCATCCCCACTTAACTACGCATTGTATTTACATTGTACATTCAAAAATTAAAAAATCTTTGGTATGCGTCAGCCCTGGGATGAAATAACGATTTTCAACCAACTATCGACTCAGAATTGGATCGAGCCACGGCGGTTGGCGCTTCGAGTCTTCTGAAACCGCATCCATAACAACAAAGAGCAAACACCAACAGCATAGTAGCAGCCGACGTGAGGAGGCTCATTTCTCATCACCATCAGGTTTTGTCTTTGATCGCAACGGTGATGTGTGAAACGCGAAACGAGATTTGATCAGAGCCTCGTTACGTCGGTTGCTACGATTGAGGATTTTTATGAGCGACAAATTAAATAAAGCGACCGTTCTGGTTCTCAACCGCAACTGGCAGGCGATTAACATTCGCACGCCCGCAGATGCGATTTGCCAAATGGCAACCGGCGTCGCGACCGCGTTGGAGATCGTCTTTGGGGATAGCGCGCGTGCGGAAGCACTTCGTCCCGTTCCGTGGGACGAATGGATCACGCTGCCTGTGCGCGAACAAGATCAGGCGATTCACACCGTGCGCGGCGCGATCCGCCTGCCGACCGTGATTGTGTTGGCCAACTTCGCCAGGGTGCCGAAGAAGCGCCCGAAGTTTTGCTCGCGCACACTTCGCGAGCGCGACGGCAATCGCTGCCAATACACCGGCAAAATTTTGAAGCCGGAGGAAGGCAGTATCGATCACATTTTGCCACGTTCGCGCGGCGGAAAAGATGCGTGGGAAAACTGCGTCTGGGCGAGCAAAGCGGTGAACTCGAAAAAGGGCAACCGCCTCCCGCACGAAGCCGGATTGAATTTGCTCAACGTCCCGCGCGCGCCGAAAGAACTGCCGGTGACGGCACTCATTCGCAATGCGCACGGCATCGCGGAGTGGAAATTGTTTCTCAATGAATGACAAGGCAGTGCCTTGACCCAATCGGGAGAGCGGGCGTCAACGCTCGCTCTCTCCACAAAAATCAATATGATCTAAGCCATTGAAATGAGTTTCAATTTGCCAAATCGAATGCAGGTAAGCGTCACTCTTCGACGTGACGAAAAAGGTTTAACTGCGCGGGAATGCCCAAAATGTAAAAAGGTTTTCAAAGTGAAGTCAGGAACTGGCCTTACTGGAAAAAATCTTCCATGCCATTGCGCTTATTGCGGGCATATAGCAGGGCATGATCATTTCTATACCAAGGAACAGATTAAATACGCTCGATCTGTAGCGATGCGGAAGTTCGGCGAAATATTGCATGGCGAGTTGAAGAAGCTCGAATTTGAAACTCGGCCGCAAGGTCCATTTGGTTTGAGCATCAGCATGAAAGTGCAACCGAATTCGCCTGAGCCGATCCGTTATTATTACGAGAAGAAACTTGAAACGGATGTCACTTGTGATCGATGCACTTTGCTTTACGCGATTTATGGAGAATTCGCTTTCTGTCCCGACTGTGGCTCTCACAATTCCATCACCATTCTCAAAAAGAACATTGAGTTTATAGGAAAAATGCTCGTTTTGGCGGAGAGCCAAGAGCCAGCTATGGCAGAACGGTTAATTGGCGATGCGCTCGAAAATCTTGTGTCAGCATTCGACGGATTCGGACGAGAAATCTGTAGTGTCGCTTCGCCAAAAGCATCAAATCTTGAGGAAGCCAAAGACGTAAGATTTCAAAATCTCAGAGGAGCGCAAAAGCGACTTCAAAAATTATTTGGATTCGACCTGTCTTCATTCCTAAAACCGGATGAATGGAAGTTTGTTTGCCAGTGTTTTGAGAAACGTCATCTGCTGGCGCACAAGATGGGGGTTGTAGATGATGATTACATTCAAGTTACCAGCGATCATTCGGCAGTCGTGGGAAGAAAAATTTTGATTACTGCAACAGAAGTTCAACGATTGGGGACTTCGCTTGCGCAACTTGGAACGCAGATTTCTAAACAACTTCTTGGTTAATCCGCAATCGTGCATGAACACCAAAGATTTTCTCCGTCTCGGCGTGCGACTGGGTGAAGCCACGCGGCGCGCGAAGAATTACTCCGCTCCCGCCGGGTAGAGATTTGGAAAATAACTTGCAGCGGCGTCAGACGGAAAACTGAGGCGGAGCGCGCCTTTGGGGGAATCGGAAAGCACGAGTCGCCGCGCCAGCAGTTCGCGCGTGATGGTTTGGCCGGTGCGCGGTGAGACGCCGACGATGCGGGCCACGTCGCCGCGGGAAATTTCGCCGCGCAGAAATACGTCGCGCAGCACGAGCGCTGCGCCGGACGGAAGTTCGCTGGCGGATTCCTCCCGTTCCGCAAAGCCGACAATGCGGCGCGACATGCCGTCGAAGTCGAGCAATTCGCGCATGAAGTCGAGTTGATCCAGCGCGGAGCGGAGGGTGAATTCGCAAAACGCCGCGAGGCCGCGGTCAGTGAGCGCGCCGCGTCCGTCGAGATCGTTGCGGCGATGTTCGTCGGCGTTGGCGAGTGCGGCGTGGTAATCGGTTTGCTGGCGGGCGAAACCGCGTGAGAGTGTCCAGAGTCCGTCGGCGTCGGCCTCGGCTTTGCGCAGCCAGGCGTGGGTGAAGAGGCGGGTGACGCGACCGTTGCCGTCGAGAAACGGATGAATCCACGCGAGTCGATGATGCGCGGCCGCAGCGGCGACGAAACCTTGCGGCGTCGGTTGCACGAGCGGGCTGTAGAATTCGGCGAAGCGGCGCAGGAACGCGGACAGATGTTTGCTCGCGGGCGGGACGTGTCGGCCAACGCTGACTTCGGACACACGCAGTTCGCCGGGCGCAACAGGATGCAATTTGCCGTCGTGTCCTTTGACCTGACGGAGCGAAGCGGGCAGGCGTTGATAAAATTCGCGATGAACGTGGCAAAGAAATTCGGCGGAGCAGATTTGCACGGCAGGCATTTTGTCCACGGCGGATTCCATCCAATTTTGCGTCTCGAAGTGGGCGAGGTGGAGTTGTTGGAGCGCGCGTCGTTTGGAGTCGGACGAAAATTTATGGGCGAGCGCGGCGTCAATGTCGCGCGGCATGGTGCGATGGCCCTCGATGAGATTGGAGTAATAACTGTTCATTGAGCGCACCAACGCGGCGACGCTGCGGCGTGTGACAGGTTGAAGCGTCCCGCGCAGCCGTTCGGCGCGACGAAGAAGTTCGAGGCCAAGCGCGGCGAGCCGTCCATCCCGGTCTTCGGGCAAGAGCGGTTCGAAATCGGCTGGGTTGTCGAAGAGTCGTCGCGAGGCCATAATTTTGCCGATAAACTTGCCGATCTTGAAATGGATTAAAAGCCTTTATTTAAAGGGTTAAAACTGATTCTGACAGATAAACATAAACAATTTTTGCCGATCTATTTACTGACTATGAACACCAAAGATTTTCTCCGGCTCGGCGTGCCGCTGGGTGAAGCCACAAGGCGCGCGACGGATTTTATTGCCAAATTTATTCTCGGCGGCGGCGACAAGTCGCGGTTGCACGCGGAGGTCGCGGCTATTGTCGCCCATCCGGCGGCGTTCGTGGATGACGCATTGCGCGGGGAGTTTGCGAAGGCGTTGCTCAGTGCGCCACCACCGCCGCGCGCCGAACCGGTGAAGTATCGGCAGTGGGGCGAAGGTTTGGAGCACGAGGCTGTGATGCAGATGGAGAAGGCGTGTCTGTTGCCGATCTCGGTGGCGGGCGCGCTCATGCCAGACGCGCACGTTGGCTACGGC
>JBBQAX010000382.1:0-3793 GCA_038316905.1 Verrucomicrobiota bacterium | reverse complement strand
CCTTTTCGCTGAAGTAAGAAGAACCCCCTCGAATTTTATTTGATCATCGGCGAACATTCGCGCGACTGGCGGATTGTTTTTCGACTGCTAAACTTCCGCCGTGCCGCTGAGGTTCGACGAATCCAAAAAAGTTTTATCCATTTCTGTTCGCGAACTGGCGGAGAGCAGCCGTGTTCATCGCGTGGGTTTTGAACGAGGTGAAAGCTGGAATCGTCTCGGCCTCGGCGCGGAATTGCACTCTGAAATTTTGCAAAAACGGTGCGCGGGAAATTCCTCCTACCGATGCGAGATTCATCTCGAAACAGAAATCCCTTTCGGAGATTGGACAGCTGTGATCACCGGGCGTCTGGATGGCTGCATCCAAAATGCGAGCGGCGAATGGCTGATCGAAGAATTTAAATCCGCTTACTCGCCGCACACTCACGTCCGTCCTTTTGGGCCGGGCTTCACGCGTCATCGGCAACAACTCTTAATTTATTGCCACCTCTGGCGGCTGCGCGGTTACGCGCCCATCAACGGCTCGCTGGTTTATGTCGATATTGCGACTGGCCGGGAATGTCCGTTTGAAATCAGCTACGACGAATCTGTTCAGGAAAAGGAAATCGAAACGCGGCTGCATCAATTACTCGCGATCTGGAAATCCGAAGAAGTTGTTCGCAAAAAGAAAGCGTTCATCGCAGCCACTCTTCCTTTTCCGCACGAATCACCTCGTCCCGGCCAAGCGCAACTAATCACAGCAGTTGAACGCGCCGTCCGCTCACAGGAAAATCTTTTGGCGGAAGCGCCAACGGGTTCCGGGAAAACCGCAGCAGGAATTCATCCCGCACTGGCCCAGGCGCTCACCACTGGAAAACAACTTTTCTTTCTGACAGCAAAAACGTTGCAGCAAAAAATGGCGTCGGACGCGCTCATCGCCATGAATCGCGACGGAGGATTTCGCACGTTGCAATTGCGTTCCAAAGAAAAAATGTGCGCCAATGATCGCATCATCTGCCACGAAGATTTTTGTCCTTACGCGAAGAATTACCCGGAGAAAATGGAGAAATCCCAATTGCTCGAACACCTGATCGAAACCCAACCGCATCACGAACCCGGCGTGGTTTTCGACGAAGCCAAGCGCGAAAAAGTTTGCCCGTTTGAAGTTCAACTCGAACTCGCCTCGCGCGCCGATGCCGTGGTCGCCGATTACAATTACGTTTTTGATCCGGGCGTTTCGCTGAATCAACTGGAAGATTTGGAGGACAAAATTCTGGTCGTGGATGAAGCGCATAATTTGGCCGATCGCGCGCGGCAGATTTTTTCACCGGAGTTACGCGAGGAGCTTTTTCAAAGTGCATCGGAAGGATTGTCCGCCCTCGCCCCCAAGAGACGGCGTAGCAAATCGACGGTTCAGGTTTTGCCGAATCGCTTAAAGAATCCGCCGCATGAAATCACCTCACGACTGAATCCAATTCTCCCTCTCCTCGGAGGAGAGGGCCGGGGTGAGG
The DNA here is from genome assembly GCA_038316905.1 of Verrucomicrobiota bacterium. GTDB lineage: Bacteria > Verrucomicrobiota > Verrucomicrobiia > Limisphaerales > CANJXF01 > CANJXF01. Next base: position 2,306 of record JBBQAX010000382.1, on the reverse strand, counting down.
GCGAGCGTTCTCTGGAACAAATTAATTTATTCTCCAACGAATCATCCGACCTGACCGGTTATTTATTTGAAGAAATTCGCGATACGTTCGAGTCAATCATCGCACTTCTGAGAACAACGGCTGAGGTTTTGGGTGATGGCCAGTCGCAAAGGTTTGGAGTTCCGCCTTCAGGCGGCGCGACGTCCCGACCGCCTGAAGGCGGAACTCCGCACGTGATTGCGAAGAATTTAATCGCCGAAACCACGCCGCCCGAAAAGGAACTCCGCCACATTTGGAGCAAATGGGACGCGCGCTTCATCGATTACCTTTCCTGGAAACGTGAAAACAAAGTCGCGTCGCCAGAAGATCCCATTGTCGATTGCCACTTCGCTTTGCAAAAATTTATTTCGACGTTGAAATTATTTGGACCGGGATTTTCTTGCGTCGTCGAGCGAACAAATTCGGGAATTCGTCTGGCGTTGGTTTGTCTCGATCCCGCACGTCCGCTCGCGCCGATTTTCAAAGCGGCGGCGTCCACGATTTTTCTTTCCGCCACCCTCAGTCCCATCGAAACCACGCGACGCATTTTAGGTCTGGAGAAATCAGAAACAAAATCAATCTCGTTGCCGCCGCCATTTCCGCGTGAGAACCGGAAAGTTTTAATTCTCCCTCAGGTGCGAACCACCTTCGCCGCGCGTGATCGGAATTTCCCACGCATCGCGAAGCTTGTCGCTGAAATGTCCGAAGCGGTTCCCGGAAATGTTTTAGTTTTATTTCCGAGTTATACCTTCCTCAGCAAAGTCGCCGAATTTTTGCCAAGAACTTCTGCGCGGCTTTTGACGCAGCGGCCCAACGTCCCTGACATCGAGCGTCAGGAAATTCTGCGCGCGTTGTCCGGTAGGGCGCGTCACTCCGTGCGCGCCGGGCACGACATATCAACGAGCGGCGCGCACGGAGTGACGCGCCCCACCAATGCGACTGAAAGAATCCTACTCTTTGCGGTGCTGGGCGGGATGTATGCCGAAGGCGTCGATTATCCGGGCGAACTTTTGTCCGGCGTGTTCGTAGTGTCGCCCGCGCTGCCGCAGGTTTCCTTTGAGCGAGAATTGTTGCGCCGCTATTTCGATGAACAGGAGCAAGCCGGTTTTGATTATTCGTATTTGCAACCCGGCATGACCCGCGTCATTCAAGCCGCCGGACGCCTGATCCGCAGCGAAACCGATCGCGGCGTCATCGCGCTGATTTGCCAAAGATTTCTGCAAATGCCTTACGCTGGTTATTTGCCGAAGGACTGGTTCGACGAGAATCCGTCAGAACTAATTGCGCAAAATCCCATCGAAGAAATCCAGAAATTCTTTTCCGCTGGCGCTGAGCCTTAAATCATTGCTTCACGGTTTTTTGTAGGTGCAATTAAAAGCGGGTGAGATTGGAAAACCTTTGGAGTGCGACGGCACGACGTCGCTTTTCCTGCACGCTGGCAACAGTAAAACTGTTCTGAACTAAAAGACGCTCGGCACTTTCTCACCGTGCAGCCAAAGCGGGGACATGTCCCCGCAGTCCAAATGGCCAAGTCTCACCCGCTTTTAACCAAACCCGTTTTTTGTGTTTCCACCCATTCTTTAAGGTGACTCTCCAAAACGTCCAAAGGCAGCGCGCCGCTCCCGAGGATTTGATCGTGAAATCGACGAACATCGAATTTGTCGCCGAGCTTTTCTCTGGCGTAATTGCGAAGTTCCTGAATTTTTAATTGCCCCACTTTGTAGGCGAGCGCCTGCCCGGGCCAGACGATGTAGCGATCCACTTCCACCGTAACGTCGTGCTCATTCTTGCTCGCGTTCGTCAGGAAATAATCAATTGCTTGCCGACGCGTCCAACCCATCGAATGCATTCCGGTGTCCACCACAAGTCGGATGGCGCGCCACATTTCGTAGGTAAGCTGGCCGAATTTCATGTAGGGATCTTTGTAAAATCCCATCTCTGTCCCGAGACTTTCGGAGTAAAGTCCCCACCCTTCCACAAATGCCGTGTAGCCGCCGTGTTTGCGAAATTCCGGCGCGTCTTCCATTTCCTGCGCCAGCGCGATTTGCAAATGATGACCGGGAACCGCTTCATGCAAAGTGAGCGCTTCCATTTCCCATTTCGGTCGCGTGTCGAGTGCGTAAGTGTTCGCGAAAAAATTCCCGGGCCGCCCCGCTTCGGGAGAACCGGGTTGATAATAAGCAGTCGTCTGGGATTTTTCCGCGTAGCTCGGAATGGGAACGACGCCGTAAGGCAGGCGCGGCAATTTGCCAAAAAGTTTCGCCAACTCCGGGTCAGCACGTTTGGCA
>JBBQAX010000381.1:0-3795 GCA_038316905.1 Verrucomicrobiota bacterium | reverse complement strand
CGCGCTCATGCCAGACGCGCACGTTGGCTACGGCTTGCCCATCGGTGGCGTGCTGGCCACGGAGAACGCGGTGATTCCTTACGCGGTCGGCGTGGACATCGCGTGCCGCATGAAAATGACGGTGCTCGATTTGTCGTTGCGCGATCTGGAACGCAAACAAGACCGGCTCACGCGCGCCATCGAAGCGGAGACGCGCTTCGGCATCGGCGCGAATTTCAAGGAGCGTCGCCAACACGACGTGCTCGACGCGGATTGGTCGGTCAGTCCAATCACGAAACAAAATAAGGATCGCGCGTGGTCGCAACTCGGCACGAGCGGCAGCGGAAATCATTTTGTCGAGTTTGGAATTTTCACCGCTCATGAGGCGATCAAGTTCGGAGTTCCGCCTTTAGGCAATGCCCCGTCCGAACCGCCTGAAGGCGGAACTCCGAACGAATTGCCTCCAGGAACGTATGTAGCGTTGCTCTCACACAGTGGGAGTCGCGGCACGGGCGCGGCGGTTTGTGATTATTACAGCAAGATTGCGTTCAGCCAGTTTCCGAATTTGCCGAGTGAATTGAAACGCCTCGCGTGGTTGTCGATGGATTCAGAGGAGGGACAGGAATATTGGAACGCGATGGAATTGATGGGCCAATACGCTGCGGCGAATCACGCCTGCATTCACAGACACATCGCGGAAAATCTTGGCGCGCAAGTTTTGCTCGACGTGGAAAACCATCACAACTTCGCGTGGAAAGAAAAACATGTCATCGACGGTGTGGAACGCGAAGTGATTGTGCATCGCAAAGGTGCGACGCCTGCGGGCGCGGGTGTGTTGGGAATTATTCCCGGCTCCATGGCGACGCCTGGATTTGTCGTTCGCGGAAAAGGAAATGCGGAGTCGCTCAATTCTGCGTCGCACGGCGCAGGTCGCGTGATGAGTCGCAAAGCGGCAAATGAAAAGTTCAATTGGAAAGCAGTGAATCAATTCCTGCGCGAACGCGGCGTGACGCTGATTTCCGCTGGCCTCGATGAAGTTCCGATGGCCTACAAAAACATCGAAGAAGTCATGGCCGCGCAAAACGATCTGGTGGAAACGATCGGTCAATTCGATCCGAAGCTCGTGAAGATGGCGCCGCACGGCGAACGCGCGGAGGATTAAATGCTGAAACATTTGGAACAACACGGTTTCGCAATCGTGCCCGAAGTCCTCTCCGGTTCGACCTGCCATCATTTGATTGGTGCGATCGAAACAGCGATACAAGACGCTGGCCGAAATCATGCCATGCGAAACCTTGCAAAAAATGTTTCCGCAGTACGTGAACTCGCCGAGAGCAAATCAATCGTTTCCCTGGCGCGATCCGTCCTTGGAAAAAATGCTTTTATTGTCCGAAGTTTGTTCTTCGACAAAACGCCCGAAGCCAACTGGAAAGTCGCATGGCATCAAGACATCACGATTGCAGTGCATACGAAAATCGAAGCACCCGACTTCGGTCCTTGGTCGATGAAAGACGGCGTCGTGCATGTGCAACCGCCTGCTCGTGTTTTGGAAAACATGCTTACAATTCGTGTGCATCTGGATGAGTGCGATTTGGAGAACGGTCCGCTTCAAGTTTTACCTTGCTCCCACAAAGAGGGAAAATTGGATGCAGAACAAATTCTTTCATGGAAAAACCGCGCGAAGTCGGTCTCATGCATCGTTCAAAAAGGTGGGGCATTGCTGATGCGACCTCTCCTGTTGCATGCGTCGTCAGCGGCGCAGATTCCCCGACATCGGCGTGTCATTCATCTGGAATTTGCCGCAGAGGATCTGCCTGCTGAATTGCGATGGGCGGTCTGACGGTGGATCATTTCTCCTGCACCGTCGTTTTGTATTTCACACCTTCTGGAACTGGAACGCCCACTGGCACCGTCGTTCCCTCTTCACCTTTGGTTTTGCGACTTGTGTCCGCAGCAACGAACGCCGTGTAAGCGGACATCAAATTATAATCGAGCGCAGTTTGTTTGATTTGTTTCGGCAGATTTCCGACGTCGCTCCAGAGCGATCGGTCCGCGAGATCGGCGATTTTCATGCGCGCCCAAACGCTGGGAAGTCCTTTGTGCTCGGCGACGGCGCTCTTTGATTTCGCGGCGATGCTGAACTGGATTTCTTCTGAGCCGCCTTTGCCGCTCACGCGAATGGTGGAAGGTTCGCCCTCGAAACGTCCGGTCAAAATTACGGGGCGGCCCACGAACAAATCCGGTGTGCGACGCGGATAAACGTTTTCAACTTTCATTCTACCCCAATCGATTTCGATGTCGCGCATCGCGGGATGGCTGATGCGCTCGAAAAAATTGTCCATGATGTCAGCCGCGCTGTCGTCGAGCGCGAGATACGCGACTGCGCCGCGTCCGATTTTCGCCATGCTGTCGAGCAGGTAACGGTTTGGCGATGAACCGACGCCGAAACAAAAAATCCGCGACGCGCCGAGTTTGTCATGCACCGCTTTGAGAATGTCCGCTTCGTTGCCGATGTAGCCGTCGGTCATGAACGAAACAAAGCGCAACCGTTCCTCGTCGTGCGGAAAATCGAGCGCGGCTTTGATGCCTTCGATCATCATCGTTCCGCCATCGCCGTTGAGCTTTTTCAAATAGTCCAAACCGCGCCGGATATTTTCAGGCGTCGCCTCCAAAGGTTTCGGTCCAAGCGCAGAAGCTCTCTCGGAAAAGTTGATGATCTGAAATGAATCGTCCTCCTGAAGATGTTTCAGCGCGCGTTCGATGGCGGTCTTCGCCTGCTCAATCGGTTTGCCTCTCATGCTGCCGGAACAGTCGAGCACGAAAACCATTTCCATCGGCGCACGCGACAGCTCCTTTAAATCCTGCGGCGGATAAATCATCAAAGTAAAAAATCCGCCGCGCTCATCGCGATGCGTGATCAGGTTCGATTTGATGCGTTCACCAGCCACGCGATAACGCAACACGAAATCTTTATTGGGAATGGAATCGTTGGGTGCGATGGAAACAGACACGCGTTCGTCCGAAGATTTTTCTTTTTTGATGACGTGACTGCGGCAATCCAGTTCTTCGATTTCCACACCGGCATTGATGTCGAGTTTCAACGAAATGTCATGCCCGCTGCGCTCGCCGGGTTTCAGATATTGCACCTCGGTTTGCTGGCCGGAGATTCCTTGTTTTCCCCGCGCCACCGCGCCGATTCCATCCGTCGAACCCGGCGGATTGAAACGCGGCCCGACGACCATCGGAAAAACAAATTCATACCAGCCATCGACATAAGCCAGCGTATTGAAATATTTAATCGTCACATCGATTTGCTTGCCCGGCTCGATGTTCGCGACGGATTGCGTGAAAATGTTGGGCCGCTCCTGTGTGAGCAGCGATGCGGTGTAGCCCTGCGATTTCGCCTCCTGATAAATCTGCTCCGCTTCCTCGCGCTCGCGAATGATGCCGCGAATTTTGCGCGTGCCGATGGTCATGATGAATTCATTGATCGCGGCATTTTCCGGCAGCGGAAAAACATAAACCGCCTCGATCTTGCTGTCGTACGGATTTTGAAATTGTTGCGTTACCTCGACGCTGGCGATGTAACCGGCAACCGAGGCGTTGACATCGGTGTGTTTGAGCGGCAGCGGAACTTCCTTTTTCTCTTTCGCCAACTTCGTCATCAACGCGCCAGTGCGGGGCGTGTCGTCATCTTTTTTTGGAGCGAAAGGTTTTAAACGCGCGACGATCCAGATTTCTTCTTCGCGGGATGGAAACGAGCGCGTATCTCCGAAGAGCGCGCGAGCATCTTTGGATTGAGATTCTCCTGAGAAG
>JBBQAX010000380.1:0-3806 GCA_038316905.1 Verrucomicrobiota bacterium | reverse complement strand
GTTGTGTAGCACCTCACTCCTACTTCGCCCTTGCTGGTGGAGCGGATGCAAAGCTGATTCTGAAGAAATGGGAGATACGCCTAATCCTGATGACGGGCACTTCTGGGTCGAAAAGGAAAACGGTGAACGTGTGGATTTAACTGCGGACCAATATCCGACAGGTTTTAAGCATTATATAAATGGAGTTGTTGTGAAAAAACCGCGACCTTCTCGAAACGCCAGAAAATTTACAGATGTTGTTCGCGAATTTCTCGCTAGAAAATAAACCGCACAGTTATCGCGACCTGCCGTTGTGCCTGGCCGAATACGGCACTTGTTATCGCTACGAACATCAGGCGAGTTGTTCGGCCTCATGCGCGTCCGCTCGCTCTACTAAACCAGTTCGCCGTTCTTGACGAACTCGTAGCTTATAAGCTACATTTGTTCAGTGCTTGTCACGCCCAAAGAAATTGAGGTTTTCCGCGCCAAAAATGGCGGAGTTCCATTTGAGGATTGGTTGGACGATTTGAAAGATAAGAAGGCTGTGGCCCGCGTGCTGGCAAGATTGGCGCGGGTGCGTCAGGGCAATTTGGGCATTGCAAATCGGTGGGTGAAGGCGTTTCCGAATTGCGGATAGATTACGGGCCGGGCTATAGGGTTTATTTTGGGCAGAAAGGCCGGACGTTAGTAGTGTTGCTCTGTGGAGGCGACAAGCGGACGCAGGATCGCGACATCCGTCTGGCGAAACAATATTGGCACGAATTCAAAGTGAACGAATTATGAAAACCGTAAGTTACAAAAAAATTCTACGCGAGAAACTGGATGATCCTGAACAAGCGGCGGAATATCTCACCGCCTGTTACGAGGAAGGACCGGAAGTTTTTCTGGTTGGTCTTCGTGATGTGGTCGAAGCGCAAGGCGGTGTGAGTCGAACGGCGGAATTGAGCAAATTGAACCGCGAGAGTTTGTATCGTCTTGTCTCGCGCAATGGCAATCCGCGTTTATCGAGTCTTAACTCCGTGCTTTCGGCGCTTGGTTTAAAACTCACATTCGAGGCGGCTTAAAGTTGCGCCTGAAATATCGCGGCAAAGATAATTCCGAGAAAACGCCGTTGTGCATACATCGCGCGCCGCCCGGCACGCACGAACGTTTCATCGGATTTCTGATCGAACATTACGCCGGCAACTTCCCGCTCTGGCTCGCGCCCGAACAAGTCCGCGTCCTGACGCTCAACGCCGACGACAATCTCATCGCCTACGCCAAAGACCTCGCCGCTGAACCAATCAAAACGAAGATCGCCTACGCTGAATCAGCCAAGGTGCATACGATGCTCGTGGCGGGCGGGATGTGGAAGCGGGGAATGTGAGTGTGCGTTTGCATGGGAAAGGAAATGTCGGAGCGAAGGCGAAGGGGGAAGTGATTGCGGAGATTTTAGCGGCGATTAAAGAGCGGCGGGGATAGGTGATCTGGACTTGAGAAGAAGCTTCGGTGGATTTAGGATTGCCTCCTGAAAACGCGACCACATAGCACCTTGCTTTCGTCATTTAATCAACGGCTTGGCTTGATTTTGATTTCGTTATGCACCGTGAGTTCCGCGTTCGCAGAGCCGGATCCCACCTTTTGGCAAGGCCAGAGCATTTATCAGATTTTTACGGACCGGTTTTTCGACGGCAATGCTGCGAACAACAATGCTTCAGGCTCGTACAATGCGAATAGCGGAACAGGTGTTCACGGTGGTGATTTTCAAGGCATTGAGCAAAAGCTGGATTACATCAAGTCGCTCGGATTCACCGCGATCTGGCTTTCGCCAATTGTTTTAAACGGCAACGGCGAATATCACGGTTATGCGGCAAAGAATTTTTATCAGGTGGATCCGCACTGGGGGACGCTTTCGAATTTGCAAAGCATGGTAAACTCCGCGCACGCGAAAGGTTTGCTCGTCATTCAAGACGTGGTGGTAAATCACGGAGGCAGCATGATCGAAACGACCACGGGCAATACGAGCTTCAATCCGGCGGGCTATTCCCTTCGTTACACAAGTTCCGGCAATCAATACGCGGCACCGTTCCAGACCAACGCCACCTTCCCGAATCTCACGAATCTTTTTCACAATTACGGAAACATCGAGGACTACGGCTTCGACACGCAGGTTGAACAGGGCGAACTGTTGGGCCTCGATGATTTGCGAACCGAACTGCCGTACGTGCGCACGAACATGGCGGCGATTTTCAATTATTGGATTCAGACCGTGGGTTTCGACGGATTTCGCGTGGATACGGTCAAGCATGTCGAAATGGGTTTCTGGCAAGACTGGTGTCCGCGCATCCGAGAATTCGCGGCCACGAATGGGAAGCCCAATTTTTTCATGTTCGGCGAGGTGTTTGGCAGCAGCGATGAAAAAACAGGCAGCTACACGGGGACGATGGGCGGCGGACCATTCAAGTTCGATTCCGTGTTGGATTTTCAACTGTATTATCGAATCAATGATGTGTTCGCAACCGCCAGCACGGGAACCTATCCACTCGAAGGACACTACCATGACATCTCAGCTTTTTATGATCCGTCGGCGCAGATGCGCCTTGTGACTTTCATCGACAATCACGACGTCCCGCGTTTCCTCAGCATCCCCGGAAGCACCACGAACCGTCTTGCGCTGGCGCTCACGTTTCAACTCACTTCGCGCGGAATACCTTGTGTCTATTCCGGCACCGAGCAGGCTTTCAACGGTGGTCATGACCCGAACAATCGCGAGGATATGTTTGACGGTGTCTTTGAACAGGGACCATCTCTGGGCGATAACTTCAATATGACTCACCCGCTTTATCAACACGTCGCGAAGTTGAATAATTTCCGGCGGCTTTATCCCGCTCTGCGAACTGGAGATCACAATAACTTGTGGTATGACGGCGACGGACCGGGTCGTTTCGCCTACTCCCGCACACTTGGCACGCAATCGGTTTTCGTGGTTTTCAACACGGCAGCCAGCTTAAAAATGCTTCCGCCGCGCCCGACCATTCACGCGCCGGGAACAGTGCTTGTGAATCTTCTCGCTACGAATGAAACGATTATCATTGATGGCAATTCGCAAACACCGAACATCAACGTGCCTTCCATCACCGCCAAACTTTTCGTCGCGCAATCCGAGTGGCGGCCGCTTGACCCCATGGTGATTAGCGTTTCGCCCGCGCACGATGCGACCGGCATTTCTCGTTTTTCTCCACTCGTTCTTCAGTTCACCCAACCCATGAACACGAACTCAGTCCAAGCTGGCTTCACTACTACGCCCAGCGTGGGCGGCACGTTTGTCTGGAATGCCGCGCGCGACAGGCTGACATTTAACCCCACAAACACCTGGCCAGGCTCTTCACGAATGGCCGTCCGCGTGGCCGAAACCGCTAAGGCAGATAGCACGACCAACCAGCTTCACGCCGCCTTTGAATCACAATTTTTCACAGTTTCGACGATTCCAACTATTCGGCTAACCAACGTGACGAGATTGCTCGATGGCTCCCTCCGATTTGGTTTTACCAACACAGCCGGTGCGACTTTTACCGCGCTCTCCACCACAAATGTCACGCTGCCCTCAACCAATTGGACCGTGCTCGGGAAGGTCCAGGAAATCTCGCCATCACAGTTCCAGTTCACTGCGCCGCCCCCGACGAATGGCTTCCAACATTTTTATCGCGTTCGCTGGCCCTGAAAACGTCGCGCAACTCTCAAAAGATTAGACTAGATTCTGATCGAACATTACGCCGGCAACTTCCGCTCTGGCTTGCGCCCGAACAAGTCCGCGTCCTGATGGAGGAATTTTACTGCCCGCGTTGTTG
>JBBQAX010000379.1:0-3819 GCA_038316905.1 Verrucomicrobiota bacterium | reverse complement strand
CCTTCACCCTGAATAAAATGCGTCAAATTCTTGGCGCCCACCTCGGCTCCATTGCCGGCAAGGAATTTGTTTCCCGCCGTCGCGTTCGTCACCGTCAGCGTCACTCCAGGATTGATCAGCGTGGTGTGAAAAGAACCAACGTTTGTATTCACCAAAGTTAGCGACTGAATGCTGGTATCGGCATCGACGATATTGTTGGGCGTTCCGGGTGAAGCGGTTGCTCCAACGATCGTAAAGAAAACATCGTCCGTGGCGGTTGGAATGCCGTTCGACCAGTTCCCAGCGGTCAACCAGCTAAAATCCGCGCCCGCACCCAGCCAGGCAGTTGAGACGGCGTGCGCAGGAGTAACCGCAAGGGTCGTGATGGCCACCAGTAAAGCGCCGCTGCGTCGGATTGTTTTCAACAATTTTGTAGTCATAGAAGTTTTTGGTTTTGCGAACCGAGGATTTGAGTTCCGCGAACAATCCTGATTTCAAAACGCCTCGTCAACGATGATTCAATAATATTTTATCCATCGGTTTGACTTTGGAATTCAAAAAAAACATGGTTGCGCCATGTCAGCCCCGAAAATTCTCCCAAGTGTTTTAAGTCATTCTTCACGGGTCCATAAACCGGTCGTGAAACCGCTTCGCCCAAAAGCATTGCGCGAGATCGTTTTTGAAACACTGCTTTACGCGATTGTTCACGGCGAAATAAAATCCGGCGATTGGCTCAACCACCAGCAGTTAGCAGAGCGTTTTCAGGTGAGTGCGACTCCCGTGCGCGAAGCGTTGCAACACCTGGCTTCATTCGGGATTGTTGAAAACCAGCATAATCGCGGCACCGTCGTGCGTCCGTTTGGGCCAAAACAAGTGGAAGATATTTATCACGTTCGCGCCTTGCTGGAAATTGAGGCGACGCGTCTCGCGTTCGGAAAAATTGATTTATTTAGCTTGGATGAAATGAAGTCCAGAACGTCCGAACTTCTCTCCAATGAATCGCCGGATTGGATCACCGAAGTGCCCATCGTTGACAAAGGACTGCACGAACTCATTGCCGGAGCCTGTGGAAACCCCCGGCTTAAAGAGGAAATTTATCGTTACCATGTTTTCATTTTTATCCCGCGCACTTTTCAACTCGAACCGTACCGACAGGTCCTGGCGGAACATCTTTTGATTATCGATGGTCTTTTAAGTCAAAAACCCGCTCAGGCCGCGCAAGCCATGCTCGACCACATTCATAACGGTGCGAAAACGTGCAACTCGCTTTTGTTTCCCGATCAAAAGATCGAACCGCAGGATTCTCAAGGGGGAATCTAGCCTGTATTTTCACCCGCAATGGTAGCGGACCACGTGAGAGACGGATTTATAAGATTACGCTTCGAGCCGATTCGCCTCCTTACGTCGGCGGTTACGGGCGGCACTACAATCTCCGACGCCCACGAACTGCCAGGAAAATAAACACGGCGTGCAATAGCAACAAAATCACTCCGACCCATTGTTCCAGTTTTATGGCCGAGAAACGTTCTCCAACATCATGCGCATTGCGCACTGCTGAGAAATCGCGAGCAATCAACCAAATCGCGGTGAGTGAGGGAAATATCCAGAGAATCGAAAGGACAAAAAAAAGAATCGCTTTTGGGGTTTTGAACTTCTCTTCCTCACGACCGTTGTCGGCGGATTGATGGTCTTCCATGTGCGCAGGGCTATCGAAGTTTTCTTTTCCACCAAAACATCCGCTCCTGGCCGGTTCGATTGGGATACGAACGAGGTTCCCACTCTTCCCGCAAATCGAAGTGAGGCGAAAATCTTACGACCTGTTCGTCGCGCGTCGTGCCGAAAGGCGGGCCGTCTTCATCCGGGATCAAATAATTCACCGCGAGATATTGACCGTTTGGTTTGAGCCAGCGCAGCACAGCTTGCACGTAATCGTCGCGTTGCTCTTTAGCAATGGCGCAAAACAGGGTGTGTTCGAAAATCCAGTCGAAACGTTGCGGCGGATTGCCGCTCAGAAAATCGCCTGGAACAAATTGCGCGTTCAGTCCGGCTTGCCTGGTTTTTTCCTCCGCTAATCGAATCGCGCTGGGAGAAAGGTCAAAGCCAATTGCATCGAACCCGGCTTTGGCAAAGGCACGGACGTCATGACCTGTGCCGCATCCGGGAACCAAAACGGTGCCGCGTTCAAGGGTTGGATGAGCCGCCAGAAAATCGACAATGCCTGGCGACGCCTCCCCTTTTTCCCACGGCATATCGCCGCTTTGATAACGAGCTTCCCAATCTGTGTTTTGCATTTTGTGTAGTCGGCCTCGCCAGAGAGTGTTGTTGAACGAACGATAAAACAAACGCCACGCTCTGGCGAGCGCGACTACGCTTTGATCGCACCGTCCACTAATTCGATGACTCGCGGTGCGCGCGCGGCAAGCCTTGCTGAGTGCGTTGCGATGACGAGTGTGGTGTTGCGTTCCTCGCGCAATGAACAAATCAATTCCATGATTTCATCGCCCGTGTGGGAATCCAAATTTCCGGTCGGTTCATCGGCCAAAATCAAATCAGGTTCGTTGATCATGGCCCGAGCGATGGCGACGCGTTGTTGTTCGCCACCGGAAAGTTCGTAGGGCCGATGCTCCATCCGCTCACCGAGTCCGACCCGTTTCAACAAATCGCGACCACGCGCTTCAGCTTTGCTTGCGTCAGTGCGAGCCATGCGGGCTGGAAGACAAACATTCTCCAACGCGCTGAGTTCCGGGAGTAAATGATAGGCTTGAAAAACCAAACCAATGCGGTCATTGCGCAACTGAGTGAGAGCCGCATTCGACAACCGGCGCAAATTTTTCTCCGCAAAATGCACTTCTCCTTGGTTCGGCAAATCGAGTCCGCCGAGCAGGTGCAGCAACGTGCTTTTCCCCGCCCCGGACGCGCCGCGCAACGCAACAAAATCGCCAGCATTCACCGCCAGCGTCACGCCGCGCAACACTTCGAGTTTGCGTTTGCCGATCGTATAAACTTTATGAACATCGCGTGCTTCGAGCAGCGGTTTTTGATTGGGAGTTTCCATTTTTGAATAAGAAATTTCTCCAACGTTATTCATATCGCAGCGCCTCCACGGGTTGCAGACGCGATGCTTTCCACGCGGGGAAAAGGCCGGCAAGAACGCACGTCACAAACGCCGTTCCGCAAATGATCGCGATGTCATTCGGCTGGATGGATGCGGGCAATTCGTAAATCTGATAAATCGCCGCAGGCAACAGTTCAAATCCAAACAGTCGATTCATCGCACTGAGGAATTCATTTCTGTAACTCAACGCCAACATTCCCATGGTCAGACCAAGGCCAACTCCGAGAACACCCACCACGATGCTTTGACTTAAAAAAATCCAGAGCACCTGACGATTGCTGGCGCCGAGCGCTTTGAGGATTCCGATCTCCCGCGTCTTCTGAACGACGAAGGTAATCTGGCAATTCACGATGCCAAATCCGGCGACGATCATGATGAAGAACAGCAGGAAAAACATCATGTTCTTCTCGACGGCCAGCGCGTTGAAGATCTGCGGATTCTCCTCGGGCCACGTTAAAATATCAAAATTCGGCCCAAGCTTTTGCACGAGTTGCTGTCGCACAACTTCCGCTTGGAACGGATCATTCAGCATCACTTGCAAGCCATGCGCGGAATGTTCATCGAACTCATACAACATCTGCGCGTTCTCCAATGAACTCACGACGATCGACGCGTTATATTCCGGAAAGCCCACGTCGAAAATTCCATTGATGACGAACTCTTCCGGGATCGGAACCTCCGCATAGGTTTGACCGCGCGTGCGATGAATTTTCTCCACGCTGCTC
>JBBQAX010000378.1:0-3843 GCA_038316905.1 Verrucomicrobiota bacterium | reverse complement strand
CGACCCTGGAACAGGAACGCCGCATCGCACGCGAAACCACCGGCGCGCTGCCCGCCCCGCTCAAGCACATCATCTCCGGCGAACAGATTTTGAGCTTCCAGGAAGTCGTGCAACGCGTTCCCGTCCCCGATCACATTTACGACACCGCCGTCGATCTGGTTCGCATGACCCGCCCGCGTTCCGACGACGCGCACGAATGGATCAAGAAATGGGTGACGTGGGGTGCTGGTCCGCGCGCCGTGCAATATTTGATTCGCGGCGCCAAAGCCCGCGCCGTTTTGCAAGGCAGTTATCTCGTGCGCATGGAAGATTTGGAAGCCGTTGCCGAACCTGTTTTGATGCATCGAATACTCACGAATTTCCAGGCGCAATCGGAAGGCATTACCAGCAGCTTCATCATCGAACAACTTTTGAAAGAAGTGCGAGGGGAAAAAGTTCGTGCGTAATTCGTCAGTTTTCCTTCACATATCGCGCGATGTCGTTGTGGTTGCCAATGGTCGCCAGAAAAATATCACCCTCGAAGAGATAAAATAAAACCCGCAGTTGCAATCCGGCGCGGCATTCCAAATATTTTCCCACTCGCCGGAGGCCGATGCCAGAATGAGCATGGGGCCGTCCCACGGAATCGGGTAATCGGGATATAGCGGAATTAACCGCCGTCTTTTCTGGTCCCGTCAACTTTTTGAAAGCCCGATCATAACTGGCGCGCGTAAAAACTTTCACGGCTTCCATTCCTTGAGCTTGCCGGCCTTTTTCAAACGGCGCGTTTCCTGGATGTCTTTCTGGTAACGACGTTCCACCTGAGTGGCGTTGACTCCGTATTCGGCCAGCGCATCGTTTGTTTCACAAAAATAATTCCACGCGGCTTCCTGCATCGCGGCGGAGAAGTCTTTGAAACGGCCAGAGGCAATCTGGCTTTCGATCAGCGCGCTGACCGGTTCAGTAAGAGTGACATGATGGCTTTTCATAATACGCATCATGCCACGATATGTAGAATTGGCAATTGGCAAGCTGCCACAATTGCAGCGCCGCGGCTGGTTGGGCCAACCCTTTTTGAAAAAAGTTACCCATGTTGCCGTCCATCCTGTAAATTGCGCGGACATGTCAGCCGACGGTTCAAATAAATTTCTGGATGCAAAAGTTCTCGCCCGCCTCATGGGACAGCCGTTGCTCTCGCGGTTTCCGATGGAAGGAACCGTTTCTGGCCAGCACAAAAGTTTCCATCGCGGCTCGCCGGTTCGCCGCGCCAGAAGGTTGCGCTGGCAACAATGTTCGTATCGAGTACGACGATCATCGCCGCCGCGCCCGCACTTCGCGAATGGCTTCCGCGACTGCGGCATCATCTTCCGAGCGCGGCTTCGGTTGCGAACGACTTTGTTCCAGCAACGCCACGCACTGCTCAGGCGTCAGTGGCTGATTTTTTCGCAGAACGATTGTTCCCTTGTGAAATTGCACCTCCAAAACATCTCCCGGTTTCAATTGAGCACTGTCGCGAACTTCGGGCGGAAGGATGATTTTGCCATCGGAAGACAAGGTCGCGTTCATAAGAAAATTAAAGCCTTGCCTGCCGCGAGAGTCAAGTGAGCCATCCGCCAGAACGTTTTGAAAAAAGTTATCCTTGCGGCTGTTCCTCTTGTAAATTGCGCGGAATGTCAGCAGATGGCTTAAACAAATTTTTGGACGCGAAAGTTCTCGCCCGTCTCATGGGACAGCCGTTGCTCTCGCGGTTTCCGATGGAAGGAACCGTTTCCGGTCAGCACAAAAGTCCGCATCGCGGTTCGAGCGTCGAGTTCGCCGAATATCGAAACTACACGCCCGGCGACGACATTCGCCGTCTCGACTGGCGCGTGTTCGGCCGCACCGACCGCTTTTTCATGAAGGAGTTTGAAGCGGAAACAAATCTGCGCTGCTATTTCGTGCTCGATTGCAGCGCGTCAATGGGATTTTCCGAAAATGGCGAAAGCCGTTTTGATTTTGCGAAACGCCTCATCGCGACGCTCGCCTATCTCGTCATTCATCAAGGCGACGCTGCCGGCTTAATTGTCGTTGGCGAAAAAACCGTCCACGAACTTCCTCCGCGCCGCAATCCCGCGCACTTGCAAAATCTCTTGGAAATTTTGGACAAAGCAAAACCCAACGGCGAAACCGGCTTGATGCCCGTGTTGCACGAGATCGCCGAGAAAACCCGCCGCCGCGCATTGGTCGCCGTATTCTCAGATTTCTTTTGCGACACGACCGAGTTGCTCAGTTGCTTTCAACATCTTCGATTTCAAAAACATGATCTCGCAATTTTCCATCTGCTCGACCGCGCCGAACTCGATTTCAAATTTGACCGTCCCGTTCGCTTCGCTGATTTGGAAAGTTCCTTCAGCCTCGTCACCGAGCCAGCCGTGATTCGCGAACAATATCTCCAGCAAATCCGAAAATTTCTGGAACTGCTGCGCAAGGGTTGCCACGAATTCAACGCCGACTACCGCCAAATCGTCACCGACGAAAATTACGAAAAAATAATCGCTGATTTTCTGACCGAACGCACACGAATGGCCGCCATGAGATGAGCAAGTTCCGAGAGCCATTTCTTTCCGGGTGGAACAGGCGTCTCGCCTGTCCGATTTCGGCGTCTCGCCGAAATCCGTCGACCGGCCTAAGTCGATGGCGACAATTTCAATTCAACCCAAACGGTGAAAAACTCCGCGAGGCCGAGTCGCCGATTTATTTGAGTTTTCAAAACTACTTCACGCCAAACACGGATTCCGGCGGGACGCCGGAATCAACAGGCCGGAGGCCTGTTCCACCCTGCACAAGATGACCTTCCTCCAGCCATTCATTCTCTGGGGTTTGCCGCTCGTCATGCTGCCGGTCATCATTCATCTGATCAACCGCATGAGACATCGCCGCCAGCCGTGGGCAGCGATGCGCTTTCTGCTTTCGGCCACACGCGCTTCGACGAGTCACGCGAAGCTTCGACAATTTTTAATTCTCCTTTTCCGCACGCTGGCTGTTCTTGCGCTCGTTTTATTTTTAGCACGTCCGCTGGCTGGCGGTTGGATGGGCTGGATGCTTTCGCCTGCGCCGGATGTCGTTCTCATTTTGCTCGACCGTTCCGCCAGTATGGAAACCAAGATTTCCGACAACACAACGAAACGCGAGCAAGCCTTAAAACTGATCTCGCAAGCCGCCAAACAATTTGACGGCGCGAGTCGATTCGTGCTCATCGACAGCGCGACCCGTTCGCCGCAGGAAATTCTCAGCGCGACCACGCTCCCCGATCTTTCCCTCACCGCTCCGACCGACACCGCCGCCGATCTTCCCGCGATGCTGCAATCCGCGTTCGATTACCTCATCGAAAACCGTTCCGGTTCCGCTGAAATCTGGATCGCGTCCGATTTGCAGCGCAGCAATTGGCAACCCGACGACGCGCGCTTCAAAAACATTGTCGCGCAACTCGAATCGCTGCCGCAAAAACCGCGCGTTCGTCTGCTCGCGTTGAATCAGCCCGCTGAAAAGAACAGTTCCATTTCAGTGCAGGAACTTTCGCGACGCACCAAAGGCGATCAACAGGAATTGCAATTCGGGCTCGACCTCCAGCGCAACACGGAATCCGCCGAACGTTTTCCCATCGTAACCATTCTCGACGGAGCGGAATCGCAAACGGAAATTGACATCGACGGGCAAGCCATGCGCTGGCGACACACTGCTGAATTGGGAAACAAAACCGAACCGGGTTGGGGCAGTTTTCAAATGCCCGCAGACGCGAATGTTTCTGACAACACCGCCTATTTTGTTTACGGCGGCGAAACTCCATTGCGTGCTTTGGTCGTGAGTGAAGACGCGCCCACGGGA
>JBBQAX010000377.1:0-3853 GCA_038316905.1 Verrucomicrobiota bacterium | reverse complement strand
ACACGCGTCGAGCTTCATAGCGTCGGGTTTTTCCCTGAAGAGTGTAACAGTCGCCCTCGTGGGTCGCCTCCGAAATTTCGTCGCGCACGATTTCCGTTTCGTATTTTTGAGCCTGCGTTCGGCCACGTTCCAGAAGTTCCTGTCCGGAAATACCTTTCGGAAATCCAAGATAATTTTGAGCGTCAGGTTCCCAAAGCGCCAGCGATTGCCCTGAATCAATCAACAGCACGGTTCGCATCGCCCGCCCCAAATAGATTGCAGCCGACAATCCTGCGCAGCCGCCACCGACGATGATGACGTCCCAACTCTTTTCCTGTTCACTGATCTTGTTCACGGGAATTGAATTTTGCTGCAAAATAGCCCCAGCAATTTCGCCGCGCAAAAGGCACGAAAGAATTGCCGGGGCACAACGATTTAATCTTCGCGCTTAACGCATGTTCTTACCCGATTTCTTTGAAGAGGGCGCTTCTTCCTCTGCTTTTGATCCCTGCGCCTCCGCGTTGATCGTGCTTTCCGCGATGTCGGTTAACAGTTCGTCGGTTTCTTTTTCCTCGTCCAAAGTTTGACCCAGCAAATCTCCGTCTTCCTCACGTCCGAGTAACTTGGCAAAGGTGGCGAGCGTGCCATAGACCGCGATTTCGTAATGCTCAATCCGTTGGCAAGCAGCAATCAGCGCTGCGTCCAAGACGGGTTCTGCGATGTCTTCCTCCAGCAGCTCGTTGCATTCTTCGATCAAACCTTCCATGGCTTTGCATTTTTTTCCTTTGGAAGCCGTCCCCAAACTTTCAAAAATTTGATCCAAACGTTCCACCTGCTCTTTCGTTTGTTCCAAATGATCTTCGATCGATGAACGGAGTTCGTCGGAAGTGGCAGCCTGGGCGACTTTCGGAAGGGCTTTGAGGAGTTGATTCTCGGCATTGTAAATGTCGCGGAGTTCTTCGATATAAAGGTCTTGCAAGGTATTGATTTTCATAAGCTTTTCCTGTCGTTTTTGTTTCGTTGACGCGAAAAAACTATCCGTGCCAAAAAAGAATCTTCAATCCTCGGTGCGCCTCATTTAGGCGTCAGGGAAAAGCGAAACGGAAAGGCTTGGAGCAGTGCGGATCGTGAACCGTGGAATTTTCTTGTGCTGTTGAACTAGACGTTTTTCTTCCGCCAGAGTTCGAAATGGTAGAGCGCAACCACCACGAGCGAGTGCGCAATTCTCCCCGAAGAAACAAGTTCCGGGATTTCCGACGCAGGAACCAAACGCGTGACGATGTCTTCGCCACTGTCGAATTTCACATCGTGTTTCAAGTCACAATTCTGGACGAGCACCGTGTAGCACGTGTTGCTCATGATCGCCGGATTCGGAAAAATTTTCCCAATCTCCAGTGGATTCTCTCCTTCGTAACCGGTTTCTTCGCTCAACTCGCGGACGCCCGTGGCCACGGGGGACACATCGGTCGCATCCATAATTCCTCCCGGAATTTCCAACTCGACGGTATTCGAGCCGTGTCGATATTGCTCGATCATCACCAATTCATTCTTCGGCGTGAGCGCGATCACGTTCACCCAATTGACAGAATCTATGACGAAGAAATCGTGTTCTTTTCCGGTGCGCGGAGAAATTTTCAAGTCGGAGCGAATGGAAAAAATGCGGAAGTCGCCAAGCTTTTTACTACTGATTTTCTGCCAGGGTTTGATCATGAATCGGAACTTCCTTTTTGCTGCGCCGCCCAGCCTTGCTTCATCAACCCGAGCAAATGCGCCATCGCTTCCTCGTAGGTTCTGTTTTTCTGCACGGACAATTGCTGCGCGCGCTTGTCCAATTGCGCGGCCATCTCAAGAGATTTTTCCCGAGGGCAACCGAGCGAAACTAAAACGGGTGCGAGTTCGCTTGGCTTCATAAACGGAAAAGCGCGGCCGAGAAATCAGCCGCGCTTGAAGAAACTATTTTACCGAATCTGCCGGAACAATCTTCACGCTCTCGACGCCCATGCGTTTGTTCGGCCGGTCCGGCGGATGCGTTTGTGTGGTGGCAATTTTCTCCAGCACGTCATCGCCTTTGATCAATTTGCCGAACGTCGTGTATTGCCCATCCAAAAATGCCGGATCGCCATGGCAGATGAAAAATTGGCTGCCCGCTGAATCTGGATTGTTGGAGCGCGCCATCGAAAGAACACCGCGTTTGTGTCCGCGATTATTGAACTCCGCTTTGATTTTGTAGCCGGGATCACCTGTGCCCCAGCGGGATTCGTTCTTGTCATCTTTGGTCAATGGATCGCCGCCTTGAACCATAAAACCTTTGATGACTCGATGAAACGCGGTGCCGTCATAGAACCCTTCCTTCGCCAGCTTTTTGAAATTTTCAACGGTCTTGGGCGCTACATCGGTCCAAAATTCCGCCACCATTTCGCCTTCGGTCGTTTTGATTACCGCCACTTCATTTGTTTCCATAAATATATCCTCAGTAGTTTATTTCACCGAACTCGCCGGAACAATTTTGATACTTTCGACTCCCATTCGTTTGTCAGGACGATCGGGAGGATGCGTAGATGTCGTCGCAATTTTTTCCAGCACATCGTCGCCTTTGATTACTTTGCCGAACGCGGTGTATTGGCGATTCAGAAAAGATGGATTGCCATGGCAGATGAAGAACTGGCTGCCGGCGGAATTGGGATCCTGCGAACGCGCCATCGAAAGCACGCCACGAACGTGGGGCCTGTCATTAAATTCCGCGTCAATTTTGTAACCAGGATCGCCCGTGCCCCACATGGATTCCTTTGAAGGATCTTTCGTCAACGGATCGCCGCCTTGGATCATAAAATCTTTGATCACGCGATGAAACGCCGTGCCGTCGTAAAAACCGTCCTTCGCCAGTTTTTTAAAATTAGCCACCGTCTTCGGAGCAACATCCTGCCAAAATTCCACAATCATTTCGCCTTCCGTCGTTTTAATTATCGCGACTTCGCCGCCGATAGCCGGAGCTTCCTTTTCCTGAGCCGCCGCGGGAGCAGCGCCCGTTGTGCTCGCCTCACTTTTCGGTGCCGAGTCACCGGAGGGTTGCGTTTGCGTTTTGCAGGCCGTCAAAAAAAACAGGCCCAGGAGTGTGCAAAAAATGTTAGAAATGTTTGTTCTCATACGCGGGACATTTGCCACGAAGAATTGGTAAAGTCACGAAACAATTCCGCTCACGACCCGTATCTCGCGCAGATACGGTTGAAGCCGTTCCGCAAGTTTTCCCGAAACGCGCTTCGGTTTTTCATTCAGCCCGGTGCAGACATGAAACGTTTCGCCTTCCAGAATCAAAGTCCCGCTCTGGTTCAACACGCGGGAAGCGAAGTTGAGTCGCACGCCATGAATTTTTGTCGGCCAAATTTCAGTCGTTAGCACATCGTCGTAACGCGCAGGAGATTTGTAGCGGAGATGCGATTCAATAACGGGGAAAATGGTGTCTTCATTCTGCAACTGCAAAAGCGGAATCTCGAGTTCTCGAAAGAACTCCCCGCGCGCTTCTTCCAGCAGATCCAGATAGCGGGCATAATAAATATGATTTCCAACGGTGCATTCGGCGTAAGTGACGCGGTGAGTGTGGCGGAAGAATTGGTCTGACATGCCGGAATTTCAAAGTGTGATAGATGTGTTGTCCAGTTTCGTTTTTGGTGGGGTGTAATTAAAAGTGGGTGAGTTTTTTTCTGAAGCCGGTTTTTAACGCAGAGGGCGCAAAGGTTTTCGCAAAGGACGCCAAGGTTTATTCACTCTGCGCTCCTCTGCGAAAACCTTTGCGCCCTCTGCGTTTTTCTCAAATCCCCTGCTTCAGACTGAACCCGCGAATATTTTATCGAAATCTCACCCACTTTTAATCGCACCC
>JBBQAX010000376.1:0-3859 GCA_038316905.1 Verrucomicrobiota bacterium | reverse complement strand
CCCGGAATTGCCTTGTCTTGTTCAACATCACGGAAAGCCATCATTTCCAGCACCCGCGCCTCTTTCCTCGGATTGAATCCGCAACGACGCACAGTTCGGTCAGGATTTTCCAGTGTGCCAAAAACCCAATCGATAATTGGCAAGTCCGCGTAGTTCATGGTGTGCCGTTGATATTCGTGGTGAACGCGATGGGACTCGGGCCGTTGGATAATCCAGCCCAACCAGCGCGGCGTGCGAACGTTCCAATGATAAAAGTATTCTGCAACGGCAATGATTACCGTGTAGATGGTGGCGACTTTCAAACTGCAACCGAGCACCAGAAAAACAAGGGCGCTGCTGAGGACTGAGTTAATGATAATTTCAACGGGATGTTTGTAAAAACTCGTTACCAGTTCGATGCGGCGTGGCGAATGATGCAATTGGTGGCACAGTCGCCAGAACCAGGTCGATTCGTGGCGCACTCGGTGCCATCCATAATAAACAAAACACAAAACCAAATAAGCAATCAGAGCGGCGGCGAAATCGCCCATGTATTCGCTGATGCGGAAGAGAGACCATCGTCGCATCCAGCAATCCCACGTGTATCCCGCCAGCAGCACAACCGCGAGTTGAACAAGATTTACCAACGCCACGCGCGCCCACCATCCCCGTACTTTGGGCAATGGATTGGCTGGCCAAAGTCGTTCGATAATAAAGAACCCAACGGCGACGATTATGAGCAAGTAGAGGTGCATAAACCGGAAGAGTTACGACGGGAAAACGTTGGTCTCTTCTGCGCAACTACCAACGCGCCGAGAATTCCGCCAGCGTGGCAAACCGCAATCGGTGTTCCTAGATTTCCAAAATGTAATTGGGAGAAAACGACTTGGCCGGTGATGGCTTCTACGGACGCTTTTCCGATGACGAACAGAAATGAAATGGCTCCCGCCCAAAAGATTTTTTTGTCTTCTTCTTCCTGCATCATTTCCAGAGCAGAAATGGCCATCAATCCGTGCGCGACGCCGGAAAGTCCGCACAAGCCCACGGAATAAATCATCGGCGCGGCGAAAAGCGAGACGAGCAAACTGCCCAATGCGGACGCAACCACTAACGCGAGGCGACTGAATCGTTTTGGTTCGCGCAGGCCGCTGTAGAGGAGAAAGAATGCGGCGGAATCGAGCAGCAAATGATAAATGGAGACGTGAACGAATGGGAAAGTCAGAACGCGCCACCATTCGCCTTGTCGGACGAGTTCGGGATGAAATGCAAATGAGGATGCCCAGGTTCCGTTCAACAAAGGGAGATTCAAAAGCAGAATTATTCCGGCGAAGAACCAGAGTTCGTGTTTGAGAGATTGTTTCCGATTGTGTTCGGAAAAGTTTTGAGTTGCCTGGAGTGGACGCCCGCCCTCACCCCGGCCCTCTCCCCCGAGGAGAGGGAGAATTGTATCCTGCGTCTGGGCAAGTTCGAGCGATGTGGGGTGATCGTTGCGCGTCGAAAGACTACTCCCTCTCCCGGGTGTTAGGGCCGGGGTGAGGGCGGACTTCTTTTCTGACAGACTTATTTCGGTCGAAGCGTTCATAAAATAAAAGTGGAACGGCAGCGATTGCGCCGCCGTTCCATTGTTTCTAGTTATGCATTTTTCGCTTTCAACCGTCTCAACCAAACCAGTAATCCCACGAACAAAGGTCCAACGGGCCCAGAGCCGCCGCCGCCACCGAAGTTAAAATTCCGGCTCGATGGAGCGGAATCACGCATCGCAGTTTGAACGGGCGTTGAAACAGCCGGTGTGTTTGCCGTCTTCACTTTGGCAGAATTTGCTCCGGCGGATTCCAGCGGTCCGATGTCCGCCATTGCTTTGTTGCGAATCGAGTCCAAATCTTTGCGAACCAAATCCTGCGCCTTGCGGTCACGGTCGTTGCGGAGAACATTTTTTCGCGCGATGTTCCAACGTTTGAATTCCGCGTCATTTTCCAGCACAAGAAACGAGGTGTATTCGGTGACAATCGAATAACCTTCGCCAAGTTTTATAACTTCATCGGCGACAGATTGCCGCGAGCCGGTGCGATCCGCTTCCTTCAACAAACCGTCGATCTTGTGCCACGCCCACATGCGGTCGATTTCGGGATTGTTCTCGTTTTGTTTTGGAAAATTCAGTTCGGCGCTTTGCTTGAACTCCACACCATTCACGCTGCCGCGCACGGAAATTTTTCCGGTGCCGCCATCGTCATATCGTCCGTAAACGCGAATCGGCGAACCGTGATAAAGATTCGGCAATGTCTTCGGCTCGACATCAGTCACTTTCAATCCGCCAAAATCAAACTTCAAATCGCTCGCGGCGGGACGAGTCAATTTGCGGCGAAACGCCTTGGCTTGCCGCTCAAAATTGTCGCCTTGCGAAATGAACGATGCCAGCCCGCCGGAATCCTGCGCCAATTGTTCGAGCAGCGGTTTGTTGACTTCGTTGCCAACGCCGATGCAAAAGACGCGGGCGTTGCGCGGCTTGGATTGAATCAGCGCTAGAAGAGCTTGCCGTTCGGCTTGCTCGGTCAAACCGTCGCTCAAAATAATCACGTTCAGCGGGCGATCCGCTTCGCCATATTTGTAAGCAGTCGTGACAGCGGGTGCGAGAATCGTTCCGCCACGCGCTTGTTGTTGAGAAAGAAATTGCGCAGCGGCTTCTTTCGCGGCGGGATCGGCGGCGCGAAGTTCGTTGAAACCCAAATTCGGCTGCACGTTAAAGGTCATCACTTCAAAACGATCTTTCTCGCCGAGTTCGTTGATGAAGGCGCCGACGGAATCTTTGGAGAGGAGCAACTTGCCGTCGTTCGCCATGCTGCCGGAAATATCGAGCACGAAAACGTAATCCATGCCTTCGTCCCGTTTCGCCAGATCTTCGCCCGCCGTCAGCGTCAGACAAAAATAACCATCTTCGCCATTTGCTTTTGACGTGATGAGATCGATCCCGGTTTGCGGACGCGACAAATTGTAAGCGAGCACAATGTCTTTGGCCAAACTGCCTTCCTTCATTTCGAGACTCGCCTGGTAATACGAGTCGTCATGCTTCGCGATGACGAACGAATCCGCGTGGCTGAAACTTTTCATCTCGGTGATCGGCACGGCGGATTTTGCTTCGAGCGTGAAAGCGAATTTTCCGTTCACACGCGAATCGGCAATTCGTTTCGCAGAAGTAGCGAGCGGATAAACGTAAGTCGCCGAATCATGATCGAAGTCGAGTTCCTGATAATAAGTGATCTGAACTTTTTGATCGGCATTCGGCGCGATGGGAAAAATGCGCATTTCAAAAGTTTTGAAATCGACCTGTTCAAGCAATCCCGGATCTTTGCGCGTTTGTTTGTAGCTTTCGTAAATTTCCCGCGCCCGTTTCTTTTCCAGAACTTCGCCGACCATTTCCTTTCCGCCAATCCACATGCTGAAGTTCGCGACCGATGCGCCTTTCGGAACCGGGAAACTGTAGAGCGCCTCCACGATCCGGCTCTCGGTGTTGTGAAAAACCTGCGTCACTTTCGTGACTGCGATTCCGTTGTTGATGGTGACGTTGACATCGTGCTCTTTGATTTCCAGCACGCCGCCGAATCCGCCGTCAGCGACGAGCAATCCCGCCGCATCGACCGATGGAGGTTGAAGCAGATTCAGACAAGAAACCGCCGCCGTGAGCAGACCGAGACATTTTCGTTTTATCGTTTTCATAATTTTCAATTTGTTCGCCGGGGATTGTGTTCAATTGTTTACCCGGCGAAATCAGTAGTCATTGTTCGTGCCAACCGGGCGGCGCGCTAAAAGCGTGGAAAACAAAGGGGATTTGAGAGGTTTGTGAATTCCTAGGATTCGGGCGCAATTAGAGAATCGACATTTATAG
>JBBQAX010000375.1:0-3866 GCA_038316905.1 Verrucomicrobiota bacterium | reverse complement strand
CGTCGAAGCGCCCGACGTTCGCTAAGGTCTGGCCTAGCAGCGCATATATTTCTGCCACCGGTGGTAGCTTCTTAATCGCGGTTTCCAAGCATCGTAAGGCGTCTTGCAGGCGGCCTTCGTGCGAATAAATCGTAGCCAGTTCTTCATAAACATCAGCATTTGCGAGATTTGATTCGAGTTTCTTTTCGAGCTTTTTTATTCGTGTGGTAAAGTCGGTCTCGGCAGGCATCGTAAGCGAGAAGATGTATTCATCCGCTTCCGGCCTCTTATTGAATCCAGTCGGCATGAATGGATAAAATGAAATCGCATTCCCGTTCGGCCCAGACATCCCCGCAATTCCGCCGCGCGGTTCTTTGTTTTCGCTTTTAGTGCGGGGAAGTAACTGGCTGTAAAACATTTCAAGTAGCTGAACACCACTGAAACTTGTACCAACCGGAATCGGCTGTTCGTCTTTCGCTCCCAACTTTTGAGCTTTGACAACGGCTCGCCCCATTGAGTGAAGTGCATCCAGCGCATGATCTGACAATTTCACAGAGAACGAAAAAGTATCGCCAACAAATCTCACTTCAAATTCCTCAACCCCGATTTGGTAAGCACGAGCCGGGATTAAAACGCCGATTTCGGTCAACGCCGCAAGGTCTTGGAGCTTTTCTACACGCTTGATTCCAAGAGCAGACCACGGGGCTGCGGCGTCGAGTCCAGCAACCGTCGAGAACGCACGGGGAGTGGGAGCGATTTTCTTGAACCAGTATCCAGACTCCGGCTTGTAAATTTCCCAAAAACAACACACGGGCTGTTCCAAGATGCGTGAAGGCTCCTTCGTGTTGGGGGCAGGTGAGTTTGCGAGAAGCTGTCCCAGCTTGAATGACTTCTCGTCTCGCGAAAAGGTCAGCCGCGTATCGTCCAAGAGTTCACGAAACCAGTCGTAGCCAACTGCCCCCTTTAAGATGAAAACGATTTCAACGCCGCGAATCAGATGATTCTGAATGTATTGCCAGCGGCGTTCAGCAGCGCGATTCTTTTCGTCGTCAGGACGTGCTGTCGAAACGTTGAGACTTTCCCGAAGACCCTCGTCGAGTCCCCCAATCGTCATTCCCAAAGTCTTCGCGAAAGTGATTCGGACAGCCGGCGTAATTGGGTCTTCAGAATTCAAGATTCTTTGAAGCTGTCGCTCCGGGCCTTGCGAACGGCCCGTCGCCGTTTTGTAAGCCGCGTAAAAATCACCTTTCGTCGAGAATTTTTCGGCGATCTTTGTTTCGAGCCACGCGACTTCTGCTGGATCGAGTTCGCGTCCGAGCGGACGTTTTGTTCGCTCTTTCTTCGCTTGTTTTGTCGGACGCGCCATAGGTTTTGTAATCGTGTCGGTTCGTGTCGGATTTCGCCATCCTGACGGGTTCATCGTCTCCGACTATTTTTTGCGGAGTTCGGCGGATTCGGCTCTCGCGGTGAGAACGATGATCTCTGAACAGAAAACAACAAACAAAAGGTAAACAAAATGACAGCCGTTAAGCAAAGCATCAAAACGGGCGGTGTGATACCACTTCTTGCCGCTCTACCCTACCGCATCGCGGTCGAGGGTTCGGCCAGTGAGCCGTCATTCAGCTACGATCCCATCTCGCAACAAACGAGATTTGAATCGTCGCGCAGCGGATCAAGCTGCCAATACGAGGAAAGTGTTGGCGGTATCATCAGCAAGTCGCGCACGGACACCAAAAAAGACGATTAGCAAACCATGTGGCTTGCTGTAACTCAAAGCGCAGCAAGCCACACCTCGCGTATTATGATTCTCATCATCACCACAAAGACAGACGCGCATATTGAGCCCGTGACACATTATTTAGATGCAGCGGAAATGCCGTGGATTCGCCTCAACACGGAAGACATCGCCATGAATTTGGAACTGACCGCAGAACCGGCAAGCGGCAACGGGAAACTTCACATCCGCGACAGCGGAAGAGAAATTGACCTACAAAGTGTGCAAGCCGTTTGGTATCGCAAACCCGAAACGGTTGACGTTGGTCACTTTGATCTCGATCAAGGCGCAATTGATTACGTCGAATCGGAATTTCGGGAAATCCTAGACAATCTGTACGCGCTGTTGAGTCACGTTCCGTGGATTAACAACCCGCTCAAAACAAAACTTGCTCATCGCAAAATGCTGCAACTGCGCGTCGCGAAAAAGGTCGGATTCAGAACTCCCCCGACTCTCGTGACGAACGACCCCACCGCCGCGATTCGATTCGCCGAAGAACTGAAATCAGATTTGGCCATAAAATCACTCGGCGCTTTGTCAGTCACTGAGGGAACTGAAGCGCAAGTGACCTATGGCTTGTTCACGCGGCGGCTCACGCGTGAGGAGCTTGACGAGTTCAAAGATAAAATCCGCCATCTGCCAACGACGTTCCAACAGTTCATTGAGAAACGTTGTGAGCTTCGGGTGACGTGCGTCGGCCAGCAAGTATTTGCCTGCCGAATTGAAACGCAACCCGGAACTGTGAGCGCAGACGATTATCGGTTCGATACGCAGAATTTGAATCACGCAGCCTGTGAATGCCCGGACTTACATGAACGTCTTCACGCATACATGCGGGAGTTCCAGATAAACTTTGCTTGTTTTGACTTCATTGTTCCTCACGAAGGCGAGCCGATTTTTCTGGAAGCAAATTGCAACGGCCAATGGTTGTGGGTTCAAAACCTGACGAGGCTGCCGATTGGAAAAGCGATTGCTGATGAACTTACCGGCCAAATTTGCGGGTTAGCTGCGTTAACAAACTGCCAACCCGCCGGAAAAAGATCGAATGGAAAGGAGGTGAACACGCATGAAAAATCAATCGAATGAACTGCTCCTGATTGTCATTCGCAGTGACGACGATGATGGTAGCGGCCCTGATCATGATGATTACGGTTCAGAGTCATCGCCTTAATTCAAACGCTAAGGCACGCGCCTCCTCGCAAAGCGAGGTGCGTGCCTTTTGAGCGCAGCGCCGCATCGAACATTCCCATGCCCATCAGAAAACGTTCCGCGCCGAGCCATGCCATGAAGCGAGTGCGAACGGTTTCCGCAATTTTCAAAGATGTGTCCGCCATGGTTCAACGAGACGAACTACGGACTGTGGTTGGGCGGGACGGTGACTGGCGCGGAAAGGTTTTCGCCAGACGAATAAGCTGACTGACCTTTCGAATTTTCTTTTCGAAAGGTTCACGAGCTAACTTGCGACGCATTTCCAATGTCATGCCTTTGCGTAAACTTCCGCACCTTTTTCCACAAACTCCTTCGACTTTTCTTCCATGCCTTTTTTCAGCGCGGCTTCTTCGGCGATGCCTTGTTCAGCCCGTATTTGCGGACGTCTTCGGTGATTTTCATTCGTTGGAAGCGATTGGCCGTAGAATCACGCTGGTTTTTCAACCACTTTACCATTTTGCCAAACGATGACGGGGAGATTAAAGGCGCGGTTCTGCGTCTGCACATTGCGGGCGGCGCGACGCAAGGCGCGTTCCGCGCGTGCGACAAAGGCAGGAGTCTTAAGCTTGTTCGGTGTGTGTCCGTTCTTTTTCATACGCCAAGTAACTTTCGCACAGATTGATTAACATGCGTCGCGGAAATGGCGAGCCGTTTTGCCGGCAGCCCGCGACTATCCCAAATCGCCCAGCGATCCGCCAACGAAAGATAATCGTCGAGCAAATGAACCAGACTGCGTTTGAAGCGGCGGCGAATATCCAGCGCAGGGACATGATGTCCGCCCAATCGAACACGTTGACGCACGCGAGCCACCGCTTGATCAGCACTTGAAAGCCAGAGGTAATGTAATTCGATTTCGTAGCCGAGTTGCTTGGCGCGGCGAAAGAGTCGGATGTAAGTTTTGCCA
>JBBQAX010000374.1:0-3868 GCA_038316905.1 Verrucomicrobiota bacterium | reverse complement strand
CTTTATTTTTTTGGGGTTTTTTTTTTTTTTTTTTTCTTTTTTTGAGGGGGGGGGGGGGCGCGCCCGCCCCCCCAATTTTTCTGGTTTTTTATTCGCGGGGCGCTCCCCCCCCCCGCCGCTACGTTGGCGTTCGTGGTGAGGTCGTGCGTATAATCAAATGATGGTTTGGAAATCAGTGGAACGTTCGCCCTCACCTTGATCCTCTCCCTCAGGAGAGGAAATGATGGTTCCAGCGTTCGAGTTGTTTCGCGCGTTCGGGTTGGCGGCACGAAGAGTTTCATAAACTTTTTCCAAAATAATCACTGGTCACGCGGACTTCATAATCTTCGCTGTCCTCTTTGCCATGCGGATGGAGTGTATAAACTCTCGCGAGACGATGTTTGATTTTGGCAAAGAGCGGGCCGTCAGGATCAATTTCCGAATTCGTGCTCAGAATCAGCGATTGATGGCCGCTCAGATACAACTTATCGAGCACAGCTTCGCGAACTTCTTTGTCAAGACGACCCAGCGGTGTATCGACGACCAATGGCGGAACTAAACGTGCCAGACGGCGCAACGCTTCGTAAAATGCCAGCATCCGAACATGGCGTTGTCCGGCGACGTGTTGGTTTCGTCCCACAACACTTTTTTGCCATCTTTGCGCAGGAGAGAGCATTGCCAGTGATTATCGAATTCCATCCCGATGAACTCGCGGCGGCGGTCGGTGATTTGCGTCCAGAGTCCGCCAACGTGTTCGGAAAGGCGTTGGCGTAATTGAACGGCAGCGCGGGCGCGGATATCGGTGGCAGCCTCGCGGTTACTAATTAACAGAAGTCCCTTAATCCAATCGTAGAACTCTCGCTTTGGATTCTCCTTGCACCATAATTGTTACGGAACGGTTTTCTACCTTCAGACATTTCACCTTCAAAATATCTTCATCAACTTTGATTCCTACCTCTTCGCCGCTACGCAGCGATTTTCCATTGATCAAAGCTGTGGCTTTGTCTCCGCTTCCCATCATGCCTTGTAATTTTAGGACTGGTAGCACTTTGACTGGCGCTGCTGGAACGAATGCTGCGACTCGTTTTCCAGCTTCAGTGATTTCCTCCTGCGTCATTTTCAAAACGAGAGCGTCAGCATGTACTCGAGCAACTATTGAGGATTTTTTCTCAGCAAGCGTTAACCATTTCAAACTCTCCACGTAATCGCGTTTCAGATATGTGCCATTTTCGTAAACACGTGCCAGAGATAACTGCGCGTTAACTTGATTCTGATTCGCAGCAAGAGTTAGCCAGCGAATTCCTTCTTCTGGATTTTGCTTAACCCCAGATATGCCATTCAAAAGCATCCCGCCTAACGCATTTTGGCCATCCGCATGTCCTTGTTGCGCCGCTTTTCGGTACCAAATCACCGCGTTCGTCCAAGAGAATTTTGAGTAGAAGGCTGCACCTAATTGAAATTGTGCCTGTGCATCGCCAGCTTCTGCCGCCTCTTTAATTTCAGCGGTTCGAGGTCCAAGAATAGAACGCCACAAATCGGTTTGTTGAGCAGAGACACTCCAACAGGCCGCGCACATCAATACGAAGCCAAACTTCCATGAGAACGAAATTCTTTTTGAATACATAAGCGTGTTCAGGTGCGAAAACCAAAATGCTGACGGTGTC
This sequence comes from Verrucomicrobiota bacterium, assembly GCA_038316905.1. Taxonomy (GTDB): domain Bacteria; phylum Verrucomicrobiota; class Verrucomicrobiia; order Limisphaerales; family CANJXF01; genus CANJXF01. The sequence goes on along the minus strand of JBBQAX010000374.1, from coordinate 2,225 downwards.
CTCGCAGAAACTTCATCGCCGGACGAAGATTTGCTCGCGGATCGAACTGAAGATGGCGTCCGACGAAGGAACTCAGTTTTAAAAACTCGGGACCGTTCTCATCGAATCTCCGGGGATTTACAAGTATTCGGAAATTTTCATCCACTGACCAAAGTCCTTCGTCAAACATCCAGTGAGCACTTTTTGAGAGTGCCAAACCATTTGTAAAATCGTCGTTCTGAGTTTTGGACCATTTCTCAATGTGTGCGGAATCAACAATTGCAGAACCGCTAATGGAAGTGCAGCGATAACCCGTCAATGCGCAGGTGTAGTGATATTCTGAAACGACTCGCACCTTGAATTTCGCACAACGTCCTTTCGTCTTCGCAGCTTCTACGGCTTCTTGAAGAATCATTCCCGCGCTTGGTCCCGCTCCATAGTCAGTCTTCAGTCCCAAGCTTTCAAAAAGCGCAATTTTTTCCGGCTCATTGAAATACTGTGAAATTAAGACAATTCGCGCTTTTGTCCTGAAACTCGCGTCTGCCAGGAGTTCATAAAATTCGGAGTTCAGATCACAAACGATGCAAGTCTCTGGTGAAGTCGCCCGGTGCATTTCTGCGGTGAGTGGTTCCCAAAATTTCTGTGTACTTAAATGATAAAAGGGCAAACTCAAATCCAGTCGCGTGGGCCATCGCTCTGCGACAATTGCTCCGTAGCTCTTGAAGCGCACCACGAGTCCTGCCGTACGAACCAAAGACCTTGAAGTAATTTCGCCCGATTCAGCCATATCGAGCAAACAGAGGAGTAGAAGTGGTTTATGTGGAGCTTTTCCGCTGCAATCACCTTTTCCGTGAGCCGCGTTTAACTGTGTGAGTTTTGCTAACCAACGTTTCGCAATTTCTTCGCGGCTTTGCATTTCTCAAGCAGCAATTCTATCGTGTTCGTCTTTCAAAATATTGAGTAAATCATCGGGCAAACCCATGGCGCGATGGCTTTCGCTGTATTCTTCGACTTTGCCAATCATGCGGCGGAGGGTTTCGGCGGAGATGCCTTTTTCCTTCGCGACCTTTTCCTCCAGTTCGCGAAGCCGATTAATTTCTTTCGAGTCGTTGCTCATAGGTATCCCTAGTTGTTTCCTGACAATTTTCGCCACGCCGTTCCCGGTATCTGGGTTGCGGGCAGAATTCCAAAACGTTTGAATAAGTAAAAGCTCTTCTTCACTGATTAAAGTGAGTTGCGTTTCTTCCTGAAGCTGGAGGAGTTTGGTGAGCAATTCCCGGCGGCCTTCCATGGTGAGCGGACCGGGATGGTCGCCGCCACGCTTCCCCTTTTTATCGCGTTTTCCATTTTCAGGGTCTTGATAAAACTTGAGCGTTTCCCGAAAATCGATGAGCGATTCCATTCGTTCATCGCCGCTTTCAAGCAGTCCTTCACTGGCTTTATCGCGTTCCACCACGGTGCAGGTCCAACAGCCGAAACGAGAATTGCCGCAGGAGGGAGTTGATTTATCCAACACGAGCGGACATTCGCCACCGGCTGCGTTGGAATAAAGTTTGAACAAAGCGCGATTGTCGCCACCCCACGGATTAGGCACTTGCAAGAGATACGCCCAGACTTCCTCAGTGGTGAGATGTTCGATGGGATTGCAAATCCAGACGCGGGGAAGGTCTTCATGCTTGCGCAGACCGGAACGAGTTTCGCGTCGTCCCATGGTTTGAGCGCGTGAGGAACTTTCGGCACGCCGCGCACCAAGATGCAGAATCGCTTCGCCCCAACGCCCCATCCGTTGCTCGACGAACCGGCTGACGGGATCAATTTTCAGGCGTTGCGTACACCAGCGGAAAATTCGATTCGGCGGCGGATAACCGCGCCCAATGATGTTGACCCAAAAGGATTGTTCCGGCGGTGGGCGAAGTAGGTTCACTTCGATATTCATCTCGTTGTCGCGCGAGAATTTTTGCATTCGCGCCAAAGTGCCTTCGACCATTTCGACGATGGCAGGAATTTCCACGCGCGTATCGGTGCAAAGAAAAGCAATCGGTTTGGTGCGTTGTTCCCGTGGGAGACTGTTGACGGTTTCAAAAATGAGCGAGCCAACCATGGTCGAATCTTTGCCGCCGCTGAACCCGACCAGCCACGGGCGCGGATCGTCGAGATAAAGCTGGCGCAGCGAGCTGCGAATTTCTTGAAAGTTTGAAAGTTCCATTTGGTTGCTGAAAAACAGGCTGCGTTATACGGGAGATTCC
>JBBQAX010000373.1:0-3877 GCA_038316905.1 Verrucomicrobiota bacterium | reverse complement strand
TGGGTTTATCGCTGCGAAAACGAAGGGCCGTTCACGTTGCATCCAGATGAGATTGAACGCGGCGAATGGTTTGCGCCGGAATTTGTGACTAAATGGATTTCGGAAAAGCCAATGGATTTCGCGAGTGCGTTCATTTTGATTTGGAAGAAACTAACCGCAGAAAGCCGCAGATGAACGCAGATTCGGAATTCATTTTTCACCATCTGCGTTCATCCGCGTCTATCTGCGGTTGAAAATAGAATCTGCCGAGCGCTCGACCAAATGAAGCAGATTATTTTCTGCATCCTTGAAAAACAAAACCCTCCCGCCGCCGCCCGCAGGTTTGATCGGGTCGGTAAATTTCACGCCGCGTTTTTCCAAATCGGCTTTCGCGCTTTCGATTGAATCAACGCGCAACGCCAAATGTCGCCAGCCGTTGAGCGCGTTGTCGGAAATTTCTTTGAGCGAGAAATCGCCTTCGTAGATTTCGAGCATCAATCCGCCGCTGAGTTGGAGGAAATACGCGGGCGGCGTCTGGCCGTTTTCGAAAATCAATTTTGCGTCGAGGACGGTTTCATACCAATTCTTCAACGCGGTTGGGTCGCGCGAAGGCAGACCAAGATGTTCCACGGAAAATTTCATTGCGAGTGAACTAGAACATTTTCCGCGAAATCAAACAGCCAAAATTTAACCCGCAAAATACGCGAACGAGTTTTGCGGAGCGCGGCTGTGTCGTCCTCGACCAGCCGCAGCACGTTGCGAGTAAAAAAACGCCGGGGTTAATTCAGCGCGTATCTATTCGATTACCTGCTGCGGCTGGTCGAGGACGACACAGCCGCGCTCCCATCAAGTTTCAACCCGTTCGCGTATTTCGTGTATTTCGCGGTTTAATTTCTCTCCTTGTCACCGCAAATTCGCTGGCTGACTTGACCATCGCGCACTGCTCCCTTACTTTGCGCCGCAGTCAATTTACGGAACATTTTAATATGCAAAATTTTCTCATTCCACACGTCATCGAACAGACCGGACGCGGCGAACGCGGCTACGATATTTATTCGCGTCTGCTCGTGGATCGCATTGTTTTTCTCGGCACACCGGTCGATGACATGGTGGCGAACGTCATCATTGCGCAGCTTTTGTTTTTGCAAATGTCGGACCCGAAAAAGGACATCCATCTTTACATCAATTCCCCCGGCGGCAGCGTCACGGCCGGACTGGCGATTTACGACACGATGCAATTTATGACGTGCGACGTGAACACGTATTGCATCGGTCAGGCGGCGAGCATGGGCGCGGTTCTGTTGTGCGGTGGAACAAAAGGAAAACGTTATTCGTTGCCGAACGCGAACATCATGATTCACCAAGTTCTTGGCGGCGCAGAAGGCCAGGCAAGCGACGTGGAAATTCGCGTCAAATATATGCTCAAGTTGAAGCAGCGTTTGAACACGATCATCGCCAAGCACACCGGCCAACCTTACGAAGTCGTCGAAAAAGCGTGTGACCGCGATAATTTTATGAGTCCAGACGAAGCCAAAGCGTTTGGCCTTGTTGACAGCGTCGTCGAATCGCGCAAAGAAATGACGAACTTGCCTGACAAAACGTCGGTGATTTCGTAATTTAAGTTAGTCGGCCCCGAAATCAAACTTATGACGACACAAACAGAACAAGAAAAAATGAAAAGCCCGTTTCAGACAGCGTTTCAGAATGATAGCAAGACGACTGCTTTGGATTGGGCAGTTTTTGGCTGCTTGGCGACTGGCGCAGTTGGCATCATCAAAGCATTGGGTGCGGATAGTCCGTTTGGCGTCTTGTTATGTTTGCTGGGTTCTGTTGCGGCGTTTGGATTAGTTATTTACCTGCATTTACGGAAGAATTGATCGTAATCGAAAATTCATATGGCACGCCCAACCAACATCACGCTTTGCAGTTTCTGCGGAAAATCTCACGCTGAAGTCAAGAAACTCATCGCGGGGCCGGGCGTTTATATTTGCGATAACTGCATCGCGCTTTGCAAAAGCGTTCTCGATAAGGAACTGGCCGTTGAAACGAAAAAATCCACGCCAAAGCTAAAAGTTGCGAAGCCCGCTGAAATCAAAAATCAGTTGGACATTCATTGCATTGGACAAAATCACGCCAAGAAAACGTTGGCCGTGGCGGTGCATAATCATTTCAAACGCATTTTGCAGGAGCCGACTTTCACGCCGAAGGAAGGTGACGATCTGGCCTCGGAACGCCACGCCGAAGTTGAAATTGAAAAGAGCAATATTCTGCTGATCGGCCCGACCGGTTCTGGGAAAACTCTGCTCGCGCGAACGCTCGCCAAAACCTTGGACGTGCCATTTGCCATTGCCGATGCGACGACGCTCACGGAAGCCGGTTACGTCGGCGAAGATGTGGAAAATATTATTCTGCGACTGCTGCAAAACTCCGATTACGACGTGAAGCGCGCGCAAATGGGAATCGTCTATATCGACGAAATCGACAAGATCGCGCGCAAGACGGAGAACGTCTCCATCACGCGCGACGTTTCCGGCGAAGGCGTTCAGCAGGCGCTCCTCAAAATTTTGGAAGGCACGATTTGCAATGTTCCACCGCAAGGAGGACGAAAACATCCGCAGCAGGAATACATTCGCGTCGATACGAGCGGGATTTTATTTATCTGCGGCGGCGCGTTTGTTGGTTTGGAAAAAATCATCCAACGTCGCCTCGGCCATCGCGTGATGGGATTCAACGCGACCGAAGAAGGACACAAACTTTCTTCCATCAATCGCGACAAAGTTCTGCAATTCGTCGAGCCGGAAGATTTGATTGCGTTCGGATTTATTCCAGAATTCATCGGACGCTTGCCGATGATGACTGTCCTAGAAGAATTGACGCAGGAACAACTCGTCCAAATTCTCACTGAAACTAAAAATGCGCTCACGAAACAATTTGCCAAATTGATGGCGATGGAAGGCGTGGAACTGGAATTCACGCCGGACGCGCTTCACGAACTCGCGTCGCAAGCGCTCACCAAAGGAACGGGCGCGCGCGCTTTGCGAACGCTCCTGGAAAAATTGATGCTCGATGTGATGTATGAAATTCCGACGAGCGAAGATATTGTTTCCGTGAAAGTCACGCGCCCGGTTGTCCAAGGACAAACCAAGCCGATTATTCGTCGTAAGCAGGATCAGGCGGCGGCGTAGCTCTGGGTAGCACCTGCCTCCGGCGGGTGCGTTTCAATGAAGCGCTTTTCGGAAGCTGCCTTCTATTCTTCGCACCCGCCGGGGGCAGGTGCTACCCGAAACGGCGATTCCCCTTGCCTCGCAAACCGTAAATCAGGAATCGTAAATTGAGCATGTCGTTTAACGCACAAAATCTTATCGCCAATAACGTCCGCTCAATTCCGCGTTCGGGCATCCGCGATTTTTTCGACATCGTTCAGGGGATGAAGGACGTCATTTCGCTGGGCGTGGGTGAACCGGATTTTGTTACTCCGTGGCACATTCGCGAGGCAGCAATTTACGCACTGGAACGCGGCAGAACCGGTTATACGTCGAATCTTGGTTTGCTCAAATTGCGTGAAGCGATCAGCGCAAGTCTTACAAAACATTTCCACGTCACTTACAATCCGAAAGACGAAATTTTGATCGCGGTTGGCGTGAGCGAAGCACTTGATCTCGCATTGCGCGCGCTGATCAATCCCGGCGATGAAGTGATTTATCACGAACCGTGTTACGTGAGTTATTCGCCGAGCATTGCACTCGCGCACGGTGTTCCGGTCGCCGTGGCGTGTCGCGCTGAGAATAATTTCTCCGTCACCGCCGAAGAAATCGCAGCGAAGATCACTCCGCGAAGCAAAATTCTGATGCTGAACTTTCCGACCAATCCAACGGGCGGAACGATGTCGCGCGCTGAG
>JBBQAX010000372.1:0-3885 GCA_038316905.1 Verrucomicrobiota bacterium | reverse complement strand
GAGTCACAGACTCGCGCTCCCACTCGTCGAACTCACTGGCGGCGAACCATTGCTCCAAAAAAATTCTCTCCCGCTGATGAAATCCCTCTGCGACGACGGCTACACAGTCCTGATCGAAACCAGCGGCGCGCTCGATATTTCACAAGTTGATCCACGCGTCCATCGCATCATGGATTTGAAATGCCCCAGCAGCGGTGAGTCCGCGAAAAATCGCCTCGAAAACATTGCGCACTTGAAAACCACCGATGAAATCAAATTCGTCATCGGCACGCAGCAGGATTACGACTGGGCCAAACAAAAAATCGCGGAACATCAACTCGCCGCAATTTGTCCGTTGCTCTTTTCATGGGTCGCGCCGTTACTGCCGCATCAACAAGACAAGTCATTGAAAAAAGTTCCCGAAGGCCAAACGCCAATCTCGCGGAAAGAACTGGTTGATAGAATTATCGCCGATGCGCTGCCCGTGCGCTTCCAATTGCAAATGCATAAATTCATCTGGCCGCCAGATGAACGAGGGGTTTAAAACCACGAATGAACACCCATCAACATGAAGGTCACGCAATGGAACGGACCGCGGCTGTGTCGCAGACCAGCCGCAGCGGCTTCGCATTGATTGACGTGTCGGGTAACCAACGAGCTTTCCTTTCTTCCACATGCTGCGGCTGGTCGAGGACGACACAGCCGCGATCCGATTTTGTTCACGTCGATTCGCGTTCATTCGCGAACAAGAAATGAAGACGAAAAAAACTCTCGAACTGCTCCGCAACTACGAATCACGCAACGTGACTTTCGTGGAACCCGACGGCTCTTGGCCGATTGTCTGGGAGCGGGCGCGCGGCGTGAATGTCTGGGATGCCGAAGGGAAAAAATATCTGGATCTCACTGCCGCGTTTGGCGTTGCGGCAGCTGGTCACGCAAATCCAAATGTTGTCAAAGCCGGCCAAAAGCAAATGGCGAAATTGCTTCATGCGATGGGCGATGTGCATCCGCACGAACTCAAAGCGAAACTCGCGCGGGAGTTGAGCAAAATCACTTTTGAACGCTGGGGCAAAATTGGCAATCGTCGATCGGCAATCGGCCATTCCGCCAAAACTATTTTCTGCAACTCCGGTTTTGAAGCCGTCGAAGCCGCGCTGAAAACAGCGATGCTCGCCACCGGAAAACGCGGCGTGATTGCATTTTCCGGCGCATATCACGGATTGGGTTACGGCGCGCTCAACGCCACGCATCGCGATCATTTCCGCACTTCATTCCGCACACAACTTCGCCAGTTCTGTTCCTTCGCTCCATTTCCAAAACACGAAAAGAATTTAGCTGAAGTCGAAAGCGTCATCCGCTCGTATCTTCGCCGACACAAAATCGGCGCGATTCTCGTTGAACCGATTCAAGCGCGGGGCGGTATTAATATTCCTCCACCAGAATTTCTCCCGTTGCTCCGAAAAATTTGCGACGAATTCGGCGCGCTCCTCATCCTCGATGAAATTTACACAGGATTTGGTCGCACCGGAAAATGGTTCGCCTGCGAACACACTAAGACTGTTCCTGACATGATTTGCCTTGGTAAAGCACTCACCGGTGGCTTCCCGCTTTCGGCGTGCGTAGGCCGGGCGGATGTCATGGACGAAGCGTGGCCACCGTCTTCGGGCGAGGCTATTCACACCAGCACATTTCTAGGTCATCCCGTCGGCTGCGCAATGGCATTGGCGCAAATCAACGAAATTAAAAAAGAGAAACTCGTCGACCAAAGTGCATCTCGTGGAAAGTTCTTGCTGCGCGAATTGCGAACGCAAATTTCAAATTCCAAATTCCAAATTGAAATTCGCGGTGTTGGTTTGATGGCTGGATTGGAACTGAACAATAAGGATGGCTCGCCTGCGACAAAAGCTAGTTTGCAAATCATCAAAGCAATGTTGCATCACGGTTTCATTTTATTGCCTGAAGGCGAACACGCGAATGTCATCAGCTTCACGCCGCCGCTGACGATTTCTGAGCGCGATCTAGCCGCAACGGTAAAATCCATCGCAAAACTTTTAGCTGAATATGAATCAAAGTAGGCGAAATACGTTTTGGGTGGAACAGGCGTCCCGCCTGTTGAATTGGGCGTCTCGCCCAATTCCGTCCGAGCGCGTGGACTTTCTGAATGCATCAGCAAAACCGCTGGCGCGAATTCTAATTTTTTCTTTGTTCCACAATTTCACCTATTCCCGTCCGCCTCGACGGATTTCGGCGGGACGCCGGAATCAACAGGCCGGAGGCCTGTTCCACCCTTATTAAAATGACACTTTCCGAAATGCGAAAAATTCTGGCGATGGGCGACATTCAATTGTCCAAATCGCTCGGCCAAAATTTTCTGCACGACCAGAACCAACTCCAGAAAATCGTCGCCGCCGCCGAGGTGTCTTCATTTGATAAAGTTTTGGAAATCGGACCAGGACTTGGGCCGTTGACGGAATTGCTTCTCGCGAAATCGAATGAAGTTCTGGCGATTGAAATGGACAAACGACTGGTTGATTTTCTGAATGAAAAATATTCCAGCGCGAAGAATCTCAAACTGATTCACGACGATGCGCTGGAATATATTCGCCGCGAAAAAATCAATTGGGCCGACTGGAAACTGGTCGCCAATTTGCCTTATTCGGTGGCCTCACCGATTCTCGTGGAACTGGCGGAATCGCCTGGCGCACCGAAAGTGATGGTGACGACTTTGCAAATCGAAGTGGCCGAGCGGCTGATGGCGAAAGCGGGCGACGACGACTACGGCATCTTGTCGCTGTTGATTCAACTTCACTACGAACCCCGGGAACTATTTAAAATTCCCGCCGCCTGTTTTTTTCCAGAACCCGATGTGGATTCCGCGTGCATCGTTTTGGTTCGCCGTCCGGTTCCGCTGCTTAACGCAGAAGAATCTGTGTTGTTCAAAAAAATTGTGAAACGCGCCTTTTCGCAGCGGCGCAAAATGATGTTGAAACTTTTGAAACAAGATTGGCCGAAGGAAAAATTGGAAAGCGCATTTGCGGAATTGAATATCTCGCCGCAGGAACGCGCGGAGAAAGTGAGTTTGAAACAATTTGTCCAACTAACGAAAAGCCTTTGAAAAAGATCGTGATAAAATTAGGAATTGCGCTTGTTGGTGTTTCCACCATTGAAGCAATCAACCTTCGATTGCTTTTTTTGGATTTCTATTCAGGCGACCGGTTCTTAGTACTTTATTTTCCGATCCTTCTTGGGATGACTGTCTTTGGAATCACGATTTATTTTCTGACCAAAGGAATTTTTTGGAAACGGTTGCTAATTACTTTATTCGGAGGCCTAGGGTTAACATTGATGTGGTTATTTTTTTTTATGTTGGCGGTCATGAAAATTACAGGTGTTGGTGGAACACTGCTCGATATTCAAAACTAGCGAAGTATGCCCGAAGAGATTTTTGACATCGTAAACGAACGTGATGAAGTGATCGGCAGAAAATTGCGCCGAGAAGTTCATCGCGATGGTGACAAACATCGCGCGGTGCATGTGTTGGTGTTCAATTCGCGCGGGGAAATTTTTTTACAGAAACGCTCGATGACCAAAGACACATTTCCCGGCGCATGGGATTCATCGTCGTCGGGGCATTTGGATTGCGGGGAAGATTATGATGTCTGTGCGATTCGCGAAGTGCGTGAGGAAATCGGATTGCGATTGGAGACTTGTCCGAAACGGCTTTTCAAAATCGACGCGTGCGTGGAAACCGGTCAGGAATTTGTTTGGGTTTATCGCTGCGAAAACGAAGGGCCGTTCACGTTGCATCCAGATGAGATTGAACGCGGCGAATGGTTTGCGCCGGAATTTGTGACTAAATGGATTTCGGAAAAGCCAATGGATTTCGCGAGTGCGTTCATTTTGATT
>JBBQAX010000371.1:0-3898 GCA_038316905.1 Verrucomicrobiota bacterium | reverse complement strand
GTGCCGTTGTTAACCAGACTGCCGAGCACGTTGAATGCGCCGTTGCCTTTTAATTTCTGGACCGCGCCTAACGCAAAGGAACCGGCAGTCCGTCCCGAAACATCGAAAGTAGTTCCGGCAGATAGATTAATTGCCGTCGTGTTGGGAATTGCTCCAACTCCGGTCAACGCCAATGTTCCAGCCGTTATGGTTGTTTCGCCGCTGTAAGTATTGTTGCTCCGCAATGTGAGCACCGTTCCACCGGTCAACGTCAAAGCGGTTTTATGGGTTCCATTGGTTAATGCGTCCACGATATTACCGCCGAAACTCGATGGCGCGCTGGAGGATAAGGTGAGAACGGAATCGGCTGTGGCGCTGCTGTTTCCGATGAATTCGTTTCCACCACCATCCTTTAATACCGCGATCTGTTGATTGAACCCGCCCAGATCCAAAGTCGCGGTTCCGGCGCCCGCTTGTCCAATAAACAGCGTGAGACCAATCGGCAGGGCGTTATTGGCGCCGATGCGCAGGGTGGAAGACGCGAGCGTGCTGTTTGTCCAGAAATTTCCGGTCGATCGCAAAATCCAAATTCCGGCGTCAGTCTTGTTAATGCTGCCATTGGGGAGATTGATTGTTCCGTTAATGATTCCCGTTCCGCTGCCACGAAACAGCAAGCTTCCCGTCAAGTCATCGCCGGTAATCGGCCCATCGATGTGGAAAGTTCCGGTGCCTTCTGATGAGATTTGCGCAACACCGGTTCCTGACAATGCGATTGGCCCGGCCCAGATATTCGTTCCGCTGGTGCTGGCAAAAGAGGTTCGCCAACTTGGGGTTGCGGAGGTGCCCAGCATGGAGAGGCCGACATTTGCCCCATAAGAAACACCGCCTCCGATGGAAAAGCCGGTGCTTGGCGCAGAAGCATTCACAATGACATTGGTGAAATTGCCCTTCGCCTGTGCCGTTGAGAGACTCAGGCTCCCTGCATTCAAGGTGATGTCGCCGCTCGACGTGTTTGTTCCAGAAATGGTAATGGCAAGCGCTCCGTTATTTTGCAAAGTTCCCGTCCCGGCGTAATTGTCGGTAAGAGTCACCGCGCCGGTGCGATTGAAAACCAAGGCCGCGTTATTTGTTACCGGACCATTACCCACAGAACCTTTAGCCGTTGGCGTTCCCGATGCACCCACCTGCAATGTGCCGCCACTGATGGTGGTCGGGCCTGCGTAATTGTTGTCCAATTCCAGGATCAACGTTCCAGTGCCCAGCTTCGTGAGTCTCGATGTGCCCGAAAGCTTTCCGCTGCTCAAGGTGAGGAATGTATAGTCCGTGTCGGCATCAACCGTGACCGAGCTTGGCGTTAAAGTTGTCGCCAGATTGACGAATCCTCCCGCTCCCGCGCCGACCGAATCAAAGCGAACGTGGTCCCCTGGTTGGAAGGCAATGGGGTTGGAATTCGCATCAATCCAGTTGATCGTGCTCAGATCCCAGTCCAAACCCGATTGACCCGTCCAGACCAGATTGGAAGCTATGCGAACGGTCAATGTTGCGAGGATGCTGGTCGCGGAGGAGGTGTCATTCGACACAATTATCTGATAGCCACCCGCGTCGGTGAGTTGGGCTGAGGAGATGGAATAAACACGGTCTGTAGCGCCCGGGATGTTGGTCCCCGCATGCAGCCATTGATAGGAGTAAGGCGGAAGACCCGTTGCCGTGACTTCGAATTTTGTCGCCTGACCGATTGCGACCGTTTGATCGGCAGGTTGCTGGCCAATGCCAACCTCAGGCGTGGAAAAAAGCATTCCCGACGGGTCGCGAGCCACGCTGCTGATGCGAACCTCATCAATCAACCCAACGAAGTTGACCGGACTGTTATTTCGGCCACTGTTGCCGATTGAGAAATCGGTCGGAGCATTGGGCAGGTTTTTGAGCATCGTTTTGGCTCCGATAAAATTCGCTGTCGCCCGTGTGGCATCCACTTTTGTCCAATAATATTTCAAGTTGTTGGCCTCGCCGGGATTGCCATTATAAGTGACGGCGACGTGGAACCATTCACCCGCCGCCATGGCGTCTGGACCTGTCATGGGAAGTTCGATGGGAAGGTTTTCGACGCCGACTCCTTGATTGATGTTGACGAATTCAAGCAAGGGCACCGAGTTTGCACCGGTGGCCGTTAAAATCGGAATCAGCCGGAATTGAAAAATGCGTCCGGGATTGGCTTCGTCTTCTGCAGCAATAAGCATCATTTGCCCGGCGCGTCCGTTTCCGCCGTTTGCGACAGAGCCGTAGTTCACTGCGGGATCAAAATCAACCCGCAGCATCGCTTCCAAGGTAAACGCTCGAGTCGTCGGGTCCGCCAGAGTGATGGCGACGTTATCCGCAGCGCCGTTCACCAATGGAAGGCCGGAAAGATAAGCGTCTTTGCCAGCGGCCGTAGTGGCAGTGGGGCCGCCATCGAAAGTGCTTAATGCCGTTCCAAATCCGGTGAAGGAGGGATTGCTCAAAGTCGCACCATTTCCAAGTCCATTTAAGGTGTTCCCACCCTCTTTGGAATTAAGAACCGGCAGGGCGGATTCATCGAGATGCCACAGGTGCAGCGTCGCGGCATCTGGCGAATAAGGAGCGACAATCTCTGCTTTGATTGGAATTGCGGCTAAAGCGAAAATTCCGAGAGAAAGAATCGATAGAGACAGGGGGGTTGGTTTTGATCGATGGTGCATGGCGAGACTTAACCAAACAAAAAGCGCATAGTCCATCCCCCATACGGGTTACAGCGGTGCGGACGATTGCCGCGTGTGGGATGGCGGCGTTGTGATCCCGGCATTGTGAAATTCACTCATTTGCTCCCGTTTACGGCGGATGACTGCGTCAGGAATCCGGCAACGTCTTCGAAGTCATGTAACGCGCCACCGCTTCCGTGCGCGAGCGGACGTGCATCTTTTCGTAAATATGTTTGAGATGACTTCGCACCGTTTCAATTCCCAGATCCAGTTTGTCGGCGATTTCTTTGTTGGAATATCCTTTCGACAATTGCACAAGAATTTCTTCCTCGCGCGCGGTCAAACCAACGACCTCTTCCTTCGCTTTGCCGCGCCGCCGAAACGATTCCACAACGCGACGGGCAATTTCGCTCGTCATCGGCGCGCCGCCGCGCAACACGTCGAGCAACGCGCTTCGCAAATCGGCGGGCCGCGTTCGTTTCAACAAATATCCATTCGCGCCGGCTTCCAAAGCGCGGAAAACCACTTCGTCATCATCGACTGCGGTGAGCATGACGATCTGCGTGCGCGGCAATATTTCCTTTAATTGCGCCGTGCATTCGATACCCGACATTTTCGGCAAAAAAATATCCATGAGAATCACGTCCGGTTTAATTGCGGGAAGATCGCGCAACGCTTCTTCGCCTGTGGAACAAGTATGGATGCAGGCAAAATCGGGGAATGATCGGATGAGACGGCTCCAACTTTCGCGCAGCTCGCGTTGGTCTTCCACGAGCGCGATGCGCAATGGAGAAGTGGCGGAAGGTTCAACTGAACGATTGACGTTGGTTGCAGTCATTACGAATTGATTTGAGAATTTTGGACGCGAGTTTCAGCGACCGGAACATTCCGCGTTCCGAATTCCGCGTTCCGAGTTGATCGCCATTTCCACCAGCGCATCCGCCGTTGCACATGCAAAAACGGCAAATGAAATTCAACGCGACAGCCTTTTCCCGGCTCGCTTTTCACACGGCAAGTTCCGCTGACTTCGCTCATACGCTCTTGCATATTGGTCATTCCGTTTCTTTCCTGGGGCGCATTGGCGACAACAAAGCCTTTGCCGTCATCCTGCACCACCACGACGATTCCCTGATCTTGCCGATGAATGCGCACGAACAATTCCGTCGCGCCGGAATGTTTCGCTGCGTTGTTGAGCGCCTCTTTCA
>JBBQAX010000370.1:0-3905 GCA_038316905.1 Verrucomicrobiota bacterium | reverse complement strand
GAGGAAATAATAAAGTTCATCGTAGCCGCCGACGTGAGGAGGCGGATTCTGTGTTTCGCCGTGAACCGATTCCGCCTCGTCACCTCGTCGGCTACGGGCGCGACCGAATTCGTAGAGCGTCCCGATGTTCGGATGATTTAATTTCGCCAACGCTTTGGCTTCGCGCGTGAAACGTTCGGCGAATCCAGGAGCGTCACCAATTCCGGGCGGAAGAATTTTTAGTGCAACAACGCGGTCGAGTTCCTTTTGTCGCGCTTTGTAAACCGCGCCCATGCCGCCGCGACCGAGCAATTCAAGAATTTCGAGTTGCGGAAATTTAGCAGCGAGTTCTTCGGGCGTTGGCGCGGTCTTGAGAACTTTTGTGCCGTGCGGGCCGACATCCCCGGTGAACTGGGTTTCTGTCGCCATATTCATCGCCATGACGCAACTCGGGCAAAGTCCGGCAGGCGCATTCGAGGGCAAAGGCTTGCCGCATTGGGGACAGTTTTTAGAATTCGTCGTCATGCCGGTTACTTACCGTTTCGGAAATGGATTGTTACACGGGAGAGGAAGAAGGAAAACCACAGATAGACACAGATTAACGCAGATGAAGAAAAGAAAGTGAAAAACGGAAATCATCTTCATGAATACTTTGGGTCCCCATCTGCGTTCATCCGTGTCCATCTGCGGTTCAGCTTTGGAGTTCATTTCTGCGCCAGCGCCTGCGCGAGATGACGCAATTCTCCATTGAGATCGGCATCTTCCGACAATGTTTGCGCGATTTCTTCCCGATAAATTTCGCGAAAACGCTTTCGCAACCGATGCACCGCCACGCGCGCCGCGCCTTCATTCAAGTTGAGCCGCGACGCGACGGAGGCGTAATCAATCGCACCGCGTTCCGCCACGAGACAACTTTTCATCTCCTCGAAGTCGTTTGGTTTTCCGGCGGATTCAAATTCCTTTTGCAACCGTTGCAACGTGAGTTCCAGCAACGTGAGCGCCCATTGCTGCTCGAAAATATCTTCGGCGCGCAGTTCGGATTCAGCATCAGCGGCGTAACGACTTTCGGCGAACGCAGTGTCCATTGGCAGATGCGTTTGTCCACCGCCACGCTTTTGCGCGCTGGCCTTTCGCCATTCCTTCGCCATGAATTTTTTCAACGCGACGATGAGGAACGTGCGGAGTTTTCCTTTGTCGCGATCGGCGGTGTCGAGCCAGCGTTTTTCCAACAGGCGCGAGAAAAATTCCTGCGTCAGATCCTGCGCGTCGTGCGGCGATTGTCCGCAACGCCGCACATACGCGTAGAGCGGAAACCAATACGCCTGGCAAATTGTCTCCAGCGCCGCCGCTGATTGCTCGGAAGTTTCTTTGCGCGCCGCGAGCACGACCGACCAACGGGTGTGCGGGAAAGTCTGCGGTTGCGCGCGCGATGTTGCCGATTCAGTCATTTGATTTTCGTAAGATTACCGAAATCGATTTCGTTGTTACCATATCGAATCAATATCTTTGCGGCTGCTTTGGAGTGGGTCATCATTCTTCGCGTTATGAAAGGCGTCAGAGTTTTTACAATTTTTATTTTTGCGGTTGTTTGTCAGTTCGGAAATTTCGCTCTCGTGGCGCAGACCAGGGATCGTCCCAACATCATCGTCATCATGGCGGACGATCTTGGGTTCTCGGATATTGGCCGTTACGGCGGCGAGATTGAAACGCCGAATTTGGATCGTCTCGCGAAAGACGGTTTGCGCTACACGCAATTTTATAACGCCAGCGTTTGTTGCCCTTCTCGCGCCAGTCTGATGACGGGACTGTATCCACATGCAGCGGGAATGGGCGCGATGAATCATCGCAATCTCAAACGACCGGCTTACCACGGACAGTTGCGCGACAATACGCCGACCATTGCCGAGGCTCTCCGCGAGGCTGGTTACGCGACGTGGATGGTCGGCAAGTGGCATCTCACCTGGAGCGATACGATTGGCGATGGTCCAAATGGCAGTTGGCCGCTGCAACGTGGTTTCGAGCGCGGCTACTACACGATGGAGGGAACCAAGGATTATTTCCAACCGACGTGGTTGTTCGATGGCGAACGCGAAGTGAAAAAGTTCTCAAAAGATTTTTATTACGAACGCGCCCTTTCAATTCGTGCGGCGGATTGGATCAGCGAACACGATGAGGCGAAACCATTTTTTCTCTACGCGGCTTTTTGCGCGCCGCATTTTCCGTTGCAAGCGCCTGACGAAACGATTTCCAAATATCGCAATAAATATAAAGTCGGCTGGGACAAATTGCGGGAGGAACGGCTCAACCGACAAATTGCTTCCGGTCTGTTGCCTCCCGAAACGAAACTTTCTCCGCGCACTCCAAAAGTGCCTGCCTGGGAAACTCTCTCCGCCACCCAACGAGAGCAATTGGCGGAACGCATGGCCGTTTACGCGGCGCAAGTTGATGAACTCGATCAAGCGATTGGCCGCATCCTTCGCGCATTGGAAAAAACCAAACAACTGGATAACACGATGATTTTATTTATGTCGGACAACGGCGCGGCGAGTCGTGGAGGCGTCATGGGCGAAGGTGCGTTCCGCGATCTCAATGCGCGCGGCGTGCTGGCGAGCACTTACGGCTCGGGCTGGAGTAATCTTTCGAACACACCGTTTCGCCGTTACAAAATGGAAACGTATTCCGGTGGGACGATTGCGCCATTGATCGTGCATTGGCCAAAACGCATTCGCGACACGGGCATGCGCCAACAACCCGCGCACATCATGGACGTTCTGCCGACCTGCCTCGAAATCGCCAACGCCAAATTGCCTGCCGAACGACATGGCCAAACCACCTTACCGCTGACTGGCCGCAGTCTGGTTTCCACTTTCAACAAAAACGAAAATGCGCATCGGGATTTGTTTTGGGAATACGACGGCAGCCGCGCCGTTCGTTCTGGAGATTGGAAACTGGTCGCATTGAACAAGCGCGCTTCGTGGGAACTTTACAATGTGAAGAGCGATCCCACGGAACTGCGAGACATGGCGGGTCAACGCGCGGACAAAGTTAAGCAACTTGAAAGTTTGTGGGAATCATGGGCGAAAGCGAATGAGGTTTTGCCGCTTCGGTAAGCGCGGCTTTTTGAATAACGGGTGAGGGCAAACAATCTTTCCATTGCTCCGGCTAATAATTTTTCAGAGTTTTTTGCGTGGAAAAATTACTTCGCTTTCGTCTTGCGACCTTGCTTGGCTTTCCCATTTTTTTCTGCCTTTTGTTGTGTCGCTTCCGGTATTTCGCCCTGGTCTTTGGTTTCTTTAATCCAGTTTTCCAGCACACCACGCAGCCGCTTCAGCGCTTCCTGATCAGCAGGGCTTTTTGATTCCGCGAGGTTCTTGATCTGGTGAGGATCGGATTGAAGATCGTAGAGTTCCTCTTCAGGCAATCGTGGAGCGCAGAGCACAGCCTGCACCGGCGTCAATTTTCCCGCAGCGTTCAATTCTTTCATCAAGTTCCACACCGGATATTGCCGCTCTTTGTAGGCGCTTGGCGCGAGCAACGGCACTTCCGGCGTAAAGTTCCGAATGTAACGAAAGCGATCATCCCGCACGGTTCGCATTCGCATCACCGCTTCGCCGCACCGATCACGTGCGCCAAACACATATTTTTTTGGTTCCCCGGTTTTGTCGCCGAGGAACGCGCGCCCTTGCATCTTCGACGAAATATCAACTCCCGCCAGCGTCAGCATCGTCGGCGCGAGATCAATCGCTTCCAACAAACGCTCGTCCACCGTACCGGCTCGAAAATGCTTCGGCGCGGAAATCGTTTTCGGCCAGCGAATGATCAAAGGCACATGCAACCCTTCTTCGTAACAGAATTGTTTCCCGCGCACATGAGCTTCACCGTTGTCTCCGAAGAAAATGACAATCGTGTTATTCGCCAGACCGTCC
>JBBQAX010000369.1:0-3986 GCA_038316905.1 Verrucomicrobiota bacterium | reverse complement strand
GGACTGGGCGCGGACGTCACCATTCTCGAAGTCGAATTGGAACGCATGCGCTTTCTCGACATCACGCTGCATACCGCGCACACGCTTTTTTCCAGCGAAGCGCATCTGATGGAACTGTTGCCCAATGTCGATTTGCTCATCGGCGCAGTTCTAGTTCCCGGCGCGAAAGCTCCCAGACTGGTCAACCGCGAAATGTTACGCCGCATGAAACCCGGCAGCGTGTTTGTGGACATCGCGATCGATCAAGGTGGTTGCGCCGAAACTTCGCGTCCGACCACACACGATCATCCCGTGTATGTCGAAGAAGGCGTGACGCATTATTGTGTGGCCAACATGCCCGGCGCTTATGCGCGCACGGCGACACAAGCCCTCACCAATGTGACGTATCGCTACATCGAACAACTCGCGGATTTCGGTTTAAAAGAAGCCTGCCAAAAACAACCCGCACTCCTCGGCGGCATCAATGTCATGGGCGGAAAAGTGACGCACAAAGCCGTCGCGGAAGCGCATGGGATGAAATTCGAAGCGCCGAATTTTTAAGAACGTTTAGGGAGCGCAGCCGCCCTCGGCTGCTGTTCGGTGCGCCCTCGCGCCGAACTCTGTTGCGTTTGATCCAGTCCCCCGCTCTGATGCCAACGACGAGGGCGTCGTTGGCTGCGCCCGAGGCGGGCGCGCTCCCCAATCCTCTCGTTGCCTCAACCGTCTGCGCATTTTTGCGCACGGTGGTTAAGGTCACTCATCTGAATCTCCTTCCTCAAAACGATAAAAGGTTTTCATGGCGCAAAACCTTAATGTTCACCGCGCTTTCTTCATCGCGTCCCAAATCCCGCTCCAACTGGCAATCCATCTGCTGAATCAATTCGGCGAACTATTCCTGCCATCTAATTGTTACCTGAACGTCGGTCGCAATTAGCTTGGACAACGCTATAGATGTTGCGTCTCAAATCCCGAGACAAACTCCCAACTCTCAGCGCGGCAAATGATTTGCCATTGCTGAAATCTCTTTATGAAACTTGGTTATTTAATCGACATGGACGGCGTGATTTATCGCGAGAACCATCTCATCGATGGCGCGGTTGAATTTGTGGCGGCGCTCATCTCTACTGGCACACCGTTTCTTTTTCTCACCAACAACTCCGCCCCCACGCCGGAAGATTTAGCGGTGCGCTTAAAACATCTCGGCATCAACGGAGTTTCGCCGAAACATTTTTATACGTCGGCCATGAACACGGCGGAATTTCTTTCCGAGACTCATCCGAATTGCACCGTGTTCGTTCTGGGCGAAGGCGGGATTCTCACCGCATTGCACGAAAAGAAAATTGCCAACGACGGAATTGATCCCAGTTACGTCGTGGTTGGCGAAGGAATGCCGACGATGGAGAAACTCACCAAAGCGCACGAGTGCATCGAACGTGGCGCACGTTTGCTCGCGACCAATCCCGATAATTGGTGTCCGGTCGGGGCGCAAAAAACGCGGCCCGGCGCTGGCTCGACGGCGGCGTTTTTGGAATCGAGCACCGGACGACGCGCCTATTATCTCGGCAAACCAAACGGCTACATGTTTCATCGCGCGCGAAAAAAATTGATCGAACTCGCGCGCACGAATCTCGACGAAGTGGTGATGATCGGCGACACGATGGAGACCGACATTCGTGGCGCGATCGAGGCGGGCATGCATGGATTTCTCGTGCTGACCGGCGCGACGCAACTCGAAGTGGTGGGCGATTACGTTTATCAACCGACGCGCATTCTCGAAAGCGTCGCCGACCTGACCGACGAAATTAAAACCGGCAAAGGTTCCGATCGCCTCAACAGCCCGGTCTATTCGCACTCCGGTTTTCACGGCGGCAAACCCGGCAACCGCCATCAAACCGACACGCTCGCTTATCACAAACCGCGACCGAGACCGGCAATGACGAAGTAGGCGGCGGAAGATTTTTCAAGAATCCCAACGCGGTTCTATTACTCTTTCAATTGCGCCGAAACATCGCGCGCTCCGTTAAGCACACGAACGACTTCCAATGGCTCCGATGCCGGATCGTAAACAACGAGGTAAGTATTGCGCACGGCAAAGAAACGCACAGGCTTGTCCGTCAAATCGCGCCGGAAATGTCCCAGGTCTCAGGTCGTTCGGCCAATCGCTGGCAAGCATTCAGAAGATCAGCTTCGACACGGTCAGCCGCAGACAGATTGTCTTCGGCGATGAAGCTCCAGATTTCAAACAGGTCGTCCTCCGCCGCCGGTGTCAGGCGATAGGATTTCATCAAGCGCGGCGGCTCTTCCAAACTTCTTTGCGTGCGGCGAGATTTTCCCGTGCCTGTTCCGGCGTGCGTAGTTGACCGGACTTGGCTTGTTCCCAACCAACATCAATCTTTTGCCGCGCCTCGGCGTTCCATGATTCCTTCTGTTGAAGCAGGCGCAATCCTTCGCAAACCACTTCGTCCACAGAGTGAAATTCGCCCGCAGCGACTTTGCGGCGAATGAATTCTTCCAGCGGTATTGGCAGGCTGACTGTCATAGCGCAATTGTCAGTTTCGCAGCGGCGGTTGTCAAACTGGGATGTCATTTGGAAGTGGCACAATTTGGTTCGGAGTTCCGCCTTCAGGCGGTTCCGGGGCGGCATAAACGCCGGAACTCCAAACCTGAAATAATTTTTGGACACAACAATCGAATCTGGCCAGGTCAATTCCCATTCCGGTTTTCACGGCGGCAAACCCGGCAACCGCCATCAAACCGACACGCTCGCTTATCACAAACCACGACCGAGACCGGCGATGACAAAATAAAGTCAGGGGAAATCCGAGTCTGGCCGAAATGGATCTCCGCACACTCTTTCCCCTAGATAAAAATACGGGTTGAAAGCCTGTTGCCACCTATCCCTAGTTTCGTCATGCTCGCGCTGCTTTCTGGCTTTATGAGAAGAACATTTCCGTTCGCCTGCTTTCAGTTCACCGTCGCGTTGTTTGTTTTGGCATTTGCGCCACGGCTCGCCGCCAGGTTGCAGCCGGTCACCACGCCGACGATCACGCTGATTCGTCCGGTTGGAACCAATCTTCACATCACCGCGTCGCTTCCCGCTGGATTCCGATCCGTCACGATTGAATCGCGCGGCACCAATGACATCGGCGCGTGGAAACCGCGGGACGTTCGCCGGATCAATGGCAAGCCAGCACGAATTGTTTTCCGCGTCGCGCAATCGAGCACACCCCAGAATTTTCGGCTCACCACCAGCGTGACAAACCCGTTGCCCACGAAATTTTATCGCGGCAAAAAATCGTATCCCCGCGTGCGCAGCAAAGCCTCGCGCGTGCAAGGCATTTTCGGCGCGGAAACAGCCCGCTCCGGTTTGGGCGATATGAGTGCGCTCGCCAGTCCCGGCAGCGGTTTGCCGCCGGTTCGCGCCGTGGTTGAATCCGATATTTGGAAAATCAGCGGCAACCGTCTTTATTATTTTAATCAATATCGCGGATTGCAAATTCTCGACATCAGCAATCCCGATTCCGCCTCACTCCTGAGCACCGTGAGTTTACCCGCCGCCGGCGAACAAATGTATGTGCTCGGAAATCATGTGGTGTTGCTGGCGCGCAACGATTGCGACCGCACTGGGAATGGCAACAGTGAATTGGTCATCATCAATGTCGCCGCGAGCAGTCCTGTCATCGTGGCTCGAGTTCCGGTGAGCGGCTCAATTGCCGAAAGCCGATTGGTCGGCAGCGCGCTTTATGTCGCTTCACAAGAGAGTTACTTTTCATTTCTGGGCGGAGCCACCGTTGTGGGTACGGGTGGAATAAATGATTCGGGCACGCTCGTCTCCAGTTTTGATCTGGCGAATCCCGCCGCTCCCATCGCGCGCGGCACGCTGCGCGTCAATGGCTATGGCAATGTCATTTCCGCCACGGATAATTTTTTGTTCGTTGCGGTGCAGGGCGCGGACGCAACTTCGCAGGTCAACATCATTGATATTTCGTCGCCGAACGGGACGATGC
>JBBQAX010000368.1:0-3991 GCA_038316905.1 Verrucomicrobiota bacterium | reverse complement strand
GTCCCGCGCCCCGTTGTCCCTGGTGGCCTTACGTCTGGAGCGTGCGCACCCAAATCAAAGTTGGCGGCGACGGTCGCGTGCCCATCGGCACCAACGTCTGCGCCTGGAAAAATCGCCGGGAGACAAAGTCATCCTCTGCCTCCATCCCACCGGCCACCACTCCGTCCTGGCCCATGCCCCAGACCCCAAGCAAAAACCCGTCCTCCTCTTCACCAATCGCCCCAAATAATTATCCTGTTTTGAAAACTACAAAAATGTCCTGTTTTGAAAACTACGCGACAGTTAAGTTCTGCAATGTTGCAAAGGCCACCTTGCGACAGTAATTTTTCGCCATGACCACGACGGTAAATGCCATTTCCTAGTCGCGATTTTTATTTGGAAATTATTCACGATGGGTGCCGAACAGTTTCAAATTTACATGTTTCATTTTCGGTGTCCGCTATGTGCCGCATCGCCCAAACGGATTTTGCTCCGCGAATACTTACAAAAATGGAGTTCTACATCGCCCGAACGTCTTCGATTACTGCTTTGCGCTTTCAGTGGCGCACTGAATGAAGTGCGAACAGGGAATGCTCGTTGGCTTACGAAAAAATTTGGTAAGGCTGCTGCTCGTTTACAGAACACTTTGACCGAACTTAATTTTGATCCCGCACTAAATTCGTGTTCACATCTTCGTCCTAGCGGTAAATTTAATCTTCTCTTCGACACCGAGTGTCCTGTTTGCCTTTTAGAGATGGCGAACGAAAGATCGACAATTATTTTACGGATTGGCTACACGCCTGCAAAGTTCAGACCGGCAACTTGCTTTATGAAATTGGATTGATCTTATGGGCCGTGCTGCGCGGTCTGCCTGCTTGGGCACCCGGAAGTTTTCTTCAACAACTGAATGTGGTTCGTGGAGAAATTAGACGAACAGGAAAAGATATTTCCTTATTGGAATGTCCACAGTGCGGTCGGTTTACTTCCTGTCTTTACGGATACCCAAACGCCGAGGTGAACGGTTTTTGCCGATGGTGCCTAGATATGGGAGGAGGAATGGGCATCGGATTTAGTTTGGATTTCGATGACGACGGAAAACCGATAGTCAATATGATGAAGACGGATCATACGGCACCTGCTAAAAACGCGTGGGACATTCTTCCGCCAGAAATCGTGAAGCGCATGGATGCTAAATAGCCATGAAAACATTCTCACTGTCGGACGAAGCATGCGAATCCATACGACGTTTCCATGCTGAGTATGGTGAGCAGCTACGCACGTTTGCAATGCATGGCTGGTTTATCGCGCCATTTCATACTCCAATCGAAAACATTTATCCTTTAGCAAAGCTTTTTAATGGGAATGAGGCCGATAAAGCTCATCAGCAATTAATTGTTCACTTTAACAAAATCCAATCAGACATTGAATTAAGCCTTTCACAGGATTTTACTGAGCGAGCCACGGTGATTCACAGAGCATTTGAGGCGCACCGAAGAAAGAATTATGAACTGTCAATTCCAGTAATGTTGATTCAAGCAGATGGAATTTCTAAGGAAATTATCGGCGCATCAATCTATTCCCAATCAAGTCGAAAAATGCTGCAATTGTTCGTTGATCGCGCAGGAAATGAGAATAAAATGGAAAAAGATTTGCTCCAAATTGCATTGCGCGACATGCCTATTAATTTTTCCAAAAAAGACGCAGATGCTGCCGGTAAAATCTTAAACCGACACGAAATATTGCACGGTATTAATTCTAACTATGCTTCGCCACTTAACTCGTGCCGAGCGATTTCATGGCTGCAATACGTTGCGCATTTTAATGATTTTAAAATCCTTACCTGACATTCCCTTTGCATCCTAAACCTTCCGCTGAATTTGCGGATTGGCTGAGTGGCAAAATTCGCAGTCATGTCGAAAGAATTTATCAAAATTGGCGGAGCGCGTGAAAGATTGACGCCAAAATATTTTCACACGATTATTCACCTATGACATTGCAAGTTGTAATCGAACGCGGCGAGGACGGCTATTTTGTCGCTCGTTGCCCATCGCTCAAGAGTTGCTGGTCACAAGGCCGGTCTCGTGAAGAGGCCATTAACAATATTCGTGAGGCGATTGATCTCTATTTGGAGCCGTCGCCTAAAGATATTGTGGCCGATGACAACCATGAAGTCGTTGCGCTCTCTTTGTGAAACTTCCGCTGCTTTCGGGCAGAGAAGTGCTCGCTGCTCTTCAACGGCTTGGTTTCATCGAGATTCACCGCAAAGGAAGTCACGTAAAAATGGAGCATTCCGATGGACGTCGCATTGTCTTCCCGTTTCACAGTGAACTTGATCGCTACACGTTGAAGGGCGCATTGCGTGATGCGACCATTCCTATCGAAGATTTTCTCCAAAGTCTGAAATAGATCGAGTTGTCTCGGACATTCCCTTTGCATCCCCAACCTTCTCCGCTAAATTTGCGGATTGCCTGAGTGGCGAAACTCGCAGTCATGTCGAAGGACTTTATCAAAATAGGCGGAGCGCGTGAGCATAACCTCAAGAACCTCACGCTCGAAATCCCGCGCGACAAACTGGTGGTCATCACTGGCTTGAGCGGTTCGGGAAAATCGTCGCTTGCCTTCGACACGATTTACGCCGAGGGCCAGCGCAAATATGTCGAGTCGCTTTCGGCTTACGCGCGCCAGTTCCTCGACCAGATGCAAAAGCCGGACGTCGATTTCATCGAAGGACTTTCGCCCGCCATCGCCATCGAGCAACGCAGTTCCGGCACCGGCCCACGCTCGATCATCGCAACGACGACGGAAATTTACGATTATCTGCGCCTGCTGTTCGCAAACGTCGGCCAGCCGCATTGTCCAGAAACCGGCGAACCGATTACACAACAAACCACGAGCGACATCGTGGATAAAATTCTGGCGTTGCCGCCGAAAACGCGCGTGATGTTGCTCGCGCCGGTGGTGTCGGATCAAAAGGGAGAATTTCGCGATGTGATCGAACGGCTCGCGCGCGAAGGTTTCGTGCGCGCGCGCGTGGATGGCGAACTGGTCGAACTCAGCGCGAACGTGCGCGTGAAACTCGACCCCAAACAGCGTCACACGATTGAAGCGGTGGTGGATCGTTTGGTGATCGATGAGAAAATTCGCGTGCGCTTGAGTGATTCGGTGGAGACGGCGTTGCGCTGGGGCGAGGGACGTGTCGTGGTGTTGCACCAAACTTCAGTCGAAGGTCGAGAGTCGAAAGTCGAGGGCAAGAATGCGGCTCTGGCTCTCGACCCTCGACCCTCGCCTCTCGACACTATTTGGACGGAGACGCTTCATTCCAATCGCAATTACAGCGCCGGCACGGGCAAAAGTTTTGAGAACCTCACGCCTAAACATTTTTCCTTCAACTCACCGAATGGCGCGTGTCCGGTTTGCCACGGCCTCGGCCAGAAGATGGTTTTTGACGAACAACTCATCGTGCCGGACGTGGAAAAATCTTTGGAAAAAGGCGCGGTGTTGCCGTGGCGTCGCGGCGGCAAGCGAATGATTACCTATTACAAAGCGATGTTGCGCAGCGTCGCCGCCGCGTTCGGTGTGAATTTAGAAACGCCTTACAAAAGTTTGCCGGAAGATTTCAAAAAAGTTCTGCTGCACGGCTCTGGCGAGAAGGAATTGGATTTCACATTTTTCCGCGCAGGCAAGCAGAGCAAAATAAAACGCGTGTTTGAAGGCGTGATTCCAAACATGGAACGGCTTTACGCGGAGAGCGAAAGTGAGTTCACGCGCAATCGGCTGAAAAGTTTTAAGAATCCGCAGCCATGCGATGCGTGCGGTGGAAAGCGATTGAAGCCAGAAATTTTGGCGGTCACCTTGGGTGGAACAGGCGTCCCGCCTGTTGTTTCCGGCGTCCCGCCGGAAACCGGAGAGACGGGTAAAAAGTCACGAGCGATCAACGATAAACCAGAAGTGAAGTCTAAGGACGAAATTCGGCGGGACGCCGAATTTGACCGCCGAGACGGCGGTGCCACCC
>JBBQAX010000367.1:0-4007 GCA_038316905.1 Verrucomicrobiota bacterium | reverse complement strand
TCCCGAGGGTTGCGAATGCGATTCGAGAATCGCGCGATCGACAATTCGAAAGAACCGTTCCGTATCGATGTCCATTTCATCCTTCTTATCGCCATGCCCGTGCCGCATGGCCCCGCTCGCGCCGCCGGTTCCTCCGTAGGAAGCGACGGTTTGATGCGGCTCGGTCAACTCCTCGCCCAACGCATCCGTGAGGGTGCGCGGGACTCCGGCCGCGAGATCAATTTCATCCAGCGCGTCGCGATTGCCCTCGAACAATTTAATCTCGTGAAGATTGAGCGCCAGCACTTGAAAGCGATCCGCCGATTGCAAAAAGCTCAACAGCGGTTTGGTGTGAAAACTGTCGGCGACCACGGCGAGTTGGGGCGTCGCGCGTTGCAGTCCGAACACTTGGAACAAACCCGGCGCGCCGAATACGGCTAATCCGTCCGTGGTGTGATTCCAGAAATCATTATCGCGAGACAGAGCCTCGAACGGTTCCAGAAGCGGACGAATCTCCTCCGTCGAATATTTTTTTTGCAACGACTGATCGAGTTCCTTGACCAGATTGCGAAAGCGAATCGGGTCTTGCTGGTTACCGGGATGGTGCCGGTGCGTCGGCTGATAAAGCGAGAGGCACGGCGATTCGTGGGCGGTTGAGAGTGAAGCGCGAAAATCTTTCGTGAGTAGGTTCATAATTTTTTTAATTTTGTTTTTTGTTAAAACTTCCCAGCGACGTTCCGCCGCCCGTGCATCAACTCCGATGATGCCGGTTGAGCGGCGGCAATCATTTTAACGCTTAATGTTTGAGCGAAATATTGTTTTCTACTTCGACCACGCCCGAGATGCTTTTGGCAATGGATTCCGCCGCCCGCTTTTGATCCTCGCTCGAAACAAAACCGTTCAGTTGAACTTTTCCTTTGAACACGGCCACCTGAACATCGGGGAACTTGAATGAGGGCGAGTTCCCGAAGGCGGTCTTCACTTGTTCGGTCAAGGCGTCATCGACCTGCTGTTCGGTGTCGTTCCGCGCAACGATTTCCTTTTCCTGTTTGCAGCCGATCATACCGGCGCTCAAACAGAGAAGTCCGACCGTTGTCACGGCCATAAATAAACGGATTGTTTTCATTTTTTCCTTTCAAGACCGGTTCATTCAGCGGTTGTTTCATATCCCGGGAGAACCCGGCTAACGTGATTTTTCGGCGAATTCTTCGCGCCAATAACCTTTCCGTTGATAGTGTTGATAAAGTCCGTCCTCATAATCCCGCGTGAGCATGGATTCGTCCCTATATTCGGGTGACTGTTTGATGGCGTCGCGGGAAATATTGACGAAAACTTTCGATTCATTCCAACTGACGCGCTCGATCCATTGCGGTGAAACCAGAACCTTTATGCCCGGCCACCAATTTTTCGTATCGACGATCAGGTAACGAATCGCCCACGTCTCGTCATCAATGATGAAGTCCTCAACGTGTCCAATTTCGCCGTTCGAGGCATGGATGTGATACCCGGTGACCTCTCGCGTGCTGCGTAAATTAGGATCACCCTTGGGTTTTTCCACGCGCGCCTCCGGGTCGCGCGCCGACTCCGGCAAATAACCGGGGACCGGATAGCCCACCCCCGCCATCGGCCCGGCGCTCCAATAAGGAGGCCAGCCGTAATAAGCGTGCAACTCGTCCTCTTGCTGGCGCGAGACGGGTTTGTCCGTGTCCATCGAGGGGCTGTCTTCAATTTGTTTTCGCGTGAGATTTATGGCGATGTGTTCCTCCGCTCCAATCGCGGCGACCAGCGCTTGCGGTGAAATCAAAACGCGCCGACCGGAAAGCCAGCTTCCGGTGTCAGCGACCAGATAACGAATCGTCCAATCCTGGTCATCGAAATAGAATTCTTTGGCCGTCCCCATTTCGCCATCCAGGCTGTCGAGTTTGAAACCGTTCAGGGTTTTAGCTTTGAGTAACATGATAAATTTCTCCTTTAAGAAAAATAAATGCGCGGAAGGTTTTCTCAATTGGGCGAAACCCTGAAATTAAGCGGCGGAGAATTCTCCACAAATGGGGGCAGGGATTTGGAAAGCGCTACGGCTCTACGGCAGACGCGAACGTCCGCCGCCAGGCACCCGTTCGCCAACCGACTTTTCAAAACTGAACTCTTACAAATTTGTAATTCTCCAGAAAGGTTCTCATCACCCGCCTGTGAGAGCTTGCGTGAATTATGAAACCTATTATTCACAAAATCACATCCTACGGACGGGCCGCGCTACTCGGCGGAGCTTTGATCGCCGCCGGCGCCACCGTGGCTTTCAGCTCGTCCAACGCAAAAAATCCGAAGGCGCCGCCCGAAGTGCGTCTGGTGGTTGACCAGACTCCCTTGCAACGCGACGGAAAATTCACCACCAGTTTCGCGCCCGTCGTCAAAACCGTCGGCCCCAGCGTCGTGCAGGTGACCGTTGCTTCCAAAGGAAAAAACGTTTCCCAAAACTCCCCGATGAACGATCCGTTCCGGCGCTTTTTCGGCGAAGAATTTAACGGGCGTGAATTGCCCAATCATCCCGGCCCCAAACAACGCGGACTCGGTTCGGGCGTGATCGTGACCAAGGATGGTTACATCCTGACGAACAATCACGTCGTCGAAGATGCGGATGAAATCAAAATCACGTTGACCGACGGGCGCGAGTACAAAGCCAAAATCGTCGGGACCGATCCGAAGACCGATATTGCCGTCGTGAAAATCGACGCGAATGACCTGCCGTTCCTGCCGTTTGCAAACAGTGAAAAAATCCAGATTGGCGATGTGGTTCTCGCCGTCGGAAATCCATTTGGCATCGGCCAGACGGTGACGATGGGAATCATCAGCGCCACGGGCCGGGGCAACATGGGAATGGATTACGAAGATTTTATCCAGACCGATGCCGCGATTAATCCGGGCAATTCCGGCGGCGCGTTGGTGGATGCGGAAGGCCGCTTGATTGGAATCAACACCGCGATTCTCAGCCGCAGTGGCGGCAACCAGGGCATTGGATTTGCCGTCCCGGTGAATCTCGCGCGCGGGGTGATGGAAAGTTTGATCAAAGACGGGCGCGTGGTGCGCGGGTTTATTGGGGTCACGATTCAAGACCTCACTCCGGCGCTGGCCCAGGAATTCGGTTTGAAAGGATCCGAGGGCGCGCTCGTGGCGGACGTTTCGCCCAAAGGCCCGGCGGATGTTGCGGGATTGAAAAGCGGCGATGTCATCACCGAGTTGAATGGAGCGCCGGTGCGCGACAGCCGTCATTTGAAATTGCAGGTGGCGCAGATCAAGCCGGGCGACAAAGTGCCGGTGAAAGTGTTGCGCGATGGAAAAGCAAAATCCTTCACGCTGACGTTGAAAGAATTGCCGGGCCAAAAAATGGCGGCTAATTCCGGCCAGCGCGAGGGTTCATCGAGTGACGCGCTCGAAGGCGTGACGGTGGGCGACATCGACACGATGGCGAAAAGCCAATTGAAACTGCCGGAAAATATCCGTGGCGCCTTGGTCACGGGCGTGGAGGAAAATTCCGCCGCGTTCGAAGCGGGATTGCGCAAAGGCGATGTCATCCAGGAAATCAACCGGCAAAAAGTGGAGAACGCCGGACAAGCGGTTGAGTTGAGCGGGAACATCAAGGACGACAAATCGCTGTTGAAAGTCTGGAGCGGCGGCGGCAGCCGTTACGTCATCGTGGACGAAGGAAAAGATAAGGAGCGTGCCAGTTAAAATTGAAAACGAAAACCCTTCCGAACATTTCGGAAGGGTTTTTTAACGTTATGAAAATCCGATTTTACCGCAGAGGGCGCAAAGGTTTTTGCAGGGGAAGGCAGAGGTTTTTGTTTGTTTCCCCTCCGCGCCATTTGCTTAGACCTTTGCGTCCTCTGCGTTTCATCCAGAAATCTTTCACGCCCACAATTGTCTTTATTGACCGTCAGCCTATGTTCAAGGAAATGCGTATTCTCGTCGTGGAAGATGACGGTAAAATTGCTTCGTTCGTGGGCAACGGCCTCAAGCAAAGCGGCTTTGCG
>JBBQAX010000366.1:0-4017 GCA_038316905.1 Verrucomicrobiota bacterium | reverse complement strand
CGATGGAGCCGTGAAGAAGTCATGGAATTTCGCACGGAAGGTTTGCATCGCCTTTCCACCGGCGACACGACGAATTGGCTCAACGGCATTGCCCGCGCGATTGTCACTTATCCAGCCCGGCTGCCATTGCGCTATGGCGGCAGCGTGGAAAAAGCAGTCGCTGCCATCTCGAAATTTGCCGTGGATTGGAGCGACCAAATGCTTCTCGCATTGGATAAACGCCCTGAATTCCTGGAGACGGAACTGCAAGCATTGTGCATTGGGGATGTCTGGTTCATCGCCCACGAGTCGGAACTTTTCACCTCGCTTGGATTGGAAGTGCGTCATCGCTGGCCGCATCAGGACTTATTCATGCTCGGCTATTCAAATGGAGGGATCGGCTATCTGCCCGACGCGCACGACATCAATCGGAGCAGCTATGCGGCTGTGCAATCGCCAAAATTCACCGGACAATTTCCGTTCACGCCACAGTCCGGTGAAGCCATGGTCGATGGAATGTTGGCAACGTTGCAAGCGCTGGCTTAATGGCTTTATCAACAATTATGAACCACATGAAACTGATTGACGGAAAACGATTTATTTTCGGGTTACTTTTCACGGCGCTAATTTTGGCTGGGGCAGAAATTCGAGCCATCGAAACAAATTGCTCCTCCGAACCTAACATTGAAAACGCATCCTGCTGGTGGCCTGCGCCGCGCAATGTCTGGACACCGCTCGGTTGGAAGTCTCACCTTTTTCGTTTTCAGGTGGTTTACAATGGGACTCTTTTAGTCACGCCCGCCGGTTGGCTGCAAAAGCCGCACACGCAAAAATATAACGGTCAAAATTTTCAATTGGATTTTTATCCGAATCTCGACGGCACGCTTCCAGCCATGCCGAATGAACCGACGAAAGTTTACAAAATGGATGGCGGCATCGGCGTGCAAGGCTGGCGCGAGAATCAGATCGCGCCCGTTTTACAAAGCGATTGGCCGATGCAGGATGGCGTCGTGATGCGCAGCGAAATTTTCACGCACATGAAAGGCGGCGGCGAA
Organism: Verrucomicrobiota bacterium; assembly: GCA_038316905.1. Classification (GTDB taxonomy): domain Bacteria; phylum Verrucomicrobiota; class Verrucomicrobiia; order Limisphaerales; family CANJXF01; genus CANJXF01. The sequence continues at coordinate 2,983 of JBBQAX010000366.1, read as the reverse complement.
GTCGTCACCGGAACGGAACCGCTCTACGCCTGGGTTCGATTGTCGGTCAAACATGTCGATCCACTGCGAGCGCCGCAGAGCTATTTTTTCAACCTTCGACTAGCGACAGATTATCTGGACGCGGGAAGCACCTTGGAAGACTCCCTTTTTCTTTTGGCGGTTCCCGATAAAGCACGCTTGACCGAATCGCTCGATTCTAAATCGCTTCCGGCTTTCGAAGGAAAAAACGCCGGTTTGCAAATCGAACAAAACGGCAAAGTGCGTTTGCGCGTTCAGCCCGGCGGCGATGGAAAAATTTCTTTTGCGCAAACCACGACCAACAGCGGCATTTACCATTTGAAAATTGAACTGCCGGTTCGCGAAGGCGCTTTCGCCGATCTTCTGGTTCCGATTTTACCATTTTCAGAGGAAGAAATAACGAAGGAAGCGGCGCTCGGTTTCACTGGCGCGCTGGCGCAAGCCGAAACTTTCTGGAGTAAAAAGCCCGCAACCGCCGCGCGCATTCATACGCCTGAAAGGTATATCAACGACGCCATCGCGAGAAATATTCAGTTCGCGCAAATCATTGCCGAACGAAATCCTGACAACGGCGAGTATTCATTTCTCTCCGGTTCTTACGGCTACGACGTGTTGTGGAGTACGCCGTCGTCGATGATCAGCCACATGTTTTTTGATTTACTCGGCTATCACGATGTCGTCGCGCAGAACGTCGAACTCTACCGAAAAAATCAAGGAACCGTGAAACCGCCCGGCCCGAGTTTCACGCAACATCCCGGATATTTCAGTTCTCCAAAAACGTTGACCTCTATCGACTGGTTGACCGATCACGGCGCGGTTTTGGAAATTCTCAGTCGTCACGCACTTTTAACTGGCGACCAGAAATTCATCGCCGAATGGCTCGAACCCATTCTCAAAGGCTGCGATTTCATTAAAGACTCCTGCGCCGCGACGAATCACATCGGCGTCAAAGGCGTGATGCCGCCTGCTGTCGCGACGGACAATAACGTTCCCTCGCAAGCGATTTGGAATGAAGCCTGGACTTACAAGGGTTTGATGACGTCGATTCAATTACTCAAAAAACTTAATCATCCGCGCGCTGCGGAATTTGAAAAATTCGCCGCCGATTTCAAAACCAAATTTCACGACGCCTTCCTCGCGCAAACTGCGCTACAGCCAAAATGGACCGCGCCGGACGGCCAGCGTTATCCTGTTCTTCCCGCCAATTTAATTCCGCCGCCCGTTCATCACGTTTACGACGACGCGTTCCTGCTCGACACCGGCCCGCTCTGTTTGCCGTGGGCAGGATTGTTTGATGCCAACGATCCGTTGATGAAATCGTTCGCTGATTTTTTCCGGGTTGGCCCGAACAACGAATTGCGCGGCCCGCAAACCGGCGCGATCACCCGCGCCGTTTTGAAACATGAAATTTCCTCCTGCGAACCTTGCTACAGTTGGAACATCGTCAACTCTTGGAAAACCGGCGATCGCGCGCATTTTCTCGAAGGGATGTATTCACTCTTTTTGGGTGCCATTTCGCCGCAGACCTACATCAACTGCGAACATCGCAATGCGATGTATGGAAATGTTTTTGTCGCGCCGCTGATGACCTGGTCGGTGCGGCAATCCGTGATTGACGATCAATTGGCGGAAGGAGAACTGCACTTACTGCGCCTGTGTCCGCTCGCGTGGATTTCGGAAAAGGAAGAAACCATTTTTGAAAATATGCCGACCGAATTTGGCCCGGTAAATTTGCGTTTCAAAAAATCAACCGATGGCAAAACACTGGAGGTTTCGTTCAACGGACAGTGGCGTGAAAAGCCGAAGAACATTTTCCTGCACGTTCCGCCAATCGACGGTTTGAAAAAAATCACAGTGAATCGGAAAACTTATTCCCCGAAGAAAGGGGCCACACTGAAATTGTGAGCAGCTCAACTATTCTTATGACATTGAACAAGATTCTGCCGTTCGTTTTTCTGAGCGCGCTTTTAACCGCTTCCTCTGCTCTGGCGCAGGAAACGAAAGCGACCGCCGAACCGAATCTCCAAACCGCACTCACTTGGTGGCCCGACCAGCGCAACGTTTACACGCCCATCGGTTGGAAAGATCATTATTTCCGTTTCACGGTTTTGTATAATGGCACCGTTTTTTTCGAGCCGAGTTCGGATTGGACGTCGCGCGCGCACGCTCAAAAATTCAAGGGACAGGATTTTCAACTCACCTTCGCGCCGACCGGCAACGGTGAACCGGCTCCGCTGCCGAAAGCGCCCATTCAACTCTGGAAACTCGACGGCGGCCACGGTTTGCAGGGCTGGCGCACCAACAACGAAACGCCGGTGTTGTGGACCGATTATCCGTTGCAGGAAGGGTTGGTGATTCGCCAGGAAATTTTCGCGCATGTCAAAGGCGGTGGCGAAGTTGAGACGGCGCTGGAACCAATTTACGCGTGGATTCGACTTTCCGTAACGCATGTCGATGAAGCGCGCGCGCCGAAGACTTTTTCTATCCCCGTGCAACTCAGCCGCAATTTTCACGAACACTCACAACGCTATCTCAACGACGACGGCATCACCGTGGAGGTGAATCCAAATCGCGCTCGTTACGCGAAACTTTTGAAAGCCGAAAACGCGGGAACCAATGGAAGTGCCGGACTGCGCATCGTGGAACCAGATGGCAAAATTCGTCTCGCGGTATTGCCCACGGATTCGGCCAAAGTTTCGTTTTCTGAGAAAGAACAAGGCATCTACGCGCTGAAAATTGATCTCGATGTCAAAGTGGGCGCGTCGGTGGATTTGATTTTTCCCGCGATGCCGCAGCCGATGAATGAAATCGAAAATGAGCAGGCGCTCGGCTTCGCTGGCGCGCTCGCACAATCCGAAAAATTCTGGTCGAAAAAACCCGCCAGCGCCGCGCGTTTTCAGGTGCCGGAAGAACACATCAATCGCGCCATCGCCCAGAGCGTCAAGTTCGCGGAAATTATTGCCGA
>JBBQAX010000365.1:0-4034 GCA_038316905.1 Verrucomicrobiota bacterium | reverse complement strand
TGCGCTGAAGAAATTTCACATCCGCACTGGGCATCGTGGTCAGCGGTGGATGAATTTAATTTCCATCTGCCGCGCTGCTTTGGAGAGTTGCGTTTTGTTGAATGATCGAGCGCATGGGCAACATCGGATTCCGCAACTACTGCTGCACCTTGAATCGCACGAAAAATGTCTGCCCGATTTCTTCCACTGTTTGCACGCTGCGGTAGGTCACCGTTGCCGTTGTTCCGCTGCTCACCTCAGTGCTGACATAGACCAGCGACATCGGCGACCAGTCCACGAGATTAGTGGATGACTCGATGACAAAATGAACATTGTCGGCCAGCAACGAACGCGGATGGCGGAAATAAAAATATTTCGCAGCCACTCCACCGGGGGGCGTGAACGTCTCGCTTGTCAAACTCAAACGCCCGCCCGCTCCCACTGCGTAATCGTAGAGATTGCTGAATCCATTCCCATCGTCGTCGCCGAACAAAGCGAGTGGCGGTAAAATTGAATCCGCTGTGCCGGGCGCGCCGTGAGTTTGCGCGCTGGGACGCCAGTTCGCAACAAGAGCGTGCGAAGGATTGCTGAACGGATTGTTCAAAACCAGACTGCGTCCGTTTCCATCGGCGTCCTTCGGCCAAGGCGCTGAATCGGAGAAGGCAAAACTTTTAATAATGACATTATTGGCGTCCACGAGCGTCAGCGTCTCCCCACTGTTTTTCAAAACGCCGCTGTAAGTTCCGGCGATGGGAGGAATGTTTCCCGGCTTCAACCGGGAATTAAATGCCACCGGGTTGGCGACGATGACGAGTCGCGCGCCCGGATCGAGGTAACGCGCGATGATCGGTGCATTCGCGAAATCAAACGTCACACCTTGCGTAAAGTTCACTCCGCTAAGATCGCAGCCATCCGCGCCAATGTTCAGCAGTTCAATGAATTCAAATGCGCTTTCGTCGGTGAATCCCATCGCTTGTTCTGTCGGTGTCGGAGCGGGTGGATGATAATGAAATTCGCTCACGACCAGGTTGTTGGAACTAGCGGGAACGAACGGAGTAAAGATCGCTTCATCAAGCGCCGACCACTCGCCATTGGCCGCGCGCAAGCGCGTCCGAATCCGCGTCGTCGCATTCAATGTGATTGGGCCGAGCGCCGCCATGCCGGAGATGCCGCCGCCAATCGCGCGCGGGTCGGTTCCGTTGGTCGTGAAATAAATCGTGCCGTAATTGGTGCTCGAAAGCGTTAGTTGAAATCCTGCTTCAATGCGGCCTCCGCGTTGCGAAAACAGCGGCGCATCCACTGACGGAAATAAATTGCGCTGCCGCAATTGTCCAATGACCCGCGACGTGCGCGTTGGGAAAAAGTCGGATCGAATGCCATTGATCTCAGCCTGCCACGTCGCTTGATTGTGATTCGCGTCTTTGCCCCAACGAATAGATTCGCCAATCACAGCTTCGGTGATCTGCGCCACATTGGTTTCAAAATACACCTGCGCTTTGGCGGGAGTGAACACGCCGTCATTGAGCATCAAACGCTGTGCTTCGTCGGCGAAAGCGATGCGATATTCCGCGTTGTTCAACAGATCCTCGTGCATCCATTCCGGGTTGCTGAACTGAAAAAGATTTCGATTCGGGCTGTCCAGATTTCCGGCGTTCGCGCGGTTATCGACCCATTGCGAAGCCATCACGCTGGACTCCGCGTCGTGGACAAAAAAGTGAAATGGCTCGGTCAAACCCTGGTGGCGCATCGCGCGGAAATTATTCGGACGCTCCCAATTAAAGGAAACGGAGAGCGGTTCGTCGCTGTGGCCACAGTAATAATGCAGCAGCATGTAGGCGGCGAGTTCACGCGGATCAAGCAGAGTGGGAAGCAACAAATTCGCCGCGCCATGGGGATTGCGCCCTTGCAGTGCGAAGTAATTGGCATTGGCCGCATTCGTAAAAACGAGGCGCGCGCCCTGCCAGAGTTTTGTCCAATTGGTGTAGGTGCCGCTGGACAATTCCGTTTCTGTTTCCGGAATTCCCGTGGCTTTGATCACGTCGTAATCTTCTTCGTCGCCGCCAAAATAAGATGCGCCGTAATTTTCTTCCGGCCTCTCCTGCGATTGATAAAGCCCCCAGTATTGGCCGTTGATATAGAGATGATAATAGCGCGAACGCGTCGAGGCGTAACCCGTCGCGCCCCACAAATCTCGACAAAACACATCGCGCACCGCCGTGAATTCAGCGCCCACCGTATAAGGATCGGCGTAGGCGTAACCGTGTTCGCATCGCAAATCGAACGTGTCAAATTCCTGCGCCGCGTTATTGCCGAACAACGGAAATTTCAATTTGCCCGCGCCGTATTGCTTTCGGAAGTTGACGTGAAATGAATGTTTTGGAAATGCGCCGGATCGACTTTGCCCACCGCGAATGCGAATGCCGCAATCTTCCTGAAATCCCGGCGTGCCATCTGGATTGATGAGTTCGAGGGACGCGGGTCGTTCCCACGCCGCGCCATCACCTCCACCGTTGACGTAAATTCCCATCGTCGGATCGGTCAGATTTTTTTGATCCGTGACCAAACTCATTGATGGAATCTGTTGCAGAGCCGTCAACATTTTGGCGTTGGAATATTGCGTCGTCAAAAGCGAATTCAATCCGTAACGCAAAATCTGGCCTTTGATCGGCCCGACTGGCCAGCCGTAGGACTGCGCGCTCGCGGGCGTTTGCTGCAAAACATCTTGAAGAAAAATATAAGTGCCAGTGTGAACTTTCGTCGGGAGAAAATTGGTTTTGAGCGCGACCGCACGCAGCGTGGTCGTGTTCGTAATTAAAATCGGGCTGGTATAAATTGCGTTCGTCTCCGCCGGAGTGCTCCCGTTCAACGTGTAATAAACCGTCGCGCCTGGCGTGAAATTGGTGATGACGACTTCCACAGGCGCATCGAAAAATCCGCGCTTCACATTGAACGCGATGTCTTCAACGAACCCGCCGAATGATTGGCTGTTCGCCCCTCCCGGCGTCGGCGTATAAAAATAAACGACGTCGCCATTCATGCCTGACCCGGCGGAGTAATCCGTTTTCTGCGGTGGAAAGATCGGCGCGAATTCGCTGAGGACAACGTTGTTCGCATTTTTCAACGCGAGATAGTCGCCGTCTTTACTGAGCTTGAAGTTGGTATGGAACGGAACGCTTGGGTTCGCCCGATTTTTCCCAGAAGCAAACACCACGAGAAATTGTTTCGCGGCGAGATCAAACGACGGAAAAGTCCATGTCGCACTGTTGTCGGACAACTGGTAGCCCGCCAGATTCACATTCGTCGCTGCTGGATTATAAAGTTCGATCCAGTCGGAAAATTCGCCGACGTCATCCTGCAAACCGGATTCGTTATCCGCGAGAAATTCGGTAATGACGACCGGCCCATTCGTCGGCAACGGCGAGGTTTCTGGCGTGAACACGATGTCCCGGAAATAATTCGCGTTGTGATAGGTTTGACGAGGTGGCGCACCCAAAGTCGTGGAAAAAACACCCGCGCCTGACGGATAAAAAAGATTCGTTCCATTGCCGCCCGCCACCGCGAGATCACCGCCGAGGAACGGATAATTTTTTCCACCATCGCCGGTTGAAATCGAGACCGTGTAATCCTGATTCGCTGCGATGTTCAGCGATGGGATGCTGAAATTCGTCCAACCGGTCACGCCGCCGTAGTTCCAAACGAATGGTCCCGACATCAGGGTGTCATCGGCATTGCGCCAGATGCGCACGGTGTGATTTCCCGTTTCCGCAGCGAGCGCAAAAACCCGGACGGCTGAAATGACTCCCGGACTATTCGCCCGAAAAATGATTCCCAATTCGTAATCGGTGGCTTGTGTGCCGGAATCACCTCCCGTTTTCGTGGCAGGAAAAAGACTTTGCGCCAAAGGCGAAGTTTGTGCGTGCGAAAGCAAAGCAGCCGAAATGAAACCAGCTATTCCGATCCATCGCAGACTGAGTTTGGAAAATTTCATTTTCATGTCAGTCGATTGAATTACTGATGCCGCTGGAAGGATTGCCGACCAGCGAAGTTCTCGTAGC
>JBBQAX010000364.1:0-4041 GCA_038316905.1 Verrucomicrobiota bacterium | reverse complement strand
CCAAAAATCGCCACGTGGGAAATCCAGACAAACGCCAACGAGTTTCTAGGCTCGACGAAAAAGTAATCGCCGGCAATGAATCCCAATGCCGTCACGAGAAGGGCCGGCCCCAGTCCGTAGCGCCAAACCGCGACGCTGATTGCTATCCAGAAAGTCCAAAATGGAAGGTATTCCGACAGCATCGGATCCAGAAGCCATCTCAGGAGCAATGCCGCTAACACCAGGAGGACAGCAAAGGCATAGTTTTGGCCTGGAAAAGAGATTTTCTTCTTCGTTCGATTCATAATCCCTTGGGAAAATCCATGGCAGATTGTGAAATGGGGTTTACAAAACATTCCTTCCAGCAACCTGAATGCGCTCTCCCTTTTTTGGTGAAGACGCAACTTCCATTGTCGCTCTAGCAGAACTCCTTTGTTCACTGGTTTTCTCGAGTGGGAGTAAGTTCTGTGTGTGGCCGATCCAAAAATTGGCGGTGTTTTTTATACGCTCGATCAAAGCTGCGACAGCAAACCGAAATTCACGCGCACCGATCAATATCTTGAATGTCATGCCTCGGCCCGGAGCATGGGTGTGCCGGGACATCTTTTGCGCTCCTCGATGACCGATGAATCGGGCGTGGTCGATTTGAGCACCAGTATTTCCGACGTGAATCATCGCACGCCGATTGAAGATCGCTGGGGCGGTTGGTATGTGACCGGCAAACACGGCGAGCAAACGCAACACGGCAATCTGATCGGCAAAGCCGCCTTTGATCGCGCGGAAAAAAATCGGAATTATCTCGGTAACATTTCTGACCTGAGCCGATTCTTTGACGGCACGCGCTATCCCGGCACGAACAGCGACATCGTCGCGCTCATGGTTTTGGAACATCAGGTTCACATGCACAACTTCATCACGCGTTTGCATTACGAATCGACGATCCAATTGGCGCGCTACGGCCATGTCCGTGACGCAACGAACATCGCCGATGCCTTTTTGAAATACTTGCTCTTTGTGGACGAAGCGCCGATGAAAAGTCCGATGCGCGGCGACTCAACGTTCACGCAGGATTTTCAAAAACGCGGGATGACGGATAAAAAAGGCCGCTCCCTTCGCGATTTTGATTTGCAAACGCGCCTGTTCAAATATCCGTGCAGCTATTTGATTTATTCCAAATCCTTCGACGCGATTCCCGGGAAAATGAAGAATTACGTTTACCTGCGCCTTTGGAAAATTCTGAACGGCGAAGATAATTCGCCGGACTTTGAAAACATTGCTCTGGAAACCAGACAAGCAATTTTGGAAATTATTTCCGACACGAAGCCCGGTCTGCCGAGTTGCTGGAAATCGAAATAGAGGCTGACTTCAAAAAAACAAACCGGAGCGCGGCGTTCACGCCGCTTCAGTGTGCGAAAGTTGGACCTCGTGAATGTTTTTAGGCGTCCTGAAAATTTGTTCGTGAAGCGGCGTGAACGCCGCGCTCCGATGCGCTCGGTAACTGCGCTGCACAAAAAATGATGTGCATCGGACAAAATGTGTGAAGTTAGAAAAGCTCAAATGGATTACCTATCATACGTCGACACAAACCATTTTTCTGAAGCGATATGAACACTGACTCAAAAAGACCAGATGATGTGAGCCAGCTTGCCAGCAGCATCACAGCGCATCCGTTTTTAAAAGGATTAAGCAGTGAGCAATTGGAAGTGCTCTCGGACGCGGCGATGTTGAAGGACTTTGCGCCCGGCGAAATCATTTTTCGCGAAGGCGACATCGCCAATCGGTTTTACCTGATTGAATCCGGCAAAGTGGCGTTAGAGACGTCAGAAAAAGAAGCGGAGCCGAAGCTTATTCAAATCATCGGCGCGGGAGATGTCCTTGGGTGGTCGTGGCTTTTTCCGCCTTACTATTGGCACTTTGACGCGCGCGTCGTTGAGCCGACGAAAGCTGTTTTCTTTTACGGAACGCGGTTGCGTGAGAAGTGCGAAGAGGACCACGGCCTCGGCTACGAACTCATGAAACGAATGGCGGGCATCGTGATCAATCGTTTGCAGGCAACACGCAAGCAGTTGTTGGAACTTCATCGAGCAAATTCTTAAGTTCAAAAAATTATGAGCAACGTCGGAACAATAAATATCAATCATCCATTCCTCAAATCTATGCCTCCAGAACATTTGGAGCATCTGTTGGTGAATGCGCAGGAAATAGAATTTCAAGCTGGAGAAATTTTTTTCCGCAAGGGCGAACCGGCTAATCGATTATATCTTATTGAAAGCGGCCGGATTGCCATCAAGGCAGGCACTCCAGATGGAGAAAATCTTCAAACGCTTGGTTCGGGCGAAGTGGTCGGCTGGTCGTGGTTGTTCCCGCCGTTTAGCTGGCATTTTTCCGCGCACGCAATGGAGCCAACCAAATGCGTTGTGCTCGATGGGGGTCATTTATTGGTCACGGCGGAAGAGAATCCGAAATTCGGTTATGAATTGATGCGGAGAATTTCTCAGATCCTGATTGGACGGTTGCAGGCCACCCGCAAAAAATGCTAGAGACGCCTGTGCCAAAAGCAGCCATGACTTGGGTAGATAAAGACAAAAGGAAAGTTATGAAAATGGATATCGAAACCAAAGGCCGAAACAAGCCCGCCATTCGGCGAATCAAACAAACGCGCGGGCTGACGAAACAGAAAAGTCGGACCGGCTTTAAATCGATCGTCGTGCCGATTGATTTTTCCGAAACGTCGATCAAGGCGCTCGATTATGCACTGGCCCTCGCCGAAGAATTCGGTTCGCAGATCCATTTGGTCCATGTCTTGGAATTCCCTGCCGTCTTCAACAGCACCTCCCAACCTTCCTACGCGATCTGGGACAAGGAAGCCAAAAAACACGCCGCAATTCGCCTCGCTAATTTAGTCGATGAAAAAGTCGATGAGTTGATCTCCGTGAATTCCGAGGTTCGTTTCGGACGCGCTTACCAGACGATCTGTGAAACGGCGCGGGAACAAAAAGCGGATTTGATCGTCATCGGCACGCATGGTTTCACTGGATTGAAACATTTATTGCTCGGCAGCACGGCGGAACGAGTCATCCGTCACGCGCCTTGCTCCGTTCTCGTGGTGCGCAAGCAAACGAGCCGCAATGCCAAGGCTATCCTGAAACCAAAGAACCTTTTGGTGCCGACAGATTTTTCCAAACCAGCGGAGCAGGCACTCCAGTCGGCGACGGCGCTCGCTAAACAATATCAGTCGAAGATTCACCTTTTGTATGTCGTCCCGTCTCATTATGCCGTCGGCGAATACGACGGGATAGATTACGCGATGCTTACGGCAGAAGAAAAAGAGATTGGACAAAGGAAACTGGCCGCAATCAGTAAACGGCTTCTCGCAAAAAAAATCTCCGCGGCCACGCGAATCTGCCAGGGCAGGCCCGCGGTCGAGATCAACGAAGCCGCTGCTGAACTCGAGTGCGACTTAATCGTAATTTCGACGCACGGCCACACCGGTTGGAAACATGTGCTGCTCGGCAGCACGGCTGAAGAAGTGGTTCGCCACGCTTCCTGTCCGGTGTTGATCGTGAAAAAATTATGAAAAAACACAAAACAATTGTGACTCCCAAAACCACGGTGAAGAAGCGCACGCATGAAGAAATCTCGCGTCTGGCTTACGCTCTTTATGAACGCGAGGGAAAACCGGACGGCAAAGCTCTCGAACATTGGTTCAACGCCGAATCCATGGGCGAAGGCAATTTCGGCTATGGCAACGATCACACCGAACACGATTTCAGCAAGACAACTGGAGATGAGTAAATGAGTTCGCCCGCTTCGATTCCCTCGTTCTTCGCCGGGATGAGCCAAAAACATATCGACGCTCTTCGTCAGTCGTCCACGTATGCGGAGTTCGGGAGTGGCGACGTGATTTTTCGCGAAGGAAGTCCAGCCAATTCGTTTTATTTAATTGATCAAGGGAAAGTGGCGTTGGAAGCAGACATGGACGGTGAAGGGCTTGTGCAAAATGGCGTCATCCAAGATGGCGAACCGCTCGGCTGGTCGTGGTTATTTCCGCCGTATGTCTGG
>JBBQAX010000363.1:0-4079 GCA_038316905.1 Verrucomicrobiota bacterium | reverse complement strand
TGAGCAAGCGCGTCGCAGCCAGACGCGTCTAGGCATCCCGCAGCATCGCGCCATTGTCGATCTCAACTACGCTTCCGAGGAAGATACCTATCGCGCGCTGGCGACACTGCATCATCTCGATTTCATCAATCACGATCAAATCACACTCTCTCCTGCGGTTCTGGAGTTGGTGCCGATGAAGCTGATTTTCCATTATCGGATGCTGCCGCTTTCTCTCGATGGCGAAGTGTTGATCCTCGTCTTCGGCGAGCCGATTCGTCAGATGGAGTTGGGTAATCTTCGGCTTCTCTTGGGCAAACGGCTCAAAGTCGCGCTCACCACGCCGAGCTGCATTCACGCCGTTCTCAAAAAACAATTTGGACTTGGGGCGCAAACCATTCAGCGATTGCGCGAAGAACGCGGGATGACGAAGGACGCGAGTGAAGATGTTGTTTTCGACGTTAAATCGACCGAGGAAAATTCTGCGGTGGACGCGACGATTTCAGATTTCGTCGATCAAATATTGCTCGAAGCATTACGGTTGCAAGCGACCGATATTCACATCGAGCCGTATCATTCCTCCATTCGCTTGCGCTATCGCATCGACGGAATCATGCAATCGGTTCCGGTTCCGAATGTGTTGCGACAACTGCACGAAACGATTGCCTCGCGTCTGAAAATCATGGCGGGACTGAACATCGCCGAGAAACGTCTGCCGCACGACGGACGCATCTCCATGAAAACCGGGACCGAAGAATATGATCTGCGCATTTCGGTCATTCCCACGAAACATGGCGAAACGGTTTGTCTGCGAATTCTTGGACGACAAAGTTTGTTCCTTGATCTCGGCCAGCTCGGCATGGAGCCGCATCACGAAGCTTTGTTCGCGCAACTAACCCAATTACCTCAGGGCTTGGTTCTGTTGACGGGACCGACGGGCAGCGGCAAAACGACGACTTTGTACGCCGCGCTCGCGCACGCCAATGACGAATCGCGCAAGATCATTACCATCGAAGATCCCGTTGAATATCAACTCGAAGGCATTTCGCAAATTCAGGTGCGGCAGGATATTGGATTGAGTTTTGCAGCCGGATTGCGCTCGGTTCTACGGCACGATCCAGACGTGGTCCTGATTGGAGAAATTCGCGATGCGGAGACGGCCGAGATCGCCGTCCGCGCCGCGCAAACTGGTCATTTAGTTTTCTCCACGTTGCACACCAACGACAGCGTCAGCACCATCACGCGCCTCATGGACATGAAAATTGATCCCTTCCTGATTGGCTCGTCTCTCGTTTGCAGCATCGCCCAACGATTAGCGCGACGCATCTGTCGCCACTGCCTGGAAGAAGACACGCAAGTTCCCGAGACTATTCGGACGGAAATGGCCATCGCCTTAGGGATCAGCGTCGCAGAAGTGAAGGCGTGGAAAGGGCGCGGCTGCATCGAATGCAATCAACGCGGCTATCGCGGTCGAGTCGCCATTTACGAATTCTTCCTCGTGAATGACGAGATCGCCGACATGATCGAACCAGGTTTGAAAACCGGCCATCTTCGGCAAACCATGCGCAAGTTCGGCTGGCGTTCCTTGCGCGACATGGCGTGGAGCAAAGTGCAATCAGGATTAATTCCCGTGGACGAACTGCAACGCCTGACGCATCGCATTCACTTTCAGGTACCCGGCGCGGACGTGTGAAACGGACCGCGGCTGTGTCGTTCCCGACCAGCCGCAGCGCGTTGCGGAAAGTAATAATTTTCAAATACCCAACGTTTCCAAAATTGCGAAGCCGCTGCGGCTGGTCAAGGACGACACAGCCGCGGTCCGCGGAGTTCGTTGAAGTTTTAGTTCTCCACCTCTATTAGAAAACTTTTGGGCATCAAATCATGGACAGCTTTGATGATGAGTTCCTCGGTGTTTTCGGAAAGGCGAGTGGGACGATCGTAATAAATCATCGCGCCGCCACCTTCATAGCCCCCTTTTATCCAAATACGCTTTGACGGAATGTAACAAGGGACGGCGTTAGCGTAGCCGTTCACCCAAAGACGCGCTGGATCGAATTCCCTTTTTAATCGCAGCGAGTAATCGACGACTACTTCACCCGGCAGAAAAATCAGCGCAAGTTCGGTCCCGAAATTCCAAGCCTGAACGAGATACGGCAATTCGGTCTGCAACTTCTCGCCGCGATCCAGACGTTCCACATTTTTTTGCGCGGCGTAGCGAATGGCGAAATGCAAATTAGTGTTCGCGACTTTGGAAGCGTATTCCTCGCGCGTGGGAAGTTTATCGAACGGAAGAGAAATCAATTTCGAGTGACCTTCGAGTTTCCCCTCAAGCGGCGTGAGCTTTCCTTCGAGCAATTTAGCGACGGCGCTGGCGATGCTTTCTCCATGTTGTTTGGCGAACTCCACTCCGCTACGAGGAGCAGGATTTGAATCCGCGCCGCAGCCGATGGCCGTCAACGCTATCGCGCCGGGATAATCGCGTTCCAAAAATTCTTGCGCGTAACCCGCCCAGTCGCCGCTGATCTGGTTCGGTTCAGCCCCCATCGTGGTGCAGTGACACGCATAATTGACGAGAATTCCGCGGATCTTTTTCCCGCTCTTATCCGTGATTTTTAACACCGGCAAATCGTGATCCACCGGCCCGCCTTTGGTGCGGCGATTGGCAGCGAAACTTGCCGACGTTTTGCCCCAGAAAAGTTTCGACGATTTGCGATCCTTCAACGCGGCGAGCGCAACTTTCTCCACGTTGTCCAACAGCTCTTTCGTGTAGCGATCAATGCGGCCCAGTTCTTCAAGCGAGAGATCGACTCCGAAAATGTTGTCCGCCGCGCCGCGCAATTTGGGAGCGGAATGCGTATGCGAAACGCAAATGGCAAATTTATCAGAGGTGATTTTCTTCTTCGCCAGGCGTTGCAGAACTTCGTCGCGGAAATAATCAGGGAGAATGCAATTATCCAGCGTGACAAGAATGGCGGGGCTTTCCTGATCGCTGCCAATGGCGATGGCTTTGGCGAAAATGGGTTGGATCACGCCGTCGGATTCGCCGTTCCGGGCGAGATAACCGTTCAGGCGAATCGGATACTCTGGCGTGACGTTGATTTTTGCGATGCCGACCTGATAAAGCCTTTCGCCTCGTGCGATTTGCGACGTGGCAAAAATGGTGGTAAACGCAAAAAGCATGAGAAGACGAACGTCGGTGAATAAATTCGATTTCATAGGAATAATTTGACCTCAAAAATAGACGTAAGGAGAGGCGAAAGTCATTACGCGTTTTGCGGCGGCAACTTCCAATATTTGCTAATCAATCCATCCTTGTGCTAACTACATCCACAAATGACAACGCCGAACGCTGATTCCGCCGACCACAACAATTCCGCCGCGCAAACCGGCGCGACCGATTTTATTCGCGACATCGTTGCGGAACATTTGAAGACGGGCCAATACCAGAAAATCGTGACACGCTTTCCGCCGGAGCCAAATGGCTATCTGCACATCGGCCACGCGAAATCGATTTGCCTGAATTTCGGCATCGCCCGCGAATTTGGCGGCACTTGCAACCTGCGCATGGACGACACAAATCCGACGAAGGAGGATGTCGAATACGTCGATTCGATTCAGGAAGACGTGCGCTGGTTGATCGGTGGTTGGGCGGATCAAGTTCTTGCCTACAAAAAAGTGGACGCAACCGATGGAAAAGGAATTCTCGCTTCTCAAGCTGGAGAAAAGATTGAGCCGTTTTACGCTTCAGATTATTTCGAGAAAATCTACAACTACGCGGTGGAACTCATCAAAGCAGGCAAAGCTTATGTCTGCGATTTGTCCCCGAAGGAGACGGACGAATATCGCGGCGCGCCCAACCAACCGGGGAAGGAAAGTCCGTGGCGCAATCGTTCGGTTGAAGAAAGCCTCAATCTATTTGAGCGCATGCGCGCCGGAGAATTTCCCGATGGCGCACGAACGTTGCGCGCAAAGATCGACATGGCGTCGCCGAACGTCTGGCTGCGCGATCCGCTGTTGTATCGTATTCGCCACACCGAACATCACCACACGGGCGACGCGTGGGTCATCTATCCGATGTACGATTTCGCGCATTGCTTGAG
>JBBQAX010000362.1:0-4117 GCA_038316905.1 Verrucomicrobiota bacterium | reverse complement strand
CGCCAGGTGAACTTTTCCCCGTGTACATTCACGATCGTTTCAGTTTCTCCTGAACTCATTGCCGTCCGAGCCTTGCCTTTGTTGGGCGATTCTCCCTTTATCTCAGTTCTTGAGGCAACTTCCGTAGAGTTCGCCTTTTGCTTCGTCGCAAAAATTGCCACAGCCACGACCAATCCGAAATTGAGCAAGATCGATATTAAAATCAGTTTTTTCATGGCGTCACCCTTGTTGGATTTGGTCTGTTGGGCGCAATCGTAGAAACCCAGTGTCCGCCGCGCGATTTGAAGCGATTGAAATTTTTCTCTCCGCCTAATGTCGCCACAATGGTTCTCTCCGTTTCGTCGCGAATTTCCTGCAATATCTGATTCCGCTGGTCGCTGCTCAATGTTTTGTTTTCACGAACTTTTTTTACCTGATCTTCGACAATTTTTTTCATGTCGTAAACAGATGCGGCGGTGCCTTTCGCCAAACCCGCGCGGTCCTCCAAACGCGCCAATTCCTTGTAGCTCCAATCCTGCGCCCGTTTATATTCGGCAAAGCGCGTCTCTCCGAGCTGCGCTTTAATTTGCGCGTCCACTTCTTCCAAGGCTTTTTTTCGACGCTCCATCCCGTCTTTGTCGTCTGGATCGTGGTTGTAAACCAAATCCTCTTCCCGCGCTTTTCGAATCTGAAAGATTTCTCGAAACTCATTTTCGCTTGGTTCAAACCCATCCAAATCGTGTCGCAGCTGGCTGGCGGTTTGTGAGGCGCGAAGTTCATATTGCTCCAGCTCTTTCGGCGTGAGGAACTGCGCCATCTCGGCCATTTGCGCGACGTGAATTTTCCTCAATTCTTTTTGATCGTCGTCGTCGAGAATCCCGCGCCGATACATTTCCTGCCGCTGTTCTTCAAACTTCTCCTGCACCTGCCGAACTTTGTCTTTTTTGTCGTCAGACAAGAAACTGAAGTTGCGTTCCGTGTAATTCAGATAACCCAACTCCCGGTTTCGCTCTTTTTCGGGATCGACACCCAAAAGCTCGACGAGTAACGCGCTCTTTTCCTTTTCCAAAGCCCGATATTTCCTCTGCAATTCGTAACCTTCCTTCGTGTTCGAGTTGAACGACTCGGTTTTCCAATATTTGTATTCTTTTGCCTCCGGTCCACGCAGCTCCCGGTAACGCGCTGCGTAGAGCTTGTTCACATCGGCGGAAATTATATCGCGAATGGTTTCCTCCGGACATTCCACGGCGCGCAGGTTGGCGATGTACTCCTTGTAATCCTGGGCCTCAACCAGATGCCACGAGAAATCTTGCGTGTTGTAATTCGTCACCGTGAGTTGCTGGGATGGCGCTCTCTCCGAAAAGAAATTTGATCTCTCGCCGACTGAAGAATCGCCAGCGATTGGGGCGACTGGAGCGTCGATTGGCGGAGCACTTTTAGGGCGGAAAAAATGAAAAGCAACGGCACCGAGGCTTAAATTAAAAACCAGCGAAAGTACCAGAATCGTTTGAGGCTTCATGGCATCCAGTGTTTCCCGAGCTATGGACGACGATTCTGCGATTACGTTCAGAAAAGAAAAGTTCTTTTGCGGAACTGATGGGATTGCGTAACTTGAACACACGTCGTAGCCGCGCTCGCCAGAGCGTGGCGTTAATTTTGGAACTGGAAATCCACCACGCTCTGGCGAGCGCGGCTACCGGAAAATTATGGACCTAACGCGCACAGCTTACGGAACCTGGAACGGCGGACGTTTCATGAATTACGGCGAAGCCCTTTCCGATGAACGTTGGATCGAAGTCGTCCAACACGCGTATCGTCGCGGCATTCGCACGTTCATGACAGCGGATGTTTACGGAAGTGGCGGCGCGGATGAACTAATTGGCCGCGCATTGAAAGGTTTGCCGCGCGATTCCTACTGTCTGGTCGGCGCAGTCGGACACGATTTTTATCTTGGTAAACGCGAAGGCTCCAAAGGTTTTCCGCGCTTTACCAATCCGCAGCTTCGTCCCCCCAACCAATTCGCGGAATATCTTCGCATGGCGACGGAGAAATCGCTCGCTCGCTGCGGCGTGGATAAATTTGATCTGTTGCTCCTGCATAATCCTGACTCCGTCGGCTACACCAGCGATCGCGTTTGGAGCGGAATGGAAAAGTTGCGAGATGCAAAATTGACTGACCGCCTTGGTATCGCTCCCGGACCGGCTAACGGATTCACGCTCGATATTCTGTTAAGCTTCGAACGTTTCGGCCCGCTGCTCGATTGGGCGATGATCATTTTGAATCCGCTCGAACCGTGGCCCGGCAGTCTGGTTTTGCCCGCCGCTGTGAAACACGATGTGAAACTGATTACGCGCGTCGTCGATTACGGCGGTATTTTTCACGACGACGTCAAACCCGGACATCAATTCGGCCAACACGATCATCGCGCGTTTCGTCCCGCCGGTTGGGTCGAAGCGGGCAACCAGAAGATGGAGAATTTTCGTGCCATCGCCGAAAAGCACAACCTCACCATGTTGCAACTGGCTTGCCTGTGGAATTTGTCGCAACCAGGCGTCAAGAGCGTCATCCCAACTTTGATCCAAGAGACTCAAGGCAAACCCATCGAAACGAAAATCGATGAACTCGCCGCTTTGCCTGAACTGAAATTGTCTGCGGATGAATGCGGGTTCATTTCCGAAATCGGCGACAACAAAGGTTGCATGGAATTGAAGGGCGCGAATCCAGGTCACACTGAAGAACCACTCGCCGACAAATGGAGTTTGACGAACGACCTCGAACTCGTCGCGCAACGCTGGGAAATTGATGCGAAAGCAGACTTGGTTTGCACCCACGTCAAGGCCACGTGACGATTTAGAAAAAGCGCACTGCGCCATGAACGCCAGACATCTACGATTACGTTGTCGAGTTGGCTGCGGAGATTACGAACGATACTCTGGCTGAAGATTACGCGCTCAGTCAGGCACTTTATCAGCGATTACTTCAGTACTACGAAGATCAGTCTGCGGCGGATCGGTGCCATCCGTTTCTGGTCGAGACTTTGGCCGATTATACGGATGACTCGACGCAGGCACTTCATTTTTATCAAGAGGCTCTCGCGATGTCGCGGAAGATGAGCAGCGACGAGCCGACGCAGACAATTCTCATTGGCATCGGCGAACCGTTGCTTGAAACGGGACGGCGTGAAGACGCCGAGGCTTTCCTTCGCGACGGTCGCGCCGAGGCCGTTCGACGGGCGGATTCATATGGGATTGAGGAAGCAGACAGATTGTTACAGGACGGTTCGGTCGGTTAGTTGTTTATTTCCCTGTTTTTGGCAACTTGATTTAGCCGAAATTCAAAGGCAATTTATTCGCATGACCGCGAAAGCCGAAGTTTTGGAGATTATCAAAAAGCTTCCTGAGACTGTGAGCTATGAAGAGATCGCCAGGCGCATCGAGTTGTTAGCCGGAATTCGCGACGCGCGGGAACAAATTGAGCGCGGAGAAGGTATTCCGCTGGAAGATGTGCTTCGGGAAATTCCTTCATGGGTTACAAAGTCATAATTTCGCCTAAAGCCAGAGGCGACCTGAAGTCGATTGTTACTTTTATTGCCCGCGACAACCCGTCCGCGGCTCTGCTTTTTGGCGAACAACTCCAATCAAAAGCGATGCAGCTTTCAGACTTTCCGCGTTTGGGTCGCCAATTGCCGGTAGGCGACGACCCTAACTTTCGTGATTTCCCCTTCAAATCGTATCGCATCATTTACGAAGTTCACGACGCGCAACGGATGATTGCTGTTCTTCGCTTTTGGCACGCCGCTCGCGGGGAGCCGGAATTAAGATGAAAGAATCCTACATCGCAGCCAAAGAACGTTGGGCGCGCAAGATGGCGGGGAAAGAAAAGCCCGCTGCGCGTTCGGAGAATCGTTTGCCGCCGGGCCAACGGCAGGTCCACAATTTTCCGGTGTTGGATATTGGAATTCGTCCCGAAATTCCGCTCGATCAGTGGCAGTTAAAGATTCACGGCAAAGTCGAAAATCCGGTAACGCTCAACTGGGAACAATTCATGGCATTGCCGCAGTTCAAGGATGTGAGCGACTTTCATTGCGTCACCACCTGGAGCCAGTTCGACATGGAATTTGGAGGTGTTTCCTTTTTTA
>JBBQAX010000361.1:0-4120 GCA_038316905.1 Verrucomicrobiota bacterium | reverse complement strand
ATCAACTCAGGAGCAGTGCCAAAACGGTTCAGTTCGACCTGCGCGTTTGTTACCGATGCAGCCAGCGTTTCGCGCGCCGCCGTCATTTTTTTTACCGTACCGGCAATCGCCGCCGCGCGCGCACCCGCGACCTGCCGGGTTCGATAAGTTTGCCGAACGTCGGCGGATTTTCCCGGTTTGGCTTCCACCTCGCGCACGTCGAAATTTTCAAAATCATCGTGCGGCGGAGCGACTTGACCGAGCGCGGAAATCAGCGGTATCGCAAAAAATATGAAGGCGAGAGAAGTGAAATAAAATCGCGTGAAGAGCTGAGTCATCATAGGAGTGTTTCGTTCCGCTAATGGATACTCGACAGAGTTTGGGAGCGGAAGAACGGACTTGCCGTAATGTAGCGTCGAGTGTCCCGCCGCTCGGGAGCGCTTCGACCAACCGCAGCGCTTCGTGGAAGAAATCGATCTGGTTACTATCCGAGTCGTCTCACTATCCCCCGTTGCGACTGGTCGGAGACGACACAGCGCTTTATTATTTCCGGCCATCTAATCAAACAGGTTCTTTCCAAATTTAATTTGCCGCTCCGCGCCAAACTCGTTATTCCCAGCGCATGGATTCCCGTGAAGCTTTTGTGGCGCTGAATATGTTGGAGCATGTCGGGCCGGTGCGCGTCCGGCAATTGCTCGAACATTTCGGCGAAGCGCCTGCCATTCTTCGCGCGTCGCGTTCGCAGCTTCTGCAAGTGCGCGGCATTGGTGAGGAAGTTGCCGATTCCATTTCCGGCTGGGAAAAGTCCGTGGATTTGAATGGGGAATTGAAACGAATTCAGGATTACGGCTGCCACATCCTGATTCAGGACGACGAAAATTATCCCGAGTTGCTCAAGCAAATATACGATCCGCCCATCGTGCTTTACGTCAAAGGGGAGCTGACGGCGAAGGACAAAAATTCTGTGGCCGTGGTCGGATCGCGTATGACGACGCATTACGGAATCGAGATCGCGCGCAAGCTCAGTTATCAACTCGCCTACATCGGTGTGACCGTCGTCAGCGGCGGCGCTCGCGGAATCGACACCGCCGCGCATCAAGGTGTTTTAAGCGCAAAGGGCCGGACGATTGCCGTGATTGGGACCGGTATAAATATTGTGTTTCCTACGGAGAACGTGGAGTTGTTTCAGCGCATCGCCGAAACCGGCGCGGTCATCACACAATTTCCATTCAATCGCAAGGCAGACAAACAAAGCTTTCCGATTCGCAATCGCATCGTGGCTGGGATGACGATGGGCACGGTCGTCGTGGAAGCGAACTTGACGAGTGGCGCGTTGATCACGGCGAATATGGCGGTGGAATACGGGCGGCAGGTTTTCGCGGTGCCGGGAAGGATTGATTCTCCGCGCAGCAAAGGTTGTCACGAATTGATCAAGAAAGGCGCGAAACTGTGCGAAGGCGCGGAGGATATTTTGAGCGAGTTTGAATATCTGTTTCCAACCAGCAATCGACCGGCGGGTGCCAGCGAAACCGGTGTTCTGCCGAGTATTTCACTTTCAGAAAATGAACAGAAAATCTACGACGCTTTGAGCAAAGACCCATCCAATACGGACGAGGTGATTCGCCGGAGCGGCTTGCCAAGCTCGACGGTTTCGGTCGCGTTATTAGGATTGGAGATGAAACGGCTCATCAGGCAATTGCCGGGTAAAATGTTCGTGAAAAACTCTTAAAAGTTTCAGCAATTGGCAGGGATGCGCTCTCGCATTTTTGGGAAGTTGGTTTATATTTGACGCGAGGAGGAGAGAGAATTGAAACCTGAAAAATCATGGAGCCGAAAGAAGATTGCAGATGAGTATTCCGGCATGCTCAAAGCGGATGGCACACCGATGTCTCGCCAGCAGGTCCACATGTTGCGGAAGAAATCCAAAGGAATCTGCCTGACTTGCGGGAAGCCTGCGCTTGGGGTCTATTGCGCGGAACATACGATCCAAGCGCGCGAACGAATGAGGAAGATCCTCCATAGCAAACGGCGCCATTGGAATTCGCCGAGCTATAATCTCGATGAGAGCAACAAAGAAAAAGGACGATTAGTGCGGCTGCGGCATGACGATGTTTCTGACCGTCACAAGGCTGCTTGAAGAGCTAAAAAGGAGGGCCGCCGGAAACTAGAAACCGGCGGCCCTGCACCAAACACAAACAGCTCACCTGCGAATAGCGGGAAGGATGCCACTCTCAGAACTGTTTTCAGATGTTTTCTTAGGATATTTTCACTTTAACCGATTCCGTCGTGAGTATGGTTGGTGCAGAGGGCACCGCGAATTACCAGATCGACAAACTACAGGCCATAATGTTGGTGCAGGAGCCTGCTAAATCTCAAAACATGGCTGCGAGAACTATTCAATCTACAAGGTTAGGTTGAACGTCCGAACCGTGGTGTCCCATTGAGGAGCAACCCGTGTCTGGCAGGAAGTCGAAGTTTTGCTGGAAAACCAAAAACTCGCCAAGGCGGTTTGGAGAGGGACGAAATGGTTCTGCAATGGAGCACAGATCGAACCTGTATTCTGGCGTCCTCTCCTTCTCATTAAAGGAGCCGTGTTTTGGCGTGGATTGCTGACTCGCTACTGAATCTCTCGAAACTCATTTTGTTACAGACGGATCACCCCACTCCAGAACCCGCCCAGTTCTATGCCCTTCTTACCAAAACGGTTTAACATAGGGGCTATTTTTCAGGTTGTAGCGGCTCAAATTTTTCGTTTAGATTCGACGATTCTATGAAAAAAACCCTCCTTTGCCTTTTCTCGTTTCTTGCAGCCACAACCGCAGTATATGCCCAAGGTAGTTTGGCCCCTTCAGCCGCACCCGCGCCGACGATGAAAACGCTAACGCAAAATAGAGCCGCGCACGCCCATCTCTTCGCTGCCGTTCGCTATAACCGTCCCCGGCTCGTATTACCTGACCACCAACCTGACGGGCACTGCCAGCGGCGGCATCACCATCAGCGCGGGTGATGTGACGCTTGACTTGATGGGATTCGCGCTTCTCGGAGGCACCGGCAATGGAATTTTGGTCAGCGGCACACGCACCAATATTACCGTGCGCAATGGCACGGTGCGGGGTTGGAGTTCGTACGGAATGGAATTGTTCAATGCCGTCAACGGTCAACTGGAAGATTTAACCGTATCTTCCAATCGATTTACTGGCATTGCCATTGGCAGCGGTAGCATGATCAAAGACTGTGCCGCTCGGGGAAATGGCACTGGTGGGATCTCTGCGGGAAATGGCAGCACCGTCAATGACTGCTCAGTCACGTTCAACGTCACCTATGGCATTAACACCGGTTCCGGCAGCACGGTTAGCGGCTGCGTTGCACAGAATAATGGCGATAATGGAATCGATGTTGGCGATAGCAGCACTGTTACCAGCTGCAATGCCTACACCAACAGTGGTGACGGAATTGTGGCTGGTTCAGCAGCCACCGTCAGCGGCTCTACGGCCTATCTGAATGGCGGGAGAGGGATTCAGGTCGGCGTCGGTGGAATGGTGAGTAAATGCGCCGCTCGGAGCAATGGCGGTGACGGGATTTATTCCCTGACCGGAAGTTCCGTCTGCGACTCTATTTCACGAGACAATGGTGGTCGCGGCATCTTCTCCAATACTGCCAGTTTGGTGAGTCGTTGCGTTGCCATTTCCAATGTTGGAATTGGATTGAATGTTGATGCTTCAAGCGTCATTGCTGACTGTACCTCGAGCTTTAATGACGCTGAAGGAATGCTCATCGGCACTGGCTGCACAGTCACGGGCTCCACCGTGAATAGCAACGTCGGTGACGGAATTCGAGCAGGCAGCGACTGCAAAGTGACGGACAACAATTGCGATAGTAATGGAAACGGGGGCGATGGCGCGGGAATCCACATTACCGGAGCGGACACTCGCGTTGATTCCAACAACGTAACTGACAATGACCGTGGTATCGACGTGGATTTTGGTGGCAACCTCATCATCCGGAATAGCGCCAGCGGCAATACCATCGACTTCGAGATTGCGGCGGCTAACAAGGTGGGCGTGATTGTTGACGCGCCAGACAGTCTCGCCATTTCTGGAAGCACCGGCGGCGCGGGCGTCGGCAGCAGCAACCCGTGGGC
>JBBQAX010000360.1:0-4124 GCA_038316905.1 Verrucomicrobiota bacterium | reverse complement strand
GATGTTCACGGGAATTTCCGGGTCGTAACAGGTCTTCAATAAATTCCAGACTTCCTTCTCCAGTTCTTCTTGGGTGCGCGGTTGACCGCTTAAATTTTCCGGTGCAGCGGCGACTTCAAAACCGAGCGCGTCGGCGTCGCGATTCACGATGCGGAACATATTTCCGTTCACCACCACGGTGTAGGTTCCGCCCAGCGATTGCGTGATGTGCGCCTGTTCGCCCTTGAGCAAAGTGACTTTGTTGCCCGCCGGAACAATGGCGGCTTCAACGTCGCGGACGAGAATGACTGTTTCGTTTTCGTGCATGATTTTCTAAGAGTTAAACCGCAGATGAACGCGGATCAACGCAGATGAAGAAAAGGCGACCTGAACATGTGTCAGACCACGTGCATTTTTATTTTTTCCCAATCTGCGTTTATCTGTGTTCATCTGCGGTTTCACAAATTTTCCACTTCTTCCGTCGAAACCACTTCGCCTTTTCCGCTGACCGCTGCGACGACAGCGTGCCACGGCAGAACCGCGCATTTAATTCGCGCCGGAAATTTATGAACGCCTGCCAGCGCCGCGAGTTTCCCCAAATCCGATTCGACGTTTCCAGTCGTAATCATGTCGTGAACTTTGCCAAACATCGTTTCAATTTCCGCGCGTGTTTTTCCTTTCAAACTTTCCGTGAGCAAGGACGCCGACGCTTTGGAAATCGCGCAGCCGGAACCTTGAAAAGAAATCTCCTCAACCACGTCGCCGTTCATGCGCACGTAAATCGTGTAGTTATCGCCGCAGACCGGATTCGTTCCTTGCGCGTGATGACTGGCGTCAGGCAATACGCGAAAATTCCTCGGCTTCTTGCTGTGGTCGAGAATCAGCTCCTGATACAACTCTGAAAGATCGTCGAACATTTATTTGTCCACCGCGATTTCCTGATCTTTCTCCAAACGATCCCAGATGATGCGATCCAATTCTTCGCGCACCGAGGAGCAGCCGATGCGTTCGATGATTTCTCCGGCGAAGGCGTGTATCAAAATGCGTCGCGCTTTTTCCAGAGAAATCCCCCGGGTGCGCAGATAAAAAATTGCTTTCTCGTTTAATTGGCCAATCGTCGCGCCGTGGGTGCATTTCACGTCGTCGGCGTAAATTTCCAATTGCGGTTTCGTATCAACTGTCGCGTCGTCCGACAGCAGCAGATTTTTGTTGGTTTGTTTCGCGTCGGTTTTCTGCGCGTCGGGATGAACCAGAATGCGTCCGTGAAAAACGCCTTTCGATTTTCCAGCGAGAATCCCGTTGAAATATTCGTGGCTCGCGCAATTCGGCTGCGCGTGTTCGACGACCATAAAATGATCGGCGAGTTGCGAAACGTTCGTCAGATAAAGTCCGTTGAGCACGCATTCCAAACCTTGTCCCGCGAGAATGGCGTGAATGTTCGTGCGCGAAAGTTTTGCGCCGAGTGCGAAGGAATGCGTCGTCACCTGGCTGGCGCGACCGAAATGCGTCGCGAGATTCGTAATGTGAAACGCGTGTGGATTTTCATCCTGAAATTTTAAATGCTGGCCGGACACATTTTCGCCTGCGACCAATTCGGTCACAGAGTTGGTGAAATAAGTGGCGTCGCCGAGACTCACGTAACTTTCCAAAATGCAAAAATGGCTGGCGCGTTCGGCGACGAGCAGATTGCGCGGATGCACGGTGGCTCCGTCGGTTTTTCCGGTCGAAACAAAGAGCAGTTGGATCGGGCCTTCGACCTCTGCATTCGGCGGCAAATAAATAAATGCGCCATCATGAAAGTGCGCCGTGTTCAACGCGACGAACGCGTTCTTCTCAATGTTCGCATGGCGAAACAAATGTTTCTTCACCAGATCCGTTTCAGTGACGAGCGCGTCAGCCAAACTCATGACTTTGACGCCATTGGGAAGTTTGGAAACGCTGGACAACTCCGACGCGAACCGGCCATCGACGAACACCAATTTATTCCCGTCAAATCCGGCGAACGGAAATGGTTTTAAATCTTCCGCCGTAACGCCGTGAGGCGCTGGTTTCGCAGCGGGTTCAAACGCAAAACTTTTGAGCGCCGCGACGTTGGTGAAGCGCCAGTTTTCGTCGTGCAGCGTGGGAAGTCCGAGTTCGACGAAACGCGCGAGTGCTTGTTCGCGAGTTTCGGACAGCCATGAAGGTTCGTTCGTATGCTGTCGATTTTTCTCTCTCACTGTTGGTTCGGTTTCGGTCAGATTCATTCGTTTCCTTCGTGTCAAAATTTTGAACGCACCCGCCAGAGGCAGGTGCTACCCGCAATCAGGCGCGCACGGCGGTTTCATGAATGATTTCTTCGTAACCTTTTTGTTCCAATTCGTGCGCGAGTTCTTTGCCGCCGGATTTCACGATGCGCCCGTCGTAAAGCACATGCACGAAATCTGGGACGATAAAATCCAAAAGCCGCTGGTAATGCGTGATGAGAAGTTGCGCGTTGTCGGCGCGTTTCAAACTGTTCACGCCGTTCGCCACAATTTTCAGCGCGTCGATGTCGAGACCGGAATCGGTTTCGTCGAGGATCGCGAGCTTGGGTTCGAGCACGGCCATTTGGAAAATTTCGTTCCGCTTTTTTTCGCCGCCGGAAAAGCCTTCGTTGACCGAGCGTTTCAGCAAATCGTCTTTCAATTCCAGCAACTTCACGCGCTCTTTAACGAACGCGAGAAACTCCATCGCATCGAGTTCGGGCAAGCCGCGATGCTTGCGCGTTTCGTTGTATGCAGATTTCAAAAAGTAAGTGCTGTTCACGCCGGGAATTTCCACGGGATATTGGAACGCGAGAAAAACACCTTCGCGCGCACGTTCTTCGGGAGAGAGCGCGAGCAAATCTTTGTCGCAATAAATTACTTCGCCGTCGGTCACTTCGTAACCGGCGCGGCCTGCGAGAATTCCGGCGAGCGTGCTTTTGCCGCTGCCGTTCGGCCCCATGATGGCGTGAACTTCGCCGGGATAAATTGTGAGATTGATGCCTTTGAGAATCTGGCGATTTTCCACGCCAGCTTTGAGATTTTGAATTGCGAGAATCGGTTTTTTCATAGGTAAATCTGTCATTTCAAATTATTAGCCAACGCTGCCTTCGAGACTCACGTTGAGCAGTTTTTGCGCTTCGACGGCGAATTCCATCGGCAGCTTTTTGAAGACCTCTTTGCAATAACCGTTGACGATCATGTTGACGGCGTCCTGCGTCGAAATGCCGCGTTGGTTACAATAAAAAATCTGGTCTTCGCCGATCTTCGACGTGGTCGCTTCGTGCTCGATTTGTGCGGTGGAATTTTTCGCTTCGATGTAAGGAAACGTGTGCGCGCCACATTGATTCCCGATGAGCAACGAATCGCATTGCGAAAAATTCCGGGCGTTCGTCGCGCTTTTCAAAATTTTGACAAGACCGCGATAACTGTTTTGTCCGTGCCCGGCGGAAATACCTTTTGAAATAATCGTGCTGCGCGTGTTTTTGCCGATGTGAATCATCTTCGTGCCGGTGTCGGCCTGTTGATAATTATTGGTCAACGCGACGGAATAAAATTCTCCAACGGAATTGTCGCCCTGCAAAATGCAGCTCGGATATTTCCAGGTGATGGCCGAACCGGTTTCAACTTGCGTCCAGGTAATTTTGGAATTGTGACCACGGCAATTACCGCGTTTCGTCACGAAATTATAAATACCGCCGCGTCCTTGTTCGTCGCCGGGATACCAGTTTTGCACGGTGGAATATTTGATTTCCGCATTGTCGAGCGCGATCAGTTCAACAACGGCGGCGTGCAGTTGGTTTTCGTCGCGCATCGGCGCGGTGCAACCTTCGAGATAACTGACGTGACTGCCTTCCTCGGCGATGATCAACGTGCGTTCAAACTGGCCGGATTTCGCGGCGTTGATGCGGAAATAAGTCGAGAGTTCCATCGGGCAACGAACTCCTTTTGGAATGAAGCAAAACGAGCCGTCGGTGAACACGGCGGAGTTGAGCGTCGCGTAATAATTGTCGGTGTAAGGAACGACCGAGCCGAGATATTTGCGGATGAGGGCGGGATGATTTTGCACCGCGTCGCTGAACGAGCAGAAAATAATTCCTTTCTCCGCGAGCTGTTTTTGAAACGTGGTTCCAACGGAAA
>JBBQAX010000359.1:0-4174 GCA_038316905.1 Verrucomicrobiota bacterium | reverse complement strand
GGGAAGTGCTTGGTGTACAGATAGTTTTGTAAAACATGAAAAATTGCTGAAAAGCGAATTACTGAACTGGTTCCTTGGCAACAAAAACGAAAATCTTCGTTTCGTTGGAGTCTGCGGCTGGTCGAGGACGACACAGCCGCGATCCTCCCCCACTTTTAATCGCACCCTAGATGCAGATACCCCCGTTTGAGTTCTTGTTTGGATCTCCAATACGAATATATTCTTGGGGAAATCGTCTAAATCCCTGCGCAAGAATTGCGTCGGTTTGACCCATTTATGTTTTGCCTGTCATCCAAATCCAACGCGCGAAAAACTTTCAGTTTTGCGTCCTGCTTCAGCACGTTTGCCGCGTTGCTCGGTCTCAATATTTCCGCCGCGGAATTGGATCTCAGCAAATTGCCACCTGCGTCCACCGCGAAAATCGATTTCGTTAAAGATGTTCAGCCAATTCTCAGCGAAAGCTGCCTCAGTTGCCACGGGCCGAAGAAGCAGGAAGCGGAATTGCGATGGGACGTGAAAGAACTGGTATTGCATCGCCCTGATCACGGGCCAGTTTTGGTGCCGGGCAAAAGCGCAGACAGCAAAATGATTCATCTCGTCGCCGGACTTGATCCCGAGAACGTCATGCCGAAAAAAGGCGAACGTCTCACGGATAAACAAATTGGCGTCTTACGCGCGTGGATTGATCAAGGCGCACTTTGGCCGGAAAGCGCTTCGGTCAAGCTGGTGGACAAACGCGATCATTGGTCGTTCAAAGCGCCCGTGCGCCCTGCTCTTCCTTCGGTAAAAAATCAAAAGTGGGTCCGCAATCCGATTGATGCTTTCGTCCTCGCGCGTTTGGAAAAGGAAAAACTCACGCCTTCGCCGGAAGCAGATCGCGTGACACTGATTCGCCGTCTCAGTCTCGACTTAACCGGACTTCCGCCCACGATTGAGGAAGTCGATGCGTTCGTGACTGACAAAAGTCCAGACGCTTACGAGAAGGTTCTGGAACGATTGCTGGCTTCGCCGCATTACGGCGAACGTTGGGGACGTCACTGGCTCGACGTGGCGCGCTACGCCGATTCCAACGGGTTCGAAAAAGATTTATATCGCAGCATCTGGCCGTATCGCGATTGGGTCATCAATGCGTTCAACGAGGACAAACCCTTTGATCAATTTGCGATCGAACAACTCTCGGGCGATTTGTTGCCGAACTCAACGACCGAACAAAAAGTGGCTACGGGATTTTTGCGCAACTCGATGTTGAATGAAGAGGGCGGAATTGATCCTGAACAGTTTCGGATTGAATCCATCATTGATCGCGTGGACACGGTTGGAAAAGCGTTCCTCGGTCTAACCGTCAACTGCGCGCAATGTCACAATCACAAATACGATCCCATTTCGCAGAAGGAATATTATCAATTCTTTGCGTTTCTGAATAACGACGACGAGCCGATGCTCGAAGTGCCGAACGCCGAGCAAAAGAAAAAGCGCGCGAACATCCTGAAACGGATTTCCAAGGTCGAAGAGGAATTACTGGCTCAACCAGAAGTGCCGCAGCAATTGGCCGATTGGGAAAAGGAGATGCTGGAAGTGGAACGCGAATGGACGGTGCTGGACCCGGAGAAGTTTTACGGCGGCGTCGGAACAAAATTTAACAAGCTCAAGGATGGTTCCTTGCTCGCCACGGGATCGAGTCCGCCGATTTCCACTTACAACATCACGGTAAAAACCAAGCTCAAAGGAATTACCGGATTTCGTCTCGAAGCGTTGACCGACCCAAATCTTCAATTGAACGGACCCGGCCGCGCCGACAACGGAAATTTCGTGGTGAACGAATTTATTGTGGAAGCCGCTCCGGAAAGCGATCCCGCGAAAACCAATAGAATCGTTTTA
This sequence comes from Verrucomicrobiota bacterium, assembly GCA_038316905.1. GTDB lineage: Bacteria > Verrucomicrobiota > Verrucomicrobiia > Limisphaerales > CANJXF01 > CANJXF01. Next base: position 2,296 of record JBBQAX010000359.1, on the reverse strand, counting down.
CAAAATGCATCCGCAGACTTCTCGCAAAAGGATTTTGACGTCGCGGGAGCGATTGACGGAGTGACCACGAACAAGGCCGGTTGGGCCGGTGATGGCGGGCCGGGCAATCGGAACAAAGATCGAAAAGCTGTTTTTGAAACGAAGGAGCCGCTGGGATTTGAAGAAGGAACGGTGCTGACATTCACGTTGATTCAAAGTCAGGGCGGTCAACACACCATTGGGCGTCTGCGCCTTTCCGCGACCACGGATCAGCAACCCGTGCGCGCTGATCCGCTCTCAAAGCCATTGCGTGAAACCCTCGCGATTGCGCCGGCGAAACGGAGCAAGAAACAACAGGCGAAAGTGTTCAGCGCGTTTCGTTCGAGCACCACAAACTTCGTTGAGGCAAATAAAAAGATCAGCGAAGAAATGGACAAATGGCCAAACGCGGAGACCACTTTGGTTTTGTTGAATCGAGAAGAGAACCCTCGTGAAACGCATATCTTCAAGCGCGGCGAATTTGGAAATCTTGGCGCACTCGTCACGCCGGATGTTCCTGCGGTGTTGCATCCTATCGCCACCAATGGACCGATCAACCGGCTCACGTTTGCCAAGTGGATCGCCGACAAGAAAAATCCGATGACGCCGCGCGTGATCGTGAATCGCATGTGGCAGGAGTATTTCGGAAAAGGAATCGTGGAAACGGCAGAAGACTTCGGAACACAGGGCGCAAACCCATCGCATCCCGAATTGTTGGACTGGCTCGCGACGGAATTCATGGCGCGCAATTGGAGCATGAAAGAGATGCATCGGTTGATTGCGACTTCGGCAACTTATCGCCAATCCTCCGTCACCACGCCGGAACTTTACGAACGAGATCAATACAATCGACTGCTCGCTCGTGGCGCGCGTCTTCGCGTGCAGGCAGAAATCGTTCGCGACATTGCCTTGTCCGCGAGCGGATTGCTGACTAGGGAAGTGGGTGGCCCTAGTGTTTACCCGCCGATTCCAGATGGCGTTCTGAGTTTGGGCTATGGCGCGCCAATGAAATGGAATACTGAAACGAATCAGAACCGTTTTCGCCGGGGCATGTACACGTATTGGAAACGCTCGGTCCCCTACCCTTCGATGTCGGTTTTCGATGCGCCGAATGCCGATTTCTCGTGCGCGCGCCGCTTGCGTTCCAACACGCCTTTGCAAGCGTTGACGACGTTAAACGATCCGGCCTTTCACGAAGCGGCTCAAGCGATGGCGCTCCGGGTTTGGAAGGAAGGCGGTATAGATGATCAAGCGCGAGCGGAATACGCATTCCGGCTTTGCGTAGGACGAAAACCGAATTCCAAAGAAGTGAGTCACACGCTCGCGTTGTTGAATGACCAGGCGAATTACTTTGATAATCGGACGGCCACGGCCATCAAGGTTGCGGCGACCGACGGAAGCAACCTTCCCGAAGATGTAAATCTGCACAAAGTAGCGGCGTGGACGATGGTGTCGCGGGTATTGCTGAATTTGGATGAGACAATCACGAAGGAATAAGTTGCATGAATTACGAAACTCAAATCAGGCAGGAAGCCCGAAAACTGATTACGCGCCGATATTTCTTTAAAGAATGCGGCGTCGGATTGGGCGCAATCGCTTTGGGGTCGTTGTTGAAGGAGACGAATGCTTTTGCCGCAACACCACGGGTGGCAAATCCATTTGCTCCGCGCGTGCCGCACTTTGCCGCGAAAGCCAAGCGGGTAATTTACCTGTTTCAAGCAGGCGCGCCGAGCCAACTCGACTTGTTCGATTTCAAACCTGAGTTGGTTAAATACGATGGCAAACCGATTCCAGCGGAAGTGGTGAAAGGTCAGAAATACGCGTTCATCCGACCAGACGCGGAGCTATTTGCCTCGAAGTTCAAATTTCAGAAACATGGGAAATCGGGCGCGGAACTTTCCGAAATGTTGCCGCACCTGGGCGAAGTGGTGGATGACATTGCGATTGTGAAGTCGATGACGACGGACGCATTCAACCACGCGCCCGCGCAACTTTTCATGAACACCGGCTCGCAACAATTTGGCCGTCCGAGCATGGGTGCGTGGCTTACTTACGGACTCGGCAGCGAATCGCAAAATCTGCCGGGCTTTGTGGTGTTGAGTTCAGCAGGCGGAACGAGCGGCGGCGCATCGAATTGGGGATGCGGATTTTTGCCAACAGTTTATCAGGGCGTTCCGTTTCGACGCACGGGCGATCCCATTCTTTTCCTCACCAACCCGAAAGGGATCACGCAGGAGATGCAACGCAAGTCTCTTGATACATTGCGCGAACTGAATCA
>JBBQAX010000358.1:0-4185 GCA_038316905.1 Verrucomicrobiota bacterium | reverse complement strand
TTCAAAAATAATCCGTCGTGTTTGAAGTTTTGATTAGTTCGGAGAAAGCGCCATCGCTTCTGACATTGCGTGAAACTAAAATCCAGCGGCGGCAAATCAAGTGAGTTCTCTTAAAAAGTGCAATCTTCGTGCGGCGCGTTGACATCAAACGGAAATTGGCTCATTAGAAAACACGATGTCTTCATTGAAACAGCAGATGGAAAGGAGCGCTGCACAACAACGCGAGGTCATCCTTGAACTCAACACGCTGGTAAAAGACATCGAACGTTGCGATAAGACAATTGTTGATCTCAAAACGGAATTGGAAGCGGTCAACGCGAAGCACAAGGATCGCAAGACCACGCGAGAAGATATTGATTACCTCACGGATTTGTTGCGCTGCGCAAATAAAAAGCTCACTTGGGAAAAGCAGATGGCCAGTTTGCAGAAACGGACCCCCGCGCTTTTGGAAAAGATGTCGAAGCTAATCAACGATCCTACAACCCCGCCCGAAGACGAGGCGCGCGTCCAGGTGTTTCAAGCGCTTCAGGGCGTGCAAGCCGCGATGGAACGTCTGCAAAGTGCTAAAATTTAGTTTAATCCGACAGCTTGCCGCCAAATGTATGCAGGCTAAATTGTTTAATGAGTAAAGCATTCACTCGGGAATCGGACGATGCCGTTGAGGAACCGATTCTTACGCGACAGCCCTTGCAATTACCGCCTGGGATAAAGAACTACATCACTGTTGATGGGGCGCGACGATTGCGTCAGGAATTAGACGATCTCACCCAGGTGGAGCGGCCTCGACTTTCCAATATTATGGCCGATGAATCGCTTGCGGAAAGCTCTGCGGCTGCTGAGGCGAAGCGACAAATAAAGTTGCTGGATCAACGAATTTTTGCGCTGGATCAAAGTTTGCAATCTGCGGAAATCGTGGAACCGCCCGCCGGTGCAAACGACGTTGTCCGATTTGGCGCAACGGTGACGGTGCACGACAACGAAGGTGAAGAGATGCAATATCGCATTGTCGGGATCGACGAGACGGATATCGACCGCGATTGGGTGAGTTGGCGTTCACCGATCGCGCGCGCACTTCTCAATGCTCACCTCGGGCAAGCGGTGCGATTCAAGTTTCCTGCGGGCGAAAAAGAACTGAAAATTGTCGGCATCACGTACGAATGATCTTTGTCGGAATTCCGGTTGCCAATGGACCATCAGCCGGACATAGATTTTAGAATAGCTTGGAAGAATCAATTCGTTATCATTCCGCATGAATCCACGTCAACGCACCGTGCTTTATGCAGCCATAGGTTTCGTCGCTGTATGGTTGATCGCCGCGGCTGGTTTTGCCATTGCCAGAAACTCAGAAGTCACCGCAGACAAAGTCCACGCTTACCTCGATAACACTGACCTTCGATCGCTATCGGGAGAAAAGAGAGCGCAGGCTTTGCGGGAGCTTGCGGCAAAGATCAGTGCGCTCTCGGCGGAGGAGCGTCGGAAATTTCGCCGCGAACGGATGATGAAAGATTGGTTTGCTGCCATGACTGAAGCGGAAAAGGGTGCGTTCATCGAAGAAACCATGCCGAGTGGTTTCAAACAGATGATCAGCGCTTTTGAGCAAATGCCAGAGGAGAAACGCAAGAAAACCGTGGACGAAGCGATGAAGCGTCTGAAAGAACCGCGAGAAAATGACACCCGCGCGCAAGCCTCGACGAGCACCAACAAAGAACCGGAACTGAGCGAGGAATTGCAACAAAAGGTCGCCACGATTGGGTTGAAATCTTTTTACAGTCAAAGTTCCGCGCAGACGAAAGCGGAACTCGCGCCACTTATGGAAGAAATTCAAAAGAGCATGGAAAGTGGTCGGGCGTTCCGTGGCAAATGATGAAACGAGTTCGCGCATTTACGTTGATCGAATTACTTGTCGTCCTTGCGATCATCGCCGTTCTCGCTGGCTTGTTGTTGCCCGTTTTGAGCAAAGCGAAAGAGGCCGGGCGTTCCACTGCGTGTTTGAGCAATCTTCATCAAATTGGGTTGGCTTTGCAGATTTACGTTTCCGAAAATAACAATCGGCTTCCGGTGATGTATGACCAATTAATCAGCACAAATGTTCCGCCGACTAACCCGCCGCCCACAGTTGAGGTAGTGCTACGCAATCAGCTTTCCAACACAAACGTCTTACGTTGCCCCTCCGATCAGAAACGACTTTTTGAAGAGACGGCTTCGAGCTATGCGTGGAACAGTTTGCTCAATGGACAAGATGCGGAACGCCTTCAAGTTTTTGAGATTAATTTCGATCCGCATCAAATACCGGTCTTTTTCGACAAGGAAGGTTTTCACGCGGCGCGAGGTCCGGGTAAAGAAGTGAATTATCTCTACGCGGACGGCCACATCAAAAAATTACTAGAAATGCAGGGGACAAAAGCGCCGTGATTCAACTGCAAAAAGTTCAAAAGATTTTTGGCAAACGTCCTGCCGTGGAAGATCTCGATTTGCATGTGCCACGTGGAGAAATCTTTGGTTTGCTCGGACATAACGGTGCAGGAAAAAGCACGGCCATTGGCATGATGCTTGGACAAGTCTGGCCAACGCGCGGCGAGATCAAAGTGTGTGGTCACGACGTGACTCGCGTTCGGCAAAAAGCGTTGCAGAATGTCGGTGCGATTTTCGAGGCTCCGGTGTTTTACGATTTTTTGAGCGGTTGGAGAAATCTCGAAATTTTGACGCATTATTCTGCGCCCACCCCCAAGAAAAGAATCAGTGAAGTGATTGATTGGGTTGGTTTAAGTGGACGAGAAAAATCGAAAGTAAAAACCTATTCTCATGGAATGCGCGCCCGGTTGGCTTTGGCGCAAGCGTTGTTGCCGAATCCCGAACTGTTGATTCTTGACGAACCTAGCGATGGTCTTGATCCCGAGGGCATCCACGAAATGCGCGAAACCATTTTGCGCCTTCACCGTGAGCTGGGTCTCACGATTTTGTTGTCATCACATTTGCTCAACGAAGTAGAACAACTCTGCACGCGCATCGCGGTGATGAATCAAGGGCGCAAAGTTTTTGAAGGGAAAATTTCCGAGGCGCGCCAATCCAAAAACTGGATTCGTTTGCGCGCTGGGGATTTCATCGGAGCCGTCACAATTTTGCGCGATTCGAAAATGATTGAGGAAGATCGTGATGGCGAATTCATTACGCTCACAGACGGAATTTCCACGGACCAAATTGTGAGACGATTGGTGGAGCAGGGGATGCCACTTTTCGAAATTGCGAAGGTCGAACAGACGCTGGAAGATTTTTATTTGTCGCTGATGAAAGGGAAACGCTGATGTTCTACCTCCAACTACGCAACGAGCTTTGGAAGTTGTTCGGAAAAAAACGCACCTACATCGGTTTCGGAATGTTTCTTATCGCGCAACTGGTGATCACTTTGGTGTTTCGTTTTTCGAGCGCCTCGCGCGGAATGATGCGGCAATTGGAAAACAACGGCTATCCTGCTGATCAATTTATCTCTGGGTTGACGATCGCCACGATCATGCTTTTTCCCATCGCTTACGTTTTGTTGCCGCTCTACGTCTCGTTGGTCGGGGGCGATTTGGTCGCCAAAGAAGCGGAGGACGGAACGCTGCGCATGATTTTGTCGCGCCCGGTTTCGCGGTTGCGTTTGCTATTACTTAAATGGCTGGCGGGCGCTGTTTTTTCCGTATTGCTGATTTTCACGCTAGGGATTTTAGGATTGTTGTTTGCGAGCTTATTTTTCAATTGGGGCGGATTGGCCGTGATGATTCCCGGCGAACTGTTCAGCATCTTCGACGCAAAGTCTGGATTGGGACATTACATCGCCGCGCACGTCGCATTGGTTGCCAAAGCCATTTCGGTGATGGGTTTGGCGTTTATGTTTTCCTGTTTCAATGTGAAGCCCGCCGCCGCGACGATCCTCGCGCTTTCCTTCGTTTTCGTGAATTTCATTTTGATGCAAATTCCTTTTTTCAAAGAGATTCAACATTGGTTTCTCACTTACCATTTGAACCTGTGGATTAACATGTTTGCTCAACCAATTCCGTGGCATCGGGTTGGTGAATCGTTTAGCGTTTTGGTCGGCTTTAATCTCACGTTTCTGATTATCGGGTGCACGGTTTTTCAGGTTCGAGATATCAAATCATAAAGGCTTTTTCCCCGGTTTTTAAAAAATCTGTTTTAGACGCCATTACG
>JBBQAX010000357.1:0-4198 GCA_038316905.1 Verrucomicrobiota bacterium | reverse complement strand
GGGAAGTGCTTGGTGTACAGATAGTTTTGTAAAACATGAAAAATTGCTGAAAAGCGAATTACTGAACTGGTTCCTTGGCAACAAAAACGAAAATCTTCGTTTCGTTGGAGTCTGCGGCTGGTCGCGGACGACACAGCCGCGATCCTCACCCGCTTTTAATCACACCCTGCTGCTTGGTGGCTCGGAATAAAATGAGCACGTTGGCCGCAGTGATCAGCCCGCCACCGATGATCAAATTGCCCGTGATCGTTTCGTTCGGATAATTGATTTCCGCGAAACGCGACAGCAAGGCCGGAATAAAGAGAGCCATCAAACTGGCGAACACCGGTTCTGCGCAATAGATCAGACCCGCGCGGGTGGCCTCAATATGCGGCTGCCAGTAATTCATCATGGTGTAGGCGGCCAAAGTGCAGAAGATCGTCAGAATCGCATAAAGCACCAGCACCGGCGTGGAATTGATGGCGAGGGCGACATTGGACCACGAGGGCTTCGTCAGAAAAAATACCGGCAAAATGGAAAGTAGATTTACGACAAACATGATGATGGTGACGTGATTGATATTGTTTGAGGAAAATTTCGGCCGTTCCAGCCAGAGGATTTGTGCCGTAAAGAAAATGGATGCGACAATTGCTTCCAATTCTCCGCGTCCGAGACGCAGCTCCCGCCAGTTGAATTGAGAGAGGATTGAGACTCCCGTCACGACCATCACGCAGGAAACCAACAGGTTTCTCGCCGGCCAACATTTAGTTCGGCAGGCGACGAAAAGCGGGATGAAAAGGCAATAGCACTGTGTCAGGAAAGCAGCAGTTGAAGCGGAGGTGTAACTGACAGAGTCCATCTGGAAAAGCAGCCCGAGGCCGCCAACCAATCCCAGGCCGACTCCTTGTTCGAATTCAAGGCGTGTCATTCCATGCATCGTTCGCCGTGACCACAACATGAGCAGCAAAGCCGAAATCCCAAAACGCACCGCCAGCGACAGCGACGCAAAGAACCAGCTGTTGCCCTCTGGCAAAAGTGATTGTTGTGTCTGCCCCAACGCTTTCATTCCCAAAAAGCTGAAGCCCCAGAAAATAGTAGCTAAAAATAGAATCCAGGAAGCTTTCAGCGCGTCACTTTTTTTCTCGAATGCCATGTTGTTTGCTAATTTGTTCTATCTGCTGGGGCGGAATCTATCGGAAGAGGATCGCAATGTGAAATGAATCGCTTTACGAGACTTCCGCCGAATGAACTGCGCGCGCTCAACTCCAAAACGAAGTTTTTGAACGGGACAAAACTGCCTTTCGGTTTGTCGCCGACGTAGAAGAGGTGCGAACTTTCCTTTGTGGCATGGGCGCGAATAGTACCGTCCACCACCGACCATGAATCGGGATAAAAATTCGCGCGCCAGCCCGTCAAATCTTTCCCGTTGAAAAGCGTTTGTCAGCCGTCCTCGGCAAAAGCAGTCGCGGTGGTGAGGAATGCGCAGAGAACAGTCGCTCTCAAAAAGGTTTTCATGTGTAGAAATTTTCATTCTGGCAAACCAAGACGGCTCACCGCTTTGGCTCCAATGAGGCTTAGGTGTGACTAATGATTTGTGAGTAAGAAAGAAGTAAATGAGAAATAATGCCTCAGCGACGTAGATGAAGAAACCGATGCGTCGCAACGTTGGTGTCTGCTCATCCCGCGACGCTACGAATGGTGAATTTTGCGGGCATTTGCGTCGTGGGAGTTCGCGCTGCCTTTGGACGGCAACACCAAAATTTTATCGACACGATGACGATCCATGTCGAGCACCTCGAAGACGTAGCCTTGCGTTTCAAATGTTTCCCCTTCCTTTGGAATGTGGCCAAGAGTTTTGACGACGAAGCCGGCGAGGGTCTGGTATTCGCTGTAGGCGCCGACGCCAAATTTAAATCCGGCCAACGCTTTCTCCACGGCTTCGAGGTCAATCATCGCGTCAATCAGCCAGGAACCATCATCGCGTTTCTTCGCTTCCGGTTTGGCGCGTTCGCCCTGAGTCGGAAATTCTCCCACGATTGCTTCCATCACATCATTCAGCGTGACCAGACCGGCGATGCTTCCAAACTCATCAGTCACCAGCGCGATGTGTTTGCCTGTTTGCTTAAATGTTTCGACCAGTTGCAAAACTCTTTGTGACTCGGGCACGATCAAGGGCGTCACCATCAAATTTTTCAGGTTTACTCCCGCATTGGCCGCGAGGTTTGCGTAAATCGCTTTCACTGACACGAATCCCACCGTGTGATCGCGATTGCCGTGATACACCGGGAAATGCGAATGATTGCTCACGACAATCTTGTGCCAGACCTGATCATGAGAATCCTCCTGGTTCAGCCAGATGACTTTTGGGCGCGGCGTCATGATTTCGCGCACGGGCAACTGGTCGAGTTCCAGCGCGCAGTGGACAATGTGGCTCTCGACTTTGTTGAACGCGCCGGCGCGCAGCCCTTCCAGCATCATGACGCGTACCTCTTCTTCCGAAACCGCTATCTCCTTGGCTTGTTTGAAACCGAGGATGCGCAGCAAGCCCTCCGTTGAAACGCTCAGAAAACTGACAATTGGCCCCGCGACTTTAGACAGCCAATTCATCGGGCGCGCCACCCGCATCGCAATGCCTTCCGGGTTGCTGAGACCAAACCGTTTCGGAACAAGTTCCCCGAGCACGAGCGAAAAATAAGTAATCACCGCCACCACCAATCCGAAGGCGATCTCATCGGCATAAGGCGCAAGAAATTCGATCTTGCTAATCGGTTGGGCGAGTTTGGTTGCCAGCCTCGCGCCGCCGAATGCTCCCGCGAAAATGCCTACCAGCGTGATGCCAATCTGCACTGTGGAAAGAAAACGATTGGGCGCTTCGGCGAGTTCCAATGCAATGGCCGCCTTGCTGTCGCCTTGTTCCGCAAGCCGGCGCAGTCGCGCTTTCCGCGACGACACAACGGCAATCTCCGCCATCGCGAACACACCGTTGGCGATCAGGAGCAAAAAAATAATGGTGATCTCAAAGAGAACCTGACTCATGAAAAGAAACTAATCTCGATTGTTTTTCACCGAAAGATTTCATTCCGATGGCCAAAGGGATGTTCACCAATGCGTTCGTTTCTCAAAACTAATTCTGCTTTTGATCTCGCGTTGTAAAAAAACGATCTAACGACCATGTGCCGCCGCTCTTAATCAGCAGAAAAATACTCCCGAGCAGCATTGACCAATCCGTTCGGCTCCCGTGCAGCATTGCCCAAAAACCTTCTTTGGCGAACACGTCGGTCTTCGTGGTGGCAATCGCGACCAGCATAATAATGATCAGCGGGATGCTCGATAAACGGGTCAGCAGTCCGAGCAAAATAAAAGCGCCGCAGCAAATCTCGAAAACGCCGACGAAACTTCCGAGGAATTCAGGCGCGGGCAGACCGATTTTCTCAAAGCGTCCCGCACCGAGCAGCGCCGGAAACAAGAACTTTTGGATTCCTTCGGAAAGGAAAACCGCACCAACCATTAAGCGAATGAGGATGGTGGTTTCTGAGTCGTCAGTCTGAATGATTTTTTTGAACATTTTTTCCTTCTGCTGGTGTGTTAAACGGCCGTCTTTCTATAAGGTCGTCGGAATATTACGACAAATATTTTGGGCATTCTTTTTGTAACCAACCCTAACTCTCCATAGTCTTTGCCCCGTAATGAATTTAGTCTCCACGGCCTTGCGCCGTCCGTTGACCGTTGTTGTTCTGATGATCGCGATTTCGCTCGGCGCGTGGATCGCCCTCAAAAGAATGACGCGGGATATTTTCCGCCACTCGGCATTCCCACCATTTACGTCGCGCAACCTTACGGCGGCATGGACCCGGCGCAGATGGAAGGCTACCTCACTTACCGTTACGAATATCATTTCCTTTACATCAGCGGCATCGAGCACGTGGAATCGAAATCCATTCAGGGCGCTTCGATTATGAAGCTGCAATTTCATCCGGGCACCGACATGTCGCAGGCGATGTCCGAAACCGTGGCGCAGGTGAATCGTTCGCGCGCGTTCATGCCGGCGGGAACACCCGCGCCGTTCATCATGCGATTCGATGCGGGCAGCGTGGCGGTCGGTTATCTCGTTTTTTCCACGGACGATCCGAACATCACGCTCAGCCAGATGCAGGATCAGGCGTTGAATCGCGTTCGTCCGGCGTTCGCGACGTTGCCGGGCGTTTCCGCGCCGCCCCCG
>JBBQAX010000356.1:0-4214 GCA_038316905.1 Verrucomicrobiota bacterium | reverse complement strand
GTCTCTCGCCGCACTTGCATTTCGGTGAGATTTCGCCTCGTCAGATTTGGGCTGCTGTTCATCAGCAAAAATCTAGTTCTGCCGTGAAATATCTCGCTGAAATTGGCTGGCGCGAATTTGCACATCATTTGCTGTTTCATTTTCCACAGACGCCGACCGAACCATTGCAGGAAAAGTTTGAGAAATTTACGTGGCGGAAAAATCCCTCATGGTTTAAAGCGTGGCAGCGCGGGCGAACAGGCTATCCCATCGTCGATGCGGGGATGCGCGAGTTGTGGGCGACGGGTTGGATGCACAATCGCGTGCGGATGATTGTGGGTTCGTTTCTCGTGAAGGATTTGCTTTTGCCGTGGCAATCCGGCGCGCGCTGGTTTTGGGACACGCTCGTGGATGCTGATCTCGCGAACAATACGCTCGGCTGGCAATGGGTCGCGGGTTGCGGTGCGGATGCGGCGCCTTTTTTCCGGATCTTCAATCCGGTGACGCAGGGCGAAAAATTTGATCCGAAAGGTGACTACGTTCGGAAGTGGATTCCTGAAATTGCCAAACTTCCGGACAAGTGGATTCATCAACCATGGAATGCGCCCAAAGAAATTTTGTCGAACGCCAGGGTGACCCTCGGCAAAACTTACCCCGAGCCAATCGTCAGCCACGCAATTGCTCGTGAAGTTGCGCTCGAAGCATTTCAAAAGATCAAATCGTAAAAGCGGCTCGAATTTGAATCGTGTCGCTAGCTCGGCGCAGCAGGCTTCAAAGAACACTGACGTTTTTTTGAGGGGGTGGGTATAACACCTTATTTCGCCCCCATGCCTCCCCGACTACTTTGTGTGTCACCAACCAAAAGAAAAAGTGACCACAAAACTCTGGAAAGAAACCACCACCATGTTCTCTAAATTGAAGGCATCCGCGCGACTCTCGACTTTGCTTTTGCTGGCTTTGGCCAGTTTGCATCCACTTTTTGCCGCTGGCCCTGATCCAGTGAATCTTCGTTCGACCGCAGGTTTCGTCATTCTGTCGGGTGCCGCGATTACCTCGACGGGCGGTGGAATTATCAATGGTGATGTTGGAGCCAGTCCGATTGCGGGATCTGCCATTGGCGTCAATTGCGCTCAGGTCAATGGGACAATCTACGCGGTCGATGCCAGTGGACCACCGTGTGCCGTGATTGACGCCAGCTTACTAACCACGGCAAAAGGTGATTTGACCACTGCCTACAACGACGCCGCTGGACGAACGCCGACGCCAACGGGACCGAACTTGAACCCCGGACTAATTCCCGGATCCGGAAATATCGGGGGAATGAACCTCGCTCCTGGTCTCTACAAATTCACGGTCACGGCGATGATCACCGGAACAGACGTCACGTTCACCGGCGGTCCGGAAGATGTTTGGATTTTCCAGTGTGCGCAGGATCTTGTCCTAGGCAGTGGCATCAAGATCATCCTTGCGGGTGGCGCGCAGGCGAAAAATATTTTTTGGCAGGTTGGCACTTCTGCGGTTCTTGACACGTTCTCCGTTTTCAAAGGCACTATTTTAGCCGACCAAGCGATCACCATGGGAACCAGCAGTACGATCGAAGGCAGAGCGTTGGCCTTCAGTGCGGGAGTTACATTTAATGGCGATGGAGCGAGTGAACCGGCGACTTCGGCAGAAATAGCGGTTCAACAACCGACGGGCACGAACCTTGTCGATGGCTTCAGCACGAACGACTTTGGCACCGTTCTGGTGGGAACAAACACGAGTCGCACTTTCACTATCACCAATTTAGGAGACGCGGATCTCACCGGCCTTAACATTACGCTTGATGGTGCGGATTCGACGATGTTCACGGTCACAACTAATGCAGTCGGCCCAGTGGGAACCAATAGCGCGACTACTTTCACGATTCAATTTGCTCCGATCAGCGCGGGAGTAAAAACTGCCGCGCTGCATATCGCGAGCAACGACAGCGATGAAAATCCTTTTGACATCGCGCTCACGGGAACGGGAACGGTTGTTGTGGTTGGAGCACCCGAAATTGCAGTTGAGCAACCCCTCAATACGAATATCAACGATGACGGAAGTAAGGACTTTGGTTCTGTGTCCGTTGGCTCGAGCACGAGCCTGAGTTTCACGCTGAAAAACACCGGCGACTCCGATCTCACGGTTTTTGGCCTCAGTATCGATGGCGCGGATGCGAGTGTCTTCACCATCACGGCAATCCCCGCGGTCCTGGTTGGTGGTCCGAGTGGCAGCACCAGTTTCACGGTGGAATTCGCTCCGGATAGCGCCGGTTTGAAGACTGCTGCGCTGCATATTGCCAGCAATGACGGCGACGAAAATCCTTTTGACATCATGATCACGGGAACGGGAACGGTCGGAGCTGGAACTCCTGAAATTGCGGTTGCACAACCAGTCGGCGCGAACATCAATGACGGAGGCAGCAAGAATTTTGGTTCCGTGCTCGTTGGGACAAACACGAGCCTGACTTTCACAATCACAAACCTCGGCACCGCTGACCTCACTGGTTTGGCAATCATCCTTGATGGCGCAGATGCCGGGATGTTCACCGTGACAACCAACGCGGTCTCTCCAGTGGTTCCTAACGGCACGACCACTTTCACCGTGCGATTTGCTCCGACTAGCGTGGGAGCCAAGAATGCGGCATTGCACATTGCGAACAATGACAGCGATGAAAACCCTTTCGACATCACCATCACCGGAACTGGAACCGTCGTAGTAGTTGGAGCTCCTGAAATTGCGGTTGCACAACCGGTTGGCTCGAACATTAACGATGGTGGAAGCAAGAACTTTGGTTCCGTGCTCGTTGGGACAAACACGAGCCTGACTTTCACAATCACAAACCTCGGCACCGCTGACCTCACTGGTTTGGCCATAAACCTTGAGGGCGCGGATGCGGCGATGTTCACAGTGACAACCAATGCTGTCTCCCCCGTAGGGCCGAACAGCGCGACCACTTTCACGGTGCGATTTTCTCCAACTAGCGCGGGCGCCAAGACTGCGGCGCTGCACATCGCGAGCAATGATGGGGACGAGAATCCTTTCGACATCACGATCTCGGGAACGGGATCTGTCGTAGTGGTATTGGCTCCTGAAATTGCCGTTGAGCAACCGGTCGGCGTGAACATCAACGATGGAGGCAGCAAGGATTTCAGTTCGGTGCTGGTTGGAAGCAGTTCCAGTCTCACCTTTACGATCAAGAACACTGGCACCGCGGATCTCACCGGTTTGGGCGTTAGCATCAACGGCGCGGATGCAACTCTGTTCAGCGTCACGGCTAACCCAACGACGCCACTCAGCGGCCCGAGCGGCACCACTACGTTTACGGTGCAATTCAGCCCCCTCAGCGTAGGACTGAAGACCGCCGCTCTGCATATCGCCAGCAATGACAGCGATGAAAACCCTTTCGATATTACAATCACCGGCACAGGCACAGCGGTGGTGGTCGTTTCGACGAACCTCACCGTTACCGCGTTCTCGCCTATCACGATGAATCCGCAGACGGGGTTGTTCGAGCAAACGGTTCGTTTGAACAATGGCGGTCTCAGCACCATCACTGCTGCCCGACTCCTGATTCAAAACCTTCCTTCCGACGTGCGGGTTTATAATGCTAGCGGCACCAATGTATCCCCATACGTGTTGCACAATCATCCGATTGCTGCGGGTGCATCAGTCGATTTGTTGATCGAATATTACCGCGCCAATCGCCAGGCGATTCCGCAGCCTGTCTTTGTCGCCGAGGACGCGACGCCCGTCACGGGAACGCCCACCGGAAGAATCGGCGCAATTGATCGCAACGTGGCATTGCCTGACGGCAGGTTTTTGATTGAGTTCTCCGCCACGCCAGGTCGCACCTACGCGGTGCAATACAGCAGCACCATGACGAACTGGCAGACCGTCGTTCCAACCATCACCGCCCCGGCGAATCGGGTGCAATGGTATGATGACGGCCCTCCCAAAACTGAAAGTAAACCCACCAGCGGAAGCCGCTTTTATCGGATTATCGAACTTCAATAATTGAGTATTGCCACTCCTAACTAACGCAACTCTATGAACCGCATTCTCGTTTCCACCACGTTAACACTTGCCGCCGCCGCCGCTCCTTTTTCCCTGCTCGCTGCGGACTCGCTCGATAATCCAAATCGCTTCAGTTTTGGTCCGCGCTTTGGGATGAATTTCAAAGCAGACTTTCGCAACCGCGCCATTAATCCAAC
>JBBQAX010000355.1:0-4232 GCA_038316905.1 Verrucomicrobiota bacterium | reverse complement strand
GCTAAAGCGAAGCTTTTAGAACACTCGGAAGAAAAGAAGATTGGTTTCATTTAAATTTATATTCTTTATGAAAGTCACACTGAACTGGCTCAAACAATACGTTGATTTCGATTGGTCGCCCGAAGAATTGACCGAGCGGCTCACGATGCTTGGTCTTGAAGTCGAGGGCGTGCAAAAAATCGGCGGCGAATTTGAAGGCATCGTCGTCGCGCAGGTTTTAACGAAGGATAAAGTTGCCGGCTCGGACAAATTGTCCGTCTGCAAAGTCAATGATGGCAAAGGCGAGCGACAGGTCATTTGCGGCGCGAACAATTTCAAGCCGGGCGACAAAACCGCGCTGATTTTGCCGGGCGCATCGTTGCCAATGAAACCGGGCGACAAAGAACCGTTCACGATCAAGGTGCGCAAAGTCATGGGCGTGGAATCGCACGGCATGATGTGTTCGCCCGAAGAACTTGGGTTGCCGGACAAAGTGGATGGCATTCTGATTCTCCGCGAAGACGCAACAGTCGGTCAGACTTTCTCGGAATACTTGGGACGCACCGGTAGCGATGTCGTTTACGATTTGGAAATCACGCCCAATCGACCGGACTGGAATAGCGTCATCGGCATCGCTCGCGAAATTTCCGCGCTCACGGGAAATCCGCTGAAAATTCCGGCGATTCAATTTCTCAATACTTCATCGGAGCCGATTACCGGATTGTTGAACGTGCGAAACGATGAACCGGAGTTGTGTCCGCGTTATACTGCGAGGATCGTTCGCAAGGTAAAAGTTGGTCCCAGCCCCGATTGGTTGCGCAGCACGTTAGAAAAAGTCGGTCTGCGCAGCATCAACAACGTCGTGGACATCACCAATTTTGTGATGCTCGAATGCGGTCAGCCATTGCACGCGTTTGATTATCATTTACTCCAGAGCGCGCCGCCGGTCTCAACCGAAGTAGGACGAGACGCCCGATCCACCATCGTTATTCGTCGCGCCAATGACGGCGAAAAATTCACCACGCTCGATGGCAAGGAACGCACGTTGACGAATCAAATGTTGCTCATTGCCGACGCGACGAAACCGATTGCGCTTGCTGGCGTGATGGGGGGACAGAATTCTGAAATTAATGCGGATACGAAAGATGTGTTGATCGAGAGCGCGTATTTTAATCCGCAAAATATTCGCGCAACATCCAAGAAACTGGAATTGCGCACCGATTCTTCGTATCGCTTTGAACGTGGTGGCGATGTGGAGATTTGTGATTGGGCGAGCCGCCGAGCCGCGCAATTGATCTGCGAACTGGCAAACGGCCAGGTTCTCGGCCAACCAATCGATAACTATCCGAACCAGGCTGTGGCAAAGGAAATTAATTTGCGCCACGCCAAAGTTTTGGAATTGCTTGGCATTCAAATTTCCGCAAAGCAGCAACTTGAATTTCTACAGAAACTGGGTTTGGAAATCCTCGGCTGCAACGGAGAAGAATTTTGCACAATTCGCATTCCGTCTTTTCGCGTCGATCTGAAACGCGAAGTCGATTTGATCGAAGAAATCGTGCGGCTTTACGGCATTGATAGAATTCCCGCAACTCCACCACGCGGCGCAATTGGCGCAAATGCGTTTGATAAAACTTACGACGAGATTGCAGAAGCACGCCGCCTTTTGAGCGCGCTGGGTTTGAATGAAGCGCAAGGGCAAACGTTGATTTCAGATTCAGCGGCAAAACTCGCGATTGATTCTGCGAACATCGTCGAACTAAAAAATCCGCTGAGCAGCGACATGAACGTGTTGCGACCAAGTTTGCTGCCAGGCTTGCTCGATTCGTTGCGTAACAATCTCACTCGTAAAAATAACGAAGTCGCGTTGTTTGAAATTGGTCGCGTGTTTTTGAATGCGAACGGCGAAGTGAAGGAAGAACGTCACGTTGCCATCGCGATTACCGGCCAACGCAACCCGCTTTTCTGGAGCGGCGGCGAACGCGAGGCGAAGCTCGACGTTTATGATTTGAAAGGTTTGCTGGAAGAATTTTTCGAGCAGTTCGGTTTGCGCGGAATCAGTTTCACGCGCCGAAGCGAAAGCACTTCGCTCTATTTGGAATCGGCGTCGATCCAACTCGGCAAACTTCCACTCGGCGAAGTTGGGCAATTATTGCCCGCGATCGCGAAAAAATACGATTTGCGCGACGCCGTCTTTCTCGCCGAATTGAATCTGGATTTGTTGCTCGCCCGTCGCAACACAGCGAAGTCGCTGAAAGCGTTGCCTGCATTCCCTGCGATCCGCCGCGACGTGGCGATGCTTGTTCCCGAAACCACAACGCACGAAGCCGTTTTGAATTCCGTGAAACAAACCAAGCCGCAGAATTTGGAGAACGTCGAATTATTCGATGTGTTTCGCGGGAAAAATATTCCCGCTGGGCAAAAGAGCGTGGCCTACGCATTCACATATCGTCACGCCGAACGAACGCTGACCGATGCCGAAGTGAATTCCGCGCACGAAAAATTGGTGGAGCAATTTAAGCAAACATTGCAAGCCGCCGTGCGTGAAACCTGATTCTAGCCTCATGCTTGATAAAAGTGTCGGGTTTTTTTTGCCGATGCCCAAGGAGGCGAAAGAAATTAGCCCAGGGTTGGAGCGCAGCGACTACCCTCGGAAAATGTTCAAATTATCCATCCGCCCTGAAGGGGCGGCAGAGCTTTTCTTTCAGCAATCAAATTGGTAATTCTTTTGCATGGCAACGGCTCGTCATCCGAAGGCAAAGTTTTTTGTCCAGCGATGTTTGTTGTCTGGCGTGACCAACTTCGCCGAATTAGAGCAACGCATCGCCAATCTTCCCGATGAAAAATCTCGCGGCGACGCCTTTGAAGTTTTTGCCGAAGCCTATCTCGCCACGCAACGCAAACACGATGCCGAAACCGTCTGGCCGTTGACCAGTGTTCCCAGCGATGTTCTCCAAAGCCTGAAATTGGCGACGCAAGATTATGGCATTGATGGCGTGCTCAAAACGCGCCTCGGCCATCACAGCGCCTATCAAGTCAAGTTCCGCACCGGCAGACCCGCGCTCACTTGGCGCGAACTTTCCACCTTCATGGGCTTGGCCGACAGTCCGAACATCCATAGCCGCATCCTGCTCACGAACTGCGACGAACTTCCCTCGGTGTTGAATGACCGGCAGGGATTTTTCTGCATACGCGGTTCGGATTTAGATCGGCTCGAAGCCGACGATTTTAAAACCATCGAAGCGTGGCTGGCTGACTCGAACTATCAAGCGCCCCGCAAAACTCCGCTACCGCACCAGACCGAAGCGCTGGAAAAAATCCTGCCCGCGTTCAAGGAACATGACCGCGTCTCCGCCATCATGGCGTGCGGCACCGGCAAAACGCTCGTCGCTTTGTGGGTCGCAGAACATTTTGCCAATGCCGGTGGGGCGAGCGTCCCCGCGAGCCGTGACAGCCCGCCAGAAGGATTGGCTCGTGAGGGCACTCGCCCCACCAGTCCAGATTGCAAAATCCTTGTCCTGTTGCCTTCCCTCGCGTTGCTGCGACAGACGCTGCACGAATGGTTGCGCGAAACCAGCCTCCCGTCGCTCGCTTATCTCTGCGTCTGTTCCGATGCCACGGTGACGGAAGGATTGGACACGCTGACCACCGCGCAATCCGATGTGGATTTTGAAGTCGCGACGAACTCCGCCAGCGTCCGCGCATTTCTGGACGCCAGCTTTGCCGGAACGAAGATCATTTTTTCTACCTACCAATCCGCCAGAGTTGTAGGCGAGGCGATGAACGCCGGTGAAATTTTTGACCTCGGCATCTTTGACGAAGCGCACAAAACCGCTGGGCGCGAGGGACGCAACTTTGCTTTCGCTCTCGAAGACAAAAATCTGGCCATCCGCAAACGGCTGTTTGTGACCGCCACACCGCGCCATTACAATCCTCATCAACGCGACCATGAAGGTGAATCAAAACTGGTTTTCTCAATGGACAGACCGGAAATTTACGGTCCACAGGAATATCGCCTGACATTTGCGGAAGCCGCACGACGTGGAATTATTTGCGGCTACAAAGTTATTATTTCGGTCATCACATCTGAAATGGTGACGAACGAACTTTTGAGCCGAGGTGAAGTGTTGGTGAACGGGGATGCTGTGCTGGCCCGCCAAGTTGCGAACCAAATTGCGTTACGAGATGCCGTTGAGAAATACGGCACGCGCAAAATCTTCACCTTTCATAAAACTGTTGCCTCCGCCGCTTCGTTT
>JBBQAX010000354.1:0-4234 GCA_038316905.1 Verrucomicrobiota bacterium | reverse complement strand
AAACCAATCAAATCAAACGTGACACGGCGCAACAAAGTTCGCTTGTCCGCAGGCGATGAAGGTTTCATCCCCTCCTCTTCCAGCTTGGCGAGGACGAACTGATCAATTGGCGTTTTCGCCCAAGATTTATTTTTGGTTTTGGGTGGCGCAGATTTCTTGAGCGATCGCAACGACCAGATTTTTTCGACCTTCGCGGTCAACGGTTGTTCGTAAATCGCGCCAGCGTTAATCCATTTGGCGAGTTGCGCGATTTCAGCCTCTGACAATTTCTCCCGCTTGTAAGGCATGCCCGGCTCATCGGTGTGCATGATTTTTTTGAAAAGCAAACTCGCTTTCGCGTCGCCTGCTACAATTGCCGCCCCGCTTTCGCCGCCGCGTAAAAGCGATTCATGCGTGGAAAGATTCAGATTGGCGCGCTCGAATTTTCCGCCATGACATTCGATGCATTTGGATTCGAGAATAGAACGCGCAGAACTGAACGGCGAAGTCTCGGCTTTAGCTACACCACAAAGCGACGCAGCCAGCACCGCCGACAATCCGATCAACCGTTTTGTTTTGCATTGAGCCATGAGGCACTTCGGAATTTATAAAAGACTATCGTGGCAATGCCTCTCAAGTCTTGGCAATTGTGCGAAACGGATTTATCACCCGGCCCATCGTAACTCTGCCCGTCCGACAAATCCTCGGAAGAAAGCGTATCGCAATTCAACCGCTTTGCCGCCGCGATAACCGCGGCATCCCAATACGAAATCTGAAATCGCTCCTGAATCTTTGTGGCGTCTTCAAACAGCTCATAGTTCAGAGGGAGGACTGTCGTTGGATTGATCCCCTTCAGAAACGTCAGCGCGTCCGATCCGCTCAAAACAGGCGTGAGCTTGCGAGTCGCATTGACAAAAAATTCCTGAGCGACTTGAACAGAAAAAGCAAATGCGCCTCTACTCAAAAGGCGGCGAGCTTCCGTCTGTTTACTTATTTCAGCAGGATCGGTCGAAGCGGCGTAGAGCAGGACGTTGGTATCAATGAAGGCGAGAGTTGTCGGCATATGTGCGCGCGCGGGTGGGTTTCTCTCCGACGGTTACAGAATGATTCGCATCCCATTCAGTAAAGAACCGCGACAAAACATTTTGGCGCGCGTCCGCTGCCGAACCATGGCTGTGCGCGACGAAACTGACGAGTCGGGCGAGCAACGTCTTTTGCTCTGCCGCAGGCAATTGCCTGACCTCTTCCTCAATCTGTTCCAACGTATGCATGGCGGAAATGTAAGCTTTATGAACCGCTTTTGGCAAATCAATGCTCGCGCCGAATCAATGTTGCTCGCGAGAATCTTTTTCGGGCAATTGCTTGCTTGGTCTGCTAATTTTTATGCATGGCAGAGAGTGATTTGTTTGCGACTTCGGCGGAGCCGGACGTTTCCAAAACGACCGAAGGCGAGACGCAAGTCTTTCGCAATCGTCCGCTCGCCGCGCGGATGCGTCCGCAAAATTTGGACGAATATTTTGGGCAGAAACACATTCTTGCGCCGGGACAACTTCTTCGTCGAGCCATCGAATCGGACCGAATCCAATCGCTGATTTTTTATGGCCCGCCCGGCACCGGCAAAACTTCGCTCGCACAAATCATTGCCAACCAAACGAAAAATAAATTCGAGCGGCTGAGCGGCGTGGAATCGAATGTGGCGGATATGCGGCGCGTTCTGGCCGCGGCGGGTAATCGTTTGGAGAATACCGGGCAATCCACGATTTTATTCATCGACGAGATTCATCGGTTCAACAAAGCGCAGCAGGACATTCTTTTGCCGGATGTGGAAAGCGGCGTGGTGCGGTTGATTGGCGCGACGACGCATAATCCATTTTTCTTCGTCAATTCGCCGCTCGTTTCGCGCTCGCAGATTTTCGAGCTGCAATCGCTCACGGAAGAGGATCTTTACGAATTGTTGCAACGCGCTTTAAAAGACGAGGAACGCGGATTGGGCCACATCAAAATTCGCGCGGACGAAGAAGCGTTGCGGCATCTGGCGAAAATTTCCGACGGCGACGCGCGCAAAGCTTTGAACTCTTTGGAGATTGCGGCGTTGACCACTTCGCCTGCCAGCGATGGATTCATCCACATCAATTTGTCGGTGGCCGAGCAATGCATTCAGAAAAAAGCGATTGTCTATGACGGCGATGGCGACGCGCATTACGACACAATTTCCGCGTTCATCAAATCGATGCGCGGCAGTGATCCTGACGCGACGCTTTATTGGCTGGCGAAGATGATTCACGCCGGAGAAGACCCGCGCTTCATCACACGGCGAATTGTGATTTGCGCGGCGGAAGATGTCGGGTTGGCGGATCCGATGGCGTTGATTCTCGCGCAAGCGGCGCATAACGCCTCGGAGTTTATCGGTTGGCCGGAAGCGCGCATTCCCATTGCCGAAGCGGCGATTTATATTGCAACAGCGAACAAAAGCAACAGCGCTTATCTGGCGATTGATGCGGCGTTGGAAGATGTTCGCGCCGGACGCACGCTGCCGGTTCCGCAACATTTGCGCGACTCGCATTATGCCGGCGCAAAAAAACTGGGGCACGGCGAGAATTATCAATACGCTCACGATCATCCCGAACATTTCGTGCCACAGGATTACGGCGCGACGAAACATTATTACGAACCAACCGATCAAGGTGTTGAAAAGAAAATCAAAGAGCGCGTGGAAAAGTGGCGGGCGCAGTTTGACCAAATCAAAAGAAATCAAACCGCGAAAAACGCAAAAGACGCGAAATGAAAAATAAATTTCGCCAGCAGTTGCGTGAACAGGTCCAAAAGATCTCTGTGCCTCAACGCGCACAATTTTCCGCGCAAGCCTGCGAGCTTTTGCGAAATCAAACCATTTGGCAAAATGCCAAAAGCATTTTGTTTTATGCACCTTTGCCGAACGAAGTGGACATTTGGCCTCTCGTTTCCGAAGCGTTGGCCACGGGCAAAGTCGTGGCGCTACCGGGATTTGATGCTGAGGAGAATTCTTATGTCGGCCGCCAGATTGAAAATTTGGAAACCGATCTTGACCGAGGTCAGTTTGGAATTCGCGAACCCAAACGCGATTGCCCTGAAATTCTGCTAAACCGTCTGGACTTGACGCTTGTGCCTGGGGTAGGTTTTGACCTCGCGGGAGGGCGACTCGGCCGGGGTAAAGGGTTTTATGACCGATTGCTGTCGCAAATTTCCGGAACAAAATGTGGAGTTGGATTCGATCAACAAATTATCGAAGGAGTTCCAATTGAATCACATGATGTTCCATTAAATTGTATTTTAACACCAACGCGCTGGCATGAAGTCAGGTGAGCGCTAGGTTTGAATGAATTTTTCGGTAGAAACTTTTATCGCAGGCGCAGCCATTTTTATTATTGGCATCGCTTTTGGCTATTGGCTGCTCCGCTGGAAGGAACGCAATTTGCGCGCCGCACAACTCGTGCGGGACAAGACTTTGTTGGACAACGCTCGTCGCGACGCCGAGTCCCTTCTTCGCGAAGCCCGCCTCACCTCCAACGAAGAAGCTCTCAAACGTCGTGAGGAAACAGAGAAACTTTTTACCACCCGCCGTTTGGAAATCGACACTGCCGCACAACGCCTCAACGAACGTGAAGTCCTTGTCAATCATCAGCTGCAGAGCTTGATGCTGCAGGAGAAAGTTCTCGCGGACCAAAAGCTCGAATGCAAAGCGCAGGGCGAGAGCTTGGAAGTGAAGCGATCTGAATTGGAAATGCTCACCCAACAGCGCCGGGAGGAGCTGGAGAAGATCTCGCAGATCAGTTGCGCCGATGCTCGCACGAAATTGTTAAAACAGGTGGAGCAAGATTCCATGCGCGATGCAGGTCACCTCACCCGCAATATTCTAGAAGAGGCAAAACTCAAGGCGGAAGAGAAAGCGCGCAAAATCATCAGCGTCGCGATTCAAAGATACGCGGGCGATCACACTTATGAAACGTGTACGGCGACGGTGGCTTTGCCGGGTGACGAGATGAAGGGTCGGATCATAGGACGGGAGGGTCGGAATATTCGCGCGTTTGAAGCGGCCACAGGAATCACAGTGCTCATTGACGACACGCCGAATGCGGTGGTTCTTTCAGGTTTCGATCCGGTGCGTCGCGAAATTGCGCGTGAAGCGATGGAACGACTCATCCTCGACGGTCGCATTCACCCGACGCGAATTGAAGAAGTCGTCGCCAAAGTCTCGCAAGAGATGGATGAAACAATC
>JBBQAX010000353.1:0-4268 GCA_038316905.1 Verrucomicrobiota bacterium | reverse complement strand
GGGTGTAGGCATGAAGACGTCTAACCAAATCGCGGATTGGTTGGTCCCAACCACGTCCGTGCTCTGATATAAGTTGCTGGACTGGAGCTGCGATCGAACTTTTTCCCGCATAAATCTCCAGCATCAAATCGTCGAGAACTTCGCGCGCCAGCAATGTGCTTTGTTCGTCCGGAAGGATGTTGATCTGAGGGTCGAGATTGAGCGAATGAAAGTGCTCGCGCACGAGTTGAAAACAAAAACTGTGCAAGGTGCAAATGCGAGCGCAGTCGAGCAATGCGAGTTGCTCGGCGAGATGGAGATTCTCAGGCGTATCGCGGAGCTTTTCTTCCAACATTCCTCGAATCCGTTTTCGCATTTCGGCGGCGGCGGCTTCGGTGAAGGTTACCATCAACACTTCTTCAAGAGAGCCGGGGGAATTTTCATCGAGCAGAAATGCGACGCAACGTTGGACCAGCGTCCGCGTCTTTCCCGCGCCTGCTCCAGCGACGACCAGGATATTTCCCTTCGATTCGATTGCTTTTTGTTGATTGGGAGTCGGCGTGTTCATCGCAAGATTGCGAAACTTAAAAAGCATTTTCTACAAACCGAGAAAATCGTGGTGGCACATGCGCTGCTACCTAATCCGAGGAGGATAGAAAGAGGAGGAGGTTTGTCCAACATTATGACGCTTCACGACCATTTAGTATGACTAAAACGACGACAACGCCGCAGTGGACC
Organism: Verrucomicrobiota bacterium; assembly: GCA_038316905.1. GTDB lineage: Bacteria > Verrucomicrobiota > Verrucomicrobiia > Limisphaerales > CANJXF01 > CANJXF01. The sequence continues at coordinate 3,551 of JBBQAX010000353.1, read as the reverse complement.
GGTTTCATCACCAGCTTGATTCATAAGAATAAAGCGGTAGCCGCCAGCGCGCCGTCCCTTTCCTCAGCGAAACGATTTCCTCACGGCCCGTTTCAATTTCAGGTAAAGCTTCCCAGCGGTTTCGCTTATGAAATCGAAGCCTCGACTGATACTAAAAATTGGACATCGATCGCATCGGGAACAGCACAAACGGATACCGTTGAACATTTGGATTCTGACGCGTCAAAATTCAGCTTTCGATTTTATCGCGCCATGTGCGGAGAACTGGTTTCAAAAAACATTGTTGGTTACGTGAGCATCGCGCTGCCGCCCGGATTTTCCATGATCTCCAATCCGCTCCATGCGCCATCGAACACCGTGGGCAGCCTTTTTTCGAATCTGCCGGACGGCGCCACCCTCTGCAAATTCGACACCAGCTTGTTTCGATTGACCAACAATTCGCTCCAGGATGGAAAATGGAGCAATCCCAATGAGAAACTGGTGCCCGGTGAAGGTGGGATTTTTTTCAATCCGACGACCGATTTCAAAACAATCAATTTCGTCGGCGATGTCAGCCAGGGGCGATTGCTAAATCCAATTCCGTCCGGGATGTCGATCCGCAGTTCGCTTGTGCCGCAGCCGGGCCGGCTGAATTCAGACCTCGGGTTTCCGATTGCCGAAGGCGACGTGGTGCATGTGTTCGATCGTGATCAGCAAAAGTACGTTCTGTATCCTTTTTCCGCGGTCGAATGGGAGCGAAATCCGCCCGTGATTGGCGTTGGAGAATCGTTCTGGATCAGCAAAACGCAGCCTGGAAACTGGGTGCGTGACTTCGTCTCAGCTTAAACAATTTTTCGCCCACTCACTGCTCGCCCGCTATAAATCGTGTGTAATAGACAGGTCGGGTAGGTGAGTGGGTGAATTTCATTTCAAGATCCGAAATTTGTGTTCCCACGGATCAATCCGGCAAATCGCCGCGTAGTCACACTGTTCGCAGGCGCGGACATTTCCTTTTTGGTAGGGATCAATTCCCGCATTGCCTGCGAAAATCTCGGTTCCCATTCGCACCAATTGTTGTTCGACGGAATCCAGCAGTTCCAAAAACTTTTCCGGCCGAAGAATGTCGCGACTTGCGCCGTGCGGCTCGCCTTTGTTGGTCAAGCGATACTTGAACTGTGTGCCGGAGCTTTCATTGCGGTTGTCGAGCTTCGACAACGCCGCACAATCAAAACGGCCGGAGTGTTGAAACGCCATTTGGCGCGCTTGATTCAACCCGTCCAACACGTCATTGCGTGTTTTGCCGCCGCTGAATTCGCCGCGCAAGTTGACGTAAAAAACCCCGGCTGGAACCAGTTCTTTTACACCGAAAACTTTTTCGGCATCCGGCAATTGCCGCAGAAAAGCCAGATAAGCGGGAAGCTGTAATTGCAAACCGTGCGCGAGCGATGTCGCATCAAGCTGTTTCGCGCTGGATTTGTAATCAATGATGACCGCAAGTGATTTCTCTCCACCGGGCAAAGGGCAAATATCAACACGATCGATGATCCCGCGAAAGGCGAGTTTATGACCGTCCGCCAACTCCATTTCCCAGGCTGGCAATGTCTTTTCCGCAGTGCCGAATCCGAGTTCCACCACGTGCGGATCGAATTCGTATTGCTGCATCCATCCAATCGTCGCTTCGATGAAATCCTGCAATGATTCAATCATGCTGTCCGCAGCGAAATCGCTCTGCGCATCGCCTCCAAACAATCCATGGTGGAATGTAGTTTTTAATTCCACACCGACCTGAGCAATCCTCTTTCGCGCACTGTCGATCGAGAGATCGCGCCAACGCAGTTTCTCTTCGCTCAAGTGTTCGTGGAATTCTGACAGCACTGCGTGTTGAAAACTTCCTTTCTCGCGCACATCGACTTCGAAAACTTTGCGTTCTTGCGCGCGCATCCCCGCGCTGACGAAAAACCGAAACGGGCACGCCGCATATTGTTCCAGCGCGCTGACCGAAGTTTGCAACGTTGAGCCGTAAAGCTTCTCAACGGTCTCAGCTGAAAGTGATTCGTCCTTCGGCAATGCAGCAAAGTGATCGAGAATGTCCCGGACAGAATCGAACAAGGACGAGCCAGATAGGACGGCAAGCTCTTTGCATTCCTGTTTTGCAATGAGCGGCGCAACCAATTCGCTCCGATGCCTGCTCTCAAACCACTCGTGTTGTTCCGAAACGTTCTCACGCTCCAACGTCGGGAAGAGCTGGCGGAACCACGAGAAGAATGAGGATGGATTCAACGCCCGCCCTTCCTTGTCCTGGGCAGCGCACGACAACACCAGGCGTTTCCTCGCCCGCGTGCAGGCGATGTAACCGTAAAACCGTTCTCTCCCCAGCGACTCCAATTTATTTGAGCCAAGCAACACCTCATGCCTGGCAAGTTCCTCTTGATCTGATTCGGTCAGCAAGTTTCCTGATTTTGGCGGCGCGGGAAAAACCGATTCATTCAAGCCCAACACTAAAGCCATTTCCAAATCCGGATTGCGGGATCGATCGATCGTGCCGATCAAAACTTGATCCAACGCTGGAGGGATCGCCCCAACGGTCAGGTTGCTCAAGCCCGCCTCCAAAATTGGCAGCCATTCGTAGAGACGCTGCGGTTCATTTGAGAAAGCCAGTTGAATGTTTTCCAGCCAGCTCTGCATTTGATCCCAAACCGTTGCGTGAACAGGATTTAGTTCTGCAGATTCGGCTAACTTTTCCTCGATGTTCAACTCATTCCAGAATCGGCGAAGAGCGAGTGCAAGTTGTTCACCGGTGGGATTTGCTTTCCTGACGCTGATTGCTTCGCAGAAGTTTAGGAGAGGCGGAACGATACTTTGTCGCAGAAGCTCCAGTGATGGAATAGCCTTTTGCGGATCGGGAAATTTCAAAGGATGCAGCCACGCCTCGTTTCTCCAACCGAGCGCGAGCGCCTCGTTTTCCAACTGATCGATGGCGCTTTCATCAGCGATGACCAGGCCGGTTTTCAAGGCGCAAAACAAATCTTCGTGCTCCCATCCAAAGGCGGCAAGGCGCACGGCGCTCCGCGTCAATTCGGCCAGCGGATGGTGCGCAATGGATTCGCGTCGATCCAGGAAGAACGGTATTTCGTAGCGCGAAAAGACACGGTGCAAGGCGTTGTGATAGCCGTCGAATTGTCGAAGCACGACGGCCACGTTGCGATAGCGGCCTCCTTCCTGAACAAATTTTAAGATCTCATGCGCGGCGAGAACGGCTTCCGCCTCGGGATTTAAACACGTCGCGAATCGCAGCGTCGCCGCAGGCGTTTGAGTCCCGATGAAGGCTACGGGCGAGGTCCAATGCTTTTCCAGATGCGCCAGTTCCGGCGCTTCGGCAAAGCGATTTTTCTCCAAAGTTCGCGGGAGCATCTCCGTTTCAACCTCACACTCAGAAACTTGCTCAATCCGCCCGCGACAATCCTGCACCGTTTTGTTGACGGCTGACCAGATGGACAAATCAGAGATTTTTTTGTCCGTTTGTTCGAGGCAGAAAGCGAGCGTCGCTTCCTCACAGTGCGGTAGAAAAGCAG
>JBBQAX010000352.1:0-4274 GCA_038316905.1 Verrucomicrobiota bacterium | reverse complement strand
GATTGTTTTTGGCGAAGCTCGTCGATGCGCGCCTGGATCGCTTCCGGCGCCGGTGAAATTGTCTTCGCCTGTTCCCAATGATGGATGGCGCGCGGCAAGTTGCCCGCTTCTTCTTCCAGTTTGGCGAGGCGCGTTTGGATTTGCTCCAGAATGAACGTGTCAGGTTCCTTCTTGTGCGCCTCCTGTTTGCGCCATTCATCCACGGCGCGCGACCAGACATTGCGCGCGCGGGCGGGGTCGTGATTTTTCTCAAAATAAATCCGGCCCAATTCAAATAATAGCGACGGATGATGGGGCAGGTGTTTCAAACCTTCGCGCAGCAACAGTTCCGCTTCACGCGGTTTGTTCACCCGGTCGCGCAACCAGTACGCCGTTACCGTGTAGGTCAACGGATCTTCGGGATCGAGTTCCTGCGCCAGCTTGAGCCACGGGAGGACCTCGCGCACTTCACCGCTTTGGCCATCACCAAGTTCGACATGCCGGTGCGCTGTCCCGCCGTGAGAGTGAGTGGCGCCCCCTTGATCCAGATGCGTGTGTTGCGAAGGAAAGAAATTCCGGCTGAACCGATCAAAAATGTCACGTGATCGACCCAGGTAATTTTCCTCGTCGCCCGTGTTCTTGCTTGCGGTTGCGCCCGCGTCTTCGCCGATATGGGCCGTCTTGAAGGATTCATTGTTGTCGAAGATGGAAGGATACATGCCGCTGTGGAAATACACGTCGGCCTTTCGATAAAAGTGTCCCGCGAAAATTTTTTGACCACTGCCGATGGCGACGTTGAGCGGGTTGAAAGTTTTGGCGCGATTGCCCTGCCAGTCCATGAACCAACGATCTAGCCACGCGGCGGTTCCCGCGCCCGCCACCAGCAACAGCACGCCTAGCAATGTGAAGGCTCGATTGGTTTTCATTGGAAACTCTTTCTGCGGAAGACCAGCCATGCCGCGAATACCAGCAGGGAGGAATAAATCAACGCGTAAGCCACAGCGATGCCCCAGATGTTCCAGCCGATGAGCGGCCAGTTGTGAACGATGAGATCGCGCACGTCGAATAGTTCGAGATGCGGAATCGCATAATAAAGTCCACTCACCACCGCGCCGCTCACTTCGCCCATTTGCGCGGCGACTTTATTCAGGTGCCGGCCGATGAAGAGAATTCCCGCCGTGACGACAACGCTCAACGTGATGTTCGCCGCGACCGAACTCAACACCAGCGAACCCAGAAGCGTGAACCCGACCACCACACCGAGCATCATGCAATGCAACGACCATGCCTGGAAATAATTCCCAATCGGCCAATGATGTTCTTTTGCTCCCGCCACCACGCCGAAGAAGACGTAGAATACGACGAGCGAAACGCAGGTCGCGAACCAGCAGCCGAGAAATTTCCCGACCAACACCTGTCCGCGCGAAACCGGTTTGGCCATGAGCGGAAAGATGGTGCGGCTTTCGCGTTCGGCGGGAATCTGCCGCGCCGTCGTGGCGATGGCGATGAACGCCGAGGAAACCCAAATGAGCGCGAGGCAGATTTCTTTGAGATAGCGCGAGACTTTCGGATCGTTAAAGAACGTGACTGAACCCATCAACCCGGTGATGAGCACGGTGAGGAAGAACAGCACGTAGAAATCTTTGCGCCGATACATTTCCAAAATGACGACGGATGCGATGATGAATGATTTTTTCATGGTTAAATTTTCTCCGGTTGATAGCCCACGATCTTGAGGAACAACTGTTCGAGATTGCATTGATGCTGGCGCGCAAGTTCGTCCACGCGGCCTTCCACTTTCAAATCGCCTTGGTGCATGATGGCGACGCGGTCGCAGACGGTTTCCACTTCGCCAAGTTCGTGAGAGGAGAAGAAAACCGTTTTGCCCTCGTTCTTGAGGCGCTGGATGATGTCGCGCACCTTCATGCGATCGAGCGGATCGAGGCCGCTCGTCGGTTCATCGAGGATGAGCAAATCTGGATTATTAATCAGCGCCTGCGCGAGACCGACGCGTTGCTGCATCCCCTTTGAGTAAGTTTTGATCAGGCGTTTTCGCGCGTGTTCCAGTTCGACCAGTTTCAATACCGCGTCGATGCGCCGCTCGCGTTCATTCTTCTCGATTTCAAAAATGCGCGCATAGAAGCGCAACAATTCTTCCGCCGTCATGAATTTGTAATAATAAGTCATCTCCGGCAGATAACCCAACCGCTGCCGCGCGATGGTCTGTTCCACGTTCACACCGAAAATGTCCGCCGTGCCGCGCGTCGGTTGCACGAAACCGAGCAACACATTCATCGTGGAAGTTTTGCCCGCGCCGTTAGGGCCGAGAAAGCCGAAGACTTCGCCGCGCTGCACGGCGAGATTCAAACCGTTGACTGCGACTTTGATCGGTTGCCCGACTTCTTTGGTGCGGTATTCGACGCGAAGATTTTGAATTTTGACAACGGTTTCCATTTTCGGCAGAGGCGATGGCGTGGTGCGTTTTTCTTCAATTTGATTTAAGGCATTCATAATTTATTCCGAAAGCGGAAGATGGGGAGCACACGCCTCCGGCGTGTGGTTTTCGGCGGCGCGCCGAAAACTTCGTTGCACAAATTTTCCCGCATCAAAATGGGAGTCCAGAGATGACGAGAGTTCGGGCGCGACGCCCGAACTGGCACGCGGGACGCGTGCGCTCCCATTTCTTTTGCGGAGAGACAAACGCCGCAGCCGCAGTTGCGACGGAAGTGCAAATTCAACAGGTGCGACACGGCGATGGCAGAACCGCCAAGAAACATCAGAGTGGCTTCCATCCAGTTGCCGCCGCGTTCTTTGGAACAACAGGCCGGCGCCGCCGCGAGTTGCACCGCGATGACGGTGGTTGCGCCAAGCCCGAGCAACGCCAGCAGCCACCAACGGCGATGTCTCAGGCAACCGAGCCAAAGACAAAATGCAGCGAGCGTGACCATTCCGGCGCAAGCGGCGAGTTCAAATGTACGGTTGCCCAAAATGCCCAGGCCAATCAACGGAAGGACGCCCGCCAGAATCGGCATCGCGAGGCAATGAATGGCGCACAACGTTGAAAGCACCGAGCCGAGAATGTCCCAGCGAGCAAAACTTTTTTCCCGGCGCGAAAGCTGATTTGCGTCGCGGGATTTCACGCGAAAATTGCGGAGGAAAATGATGGATTCGTTTTTCATGGCGGAAAAGAAACGCGCAGTTGGTAAAAGCGATTGGTCGCGGCGTTCACCGGCAATTCGTCGCGCACGATGATGGTTTTTGTCACGTCGGCATTGGTGATGACGCTGAAAGCATTGGTCAGCGGCGTCCACGTTGGATTCGTCAATGTGGAACTGGCGACGGGAGAGAAAATTAAATCGGTCGCGTTCGTCGCCTGGAAATAACGAAGCGCGCCGTAGTTGGTTCCGTTGGTGGAAACGATCACGCACGAAGGGAGATTGGTGCGCGGCGCGGCGTTGGGATTTGTTCCGAAGGCGTATTCCAGAATATTTTTCACGCCGTCGTTGTCGGGATCGGATTCGGGCAGGGTGATGGAGCGCGGCATGACAAAGAGCCAGTTGGTTTCCTGCCATTGCTCGAACGGTTTCAACGGCAGGACGTGAAAAACAAATGTGGTGTCGAGGCTGACAATGTTTGTTGTTTCGCCGACGCGTTTTCCAAAAACTTGCAGCGTGACGTAATAAACGCCGCTCGTGGTGAAGCCCCAGTTGAAATGTTCGTGGCTGCCGACAACCGGCGGCGTCGTTTGATCGTTGGTGGAAATGCCGTCGCGCGTGTTAAACCGGATGTTGAAATTGCCGAAGGAATCGGCCTGCCATAGGAAGAAAAATCCCGGGCCATCGACGCGTTTGAGTTGCACAGTCGGCGCGCCGTCAAAAATTCCATTGTCAATTCCTTCCGTGGAAATGCCGAGATAAAGCAAACCGGTTTCCTGCGATTGCGGGAGAATCCAAATCGAATCGCCGTTATTTCCAAAGGGCGGAAAATCAAAATCGAAATCGAATCGGGCGGATTCCTTGACGTTGAGGACGACCTGGTTGCTGGCGTAATTGATTTGCGCGTCTTCGTTGCGGGCGACGAGGCTCAACTGATTCGTTGCCGTCGCGTCGTAGAGAACTTTGATGTCCGTGTGTTGTCGATCCAGCGTGACGAAACTCGGCTGGGCTTGCGCCGTCAGAGAAAAAAACAATGCTCCGAGGATCAGTTGGGAAAATTTTAATGGCAGTTTCATTTGTATGGAGAGCTAAATGCGGCTGCCGTTGGGAAAGTTAAAAACCATCGACAGCCGCGCGCCG
>JBBQAX010000351.1:0-4275 GCA_038316905.1 Verrucomicrobiota bacterium | reverse complement strand
ATGGAATTTCTCGCAGCGCGTTATTCAGCCAAGGATTATCCGCATGGGCGTGTGATGAATTACATCGTGGGAAACGAGGTGAATTCGCATTGGTATTGGGCAAACATGGGGCGCGTTTCGATGGAGGAATTTACTAAAGATTATTTGCGCACGGTGCGGATCTCTCACACGGCAGTGCGGAAATATTCTTCGCCCGCCCGCGTTTTCATTTCGCTGGAACATCATTGGAACATTCGCTACGGCACCGATGATAAACAGGCATTTCCAGGACGCGATTTTGTGGATCTCTTCAATCGAATCGCAAAACAGGGTGGAAATTTCGATTGGCATGTCGCCTTCCATCCTTATCCCGAAAATCTTTTTGAACCACGCACCTGGAACGACAAAAGCGCGACCTTCGAGGAAAACACACCGCGCATCACATTCAAAAATCTTGAAATGCTCACGGATTATTTTCGCCGGCCTGAATTGCTGTTTGATGGCAAACCGCGCCGAATCATTTTGTCTGAACAAGGTTTTCACTCCGACGGCACGCCCGAAGGCGAACTCGCCCAAGCCGCCGCCTATGCCTACGCCTATTACAAAACGGCCAGGCTCGACGGAATCGATTCCTTCATTTTGCACCGTCATGTCGATCATCCGCGCGAAGGCGGATTAAACCTTGGTTTATGGAGACGCGATCCTCAGACCAAAAAGCCAATTTACGAAGTCTTCCGCGCTGCCGACACGCCGGAATGGAAAAAGTCGTTTGAATTTGCGTTGCCCATTATCGGAATCAAATCGTGGAAAGAAATTGAACCTCGCCAGCAGCGCAAATGAAGTGGAGAGGACCGCGGCTGTGTCGTTTTCGACCAGCCGCAGACTCCAACGAAACGAAGATTTCGTTTTTGTTGCCAAGGAACCAGTTCAGTAATTCGCTTTTCAGCAATTTTTCATGTTTTACAAAACTATCTGTACACCAAGCACTTCCCGTTTTGGTTCCTTGGCAGCGCTTGGCAGTGAGAGAGCGGTGAAGCGTTTCAAGTGTGCTTCTTTGGCAACGCGCTGCGGCTGGTTCTCCGCGAACACAGCCGCGATCCGTCGGATCGAATTCCAAAATGTTCACCCACTTTTGATCACACCCAATTAAAGGCGGCACTTTTCGGAAACGTTGCCAAAAACATCGAGTTGGGGAATGCTGCGGATATGAAAACCACTTTGGAATTGGAAGATGATGTTGCGGCAAGACTAAAGAGTGTTGCGCAAGCCATCGGCATTCCTTTTGAAAAAGTTCTGAATGATGCGGTGCGCGAAGGTTTGCCAAAGGTCGCGCAGAATATTCCCATCAAAGCAAAACCGTTTCGTCAGAAGACTCAAAATCTTGGGATCTATCCGCATATTGATTACAGCAAAACCTCAGCCTTGCTGGCTGAAATGGAAGTGGAAGCCTTTCTACAGTCTTAGAAAAAGAAATGATTTTGCCCGACATCAATCTTTTGGTGTATGCGATCAACGAAGCAGACCCAAATCATGGAGTCGCACGAGATTGGTTGGAAAAAAGGCTTTCTGAAGATGTTCCATTGGCAATGCCCTGGTTTGTCATCTTAGGATTTATTCGGCTTTCAACGAACCCGCGAGTCGTCACTGCTCCGCTCTCCAAAGAAAAAGCATTGGACTTAGTAAATGAATGGTTGGCGCAACCGTGTGTTCGCATTCTTCACCCCACCGAAACCCATTGGGAAATTTTGCAGAATTTATTGGACGGAATTCCTGCTGTTCCAAAGTTAATTATGGACGCGCATCTGGCCGCGCTGGCGTTTGAGCATAATTGCGAGCTTTGTTCGGCTGATAAAGATTTTGCCAAATTCCCGGGATTGCGATGGTCAAATCCGTTGTCCACTCAAAGCAAATAGATGTGAACGCGCTTCTTCCTCCCGAACTTCTCCGACGGCTTGAGCAATTTCAATTGCTCGCGGCACGGCGTGCAAAAAGTTCCGCGCGCGGCGAGCGACGCAGCAAAGCCCGCGGGCAATCTGTCGAGTTCGCCGATTATCGAAACTACACCGCAGGCGACGACTTTCGTTATCTCGACTGGAATCTCTACGGACGCCTCGAAAAACTTTTCCTGAAACTCTACGAAGAAGAACGCGAATTGCCTGTCCGCATTTTTCTCGATTGCAGCGAGTCGATGACCTTTGGTTCGCCGCGCAAATTCGATTTCGCCCGTCAGGTCGCTGCGGCGATTGGTTACGTTGCGCTCTGCGGATTCGATCGCGTCAGCATTTTCGCATTTCCAGATAATCCCGAAGATGCGGTTTATCGCGGCGCGTTGCGAGCCGTGCGCGGACGCAAATCTTCCCTGACCTATTTTCAAAATCTTTCCAAGCTCCACGCGAAAGGTGTCGCGAATTTTAATGAATCCCTTCGACGCGGCGCCATCGAAGCGCGCCAAGCGGGCGTGGCGGTGGTACTGAGTGATTTTCTCGATCCGGCTGGATACGAATCCGGTTTGACCGCGCTCATCTCACGAGGATTTCATGTGAACGCGATTCAAATTCTCGCGCCTGAAGAACTTACACCAAACACCTTCGGTGATTTGCGTTTCATTGATTCAGAAACGGGTGCAATGCAGGAAGTCACGTTCGGAAAATATCGTCTCAAGAATTACCAGCAAACCGTGGAAAACTTCTGCCAGCGACTTCGTGAATATTGCCAGAGCAGGGGAGTGAACTTTTTCCGCGTCGGTTCGGATACTTCTCTCGAACAGTTATTGCTGAATCAACTTCGCACTGCGGAAGTGTGGGGTTAACGGATGCCTCGTCTCAGGAGTCTCGCAGGGACGGAATATTTAAAGAAATCCCGTCAAAGCGATTCATCTCACAGGTTCAATGTGATTGGTGCGGCGATTCTATGATTGCTGCATCGCGCACGCCATGAATAATCTCGTCGCAAACAACACGCAGGATGGCTCGCTCAACAACCAATAACGGGAAAAACAACGACTCCGGCCTGAACTTCGAAGCCCAACTCTGGGCCGCGGCGGACAAGATGCGCGGGCATATGGACGCCTCGGAATACAAGCACGTCGTCCTCGGCCTCATCTTCCTCAAATACATCTCCGACGCTTACGAGGAAAAGCGCGAACAACTCCTGCTCGGTTTCGCCGATTCCAAAAGCGATTGGTTCATCAAAGACGAAGCGCAACGTCCCGAAGCCGCCGACGAACGCGACCAATACATCGCCTCGAACGTCTTCTGGCTGCCGCCCGAAGCCCGCTGGCACACCATCAATGCCAAAGCCAAGTCGCCGGAGATTGGCAAGGTCATTGACGATGCGATGGGCGCGATTGAGCGCGAGAACCCCACGCTCAAAGGCGTGCTGCCCCGCGATTACGCCCGGCCCAGCCTCGACAAAGTCCGGCTCGGCGGACTCGTGGACATCATCAGCAACATTGGTTTTAACCAACCCTCACCCGTCGCTCCGCGCCACCCTCTCCCTGTGGGAGAGGGCCGGGGTGAGGGTCGCTCGAAAAAACCTTATGGTTCTCTCGATGTGCTCGGGCGCGTCTATGAATACTTTCTCGGCAAATTCGCCAGCGCGGAAGGCAAGGGCGGTGGCGAGTTCTACACCCCGCAATCCGTCGTGCAGGTGCTCGTCTCCATGCTTGAGCCGTTCAAAGGCCGCGTGTTCGACCCGTGCTGCGGTTCGGGCGGCATGTTCGTGCAATCGGAAAAATTCGTGGAAGAACACGGCGGACGCGTCGGCGACATCGCGGTCTATGGGCAGGAATCCAACTACACTACCTGGAAACTGGCGCGGATGAACCTCGCCATTCGCGGCATTGACGCCAATCTCGGCCCGCGCAACGCCGACAGTTTCCGCACCGATTTGCATCCCGACCTCAAGGCCGATTTCATTCTCGCCAACCCGCCGTTCAACATGAGCGATTGGGGCGGCGAAAACCTGCGGCAGGACGTGCGCTGGAAATACGGGATGCCGCCCGTGAACAACGCCAACTACGCGTGGATTCAACATTTCCTCCATCACCTCTCGCCCGTGGGCGTGGCGGGCTTCGTCATGGCCAACGGTTCAATGTCCACGACAACAACTGGTGAAGGCGAGATTCGCAAAGCCATCGTTGAAGCTGATTTCGTTGACTGCATGGTCGCGCTGCCCGGCCAGTTGTTTTTCACCACGCAAATTCCCGTCTGCCTCTGGTTTCTAGCCCGCGACAAGAAGAACTCCAAGCGCCGTGACCGGCGCGGGGAGACGTTGTTTATTGATGCGCGGAAAATG
>JBBQAX010000350.1:0-4277 GCA_038316905.1 Verrucomicrobiota bacterium | reverse complement strand
CACCACGACCAACGCGCAAATCCTGTTCACCGACGCGGCCCGCAGCAACTCGATTGTCAATCCGCTCCTGCGCGGCATCAGCCGGTTGGATGACGGAATGTTGGACCCACGTCCGCAATCCGGCAGCCCCGCTCTCACCGGCGGTCTCACTCCGCCAAATGATGGGTTCTATCAACAAAGCGGTCATCAGGGAGCATTCAAAACGGTGAACTGGGCAGCCGATTGGACGGCGTTGGCCGAATACCGCGTTCTCAACGGAGCCGGCGGCGGAGTGCCGACCACGACTGTAAGCGTGCCCTCCATTGTTGCCCCGACGCTATCGTTCAGCGTCAGCGGCGGTTCATTCACTCTGGAGAGCGCCTCGCAAATGGGACGCACTTACCGACTCCAAAGTGCAGAAAGTTTGGGAAATCCCGTCGACTGGAACGACATCGGTGCGCCGGTTGAAGGAACGGGATCGACTCTCAACTTCCCTCAACCGATAAGTGCGGCGACGAACGCGTTTTATCGCATTTTGGTTCAGTAGAGTCAGCCACCCTGACGACAGCGGTAAGGAGAGAGAGCCTGGAAAGGCTCTCTCTTTTTTTGTGTTGAGCTGGGGAGGGCGCTCGCCTCGGGCGCAGCCGACGACGCGCTCGTCCTTAGCTCTTATGGTGTAATGCGAATCGATGGGATGACACGCGTTAGACGTTCGGCGCGAGGGCGCACCGAACAACAGCCGGGACGGCTGTGGTCCCAGTGATCAGGTTTCCAAAAACCGGTAGCCAACACCACGGACGGTATCCAGATATTTTGCGCCGTTTGGTCCAAGCTTTTCGCGAAGGCGACGCACGTGTGTGTCCACGGTGCGCGTGTCGATTTGCTCGTCATATTCCCAAACGTCGCGCAGCAGTTGATCTCGCGATTGCACATGGCCGCGCCGCTGAATCAGCGTGATGAGAAGTTTGAATTCCGTGGCGGTTAAATCAATGCGACAGTTTTTAATCTTGATGAGGTGACGGGGAATATCCACCAGCAAATCGCCGAAACGAAACGATTCAACCCGCACTTCGGGAAATTGCGTTCGTTCGAGAAGCTTCTTCACCCGCAAAACCAGTTCGCGCGGGCTGAACGGTTTCGTCACGTAATCGTCCGCGCCCAGTTCCAGGCCAAGCACGCGATCAATTTCCGATGATTTCGCCGTGAGCATGATGATCGGAATGTGCGCTGTCCTGGAATCGCTCCGAAGCAATCGGCAAACTTGAAGCCCATCCAGCTTCGGGAGCATGAGATCGAGCAGAATCAGGTTCGGCAAGCAGGCTTGCGTCTTCTGCAAACCTTCCATGCCGTCGGCGGCAATCTCAATGACAAACCCAGCACCGATCAGGTTGTACTTAACCAGTTCCGTGACGTCCGGCTCGTCTTCAATGATTAGAATTTTCGGTGGCACTTTGCTTTAGGGATTGTGGTTTTGGATTTAGAAAGGGTGTGCCGCAGTTGTGCCGGATTCGCGATGATTAGAATCAGGGCGAGGCACCCACTATTTTGGGCACCCATGCTAAACGGTCTCTCCTTCGACGTTCAAAAGAGGATTGCGCAACTCAAGCGCTTGTCCGACGCGCGTGACAAGCTCGAGTGGGCTGAATGGTTTGGTGATGAAATCGTCCACGCCCGCTTTGAGCGCCACCATTTTAGCCGCGGCGCTGGAACACGCGGTCAGCATCAGAATGGGAATCGCGGCCGTCGAAGGAAGTTGGCGGAGAATCTCGCAGACGGCGGTGCCATCCAGTTCCGGCAACATCAAGTCGAGGATAATTAAATCCGGCAGAACGGTACGGGCCTTGTTCAGTCCTTCCAGACCGGTAGCGGCACTTTCTACTTTGTAGCCGGCAGCGCGCAGATTGAAACCGATGAGTTCGACCACGTCTCGTTCGTCATCCACGACAAGAATTTTTGAGTGCATTTGTTCTGAGTAACACGCGATGCAGCACGCCTCAACGGCAGGAGGGTTACAACCATGTTAATATTCTGCGGCGCTATCGCCGGATGCGCCGCCCTGATTCAAACCAGCCCGGAAACCCTGAGACAAATTCACGCGCATGTAACACTGCTCCCATCGGATTGCCACAAGCGCCCATTACGTTTTTCACATGAGAAAAATGATGAAACGCTTTTTTGTGTGGACTCTCTGGCTGCTGGCAGCGGGACATTTTGGAATGATTGCCCGAGGCAACGATGAGACGCCGAACACATGGTTTTCGGATGGGCAACGCGCCATCGCCGAAGCGAAGAAGCGGATTCCCAACAACTCTCGCGCAAAAAATATTATTCTGTTCGTCGGCGATGGAATGGGGATTTCGACCATCACGGCGGCGCGGATTTTAGAGGGACAACTCCGTGGAGAAAACGGTGAAGAAAATTTGTTGAGCTTCGAGAAATTGCCCTATTCCGCGTTGTCCAAAACTTACAGCGTCAACCAGCAAGTTTCGGATTCCGCGCCGACCATGACCGCGATGGTCACAGGCGTAAAAACCAAGGATGCGATGCTTTCGGTCAATCAATTTGCGGAGCGTGGTAATTACAAAACTGTTTCTGGAAACGAGCTTCCCACTTTTTTGGAAATTGCCAAACGCGCAGGGAAATCGGTCGGACTCGTGACGACTACCCGCATCACACACGCAACTCCGGCGGCTTGTTACGCGCACAGTCCAGAACGCGATTGGGAATCCGACGCCGACTTGCCGAGCGAAGCACGCAACGCAAATTTTCCCGACATCGCGCGGCAGTTGATTGAATTTCAGATTGGCGGCGGAATCGATGTCGCGCTCGGCGGTGGGCGCGAACAATTTTTGCCGCAGGAAATGGCCGACTTCGCCGGTAACACTAAATTCGGAAACCGTCTCGATGAGCGGAATTTGATCAAGGAATGGACCAACAAAACCAGCGGAACCTTTGTTTGGAATCGCGCGCAATTCGACGCTGTTGTTCCGGCGACGACGAAGCGTTTGCTCGGCTTGTTCAATCATTCACACATGGAGTTTGAGCATGACCGCGTTCAACAAAATGCGGACGAGCCTTCGCTCAGTGAGATGACCGTCAAAGCGATTGAAATTCTTGCGCAAAACGAAAAAGGTTTTTTTCTCATGGTGGAAGGCGGACGGATTGACCACGGCCACCATAACGGAAATGCCTTTCGCGCATTGACGGAGACGATTGAATTTTCTCGCGCCATTGAAATTGCTTTAAAGAAAATCGATCTGGAAGAAACGCTCGTGATCGTGACAGCGGACCACAGTCACACGTTGACGCTCAGCGGTTATCCGAAACGCGGCAACGACATTTTGGGACTCGTGGTGGGAAATGAAATTTCTGCGCAAAGCGTTTTGGGATCGGACACAGATGGTTTGGGTTTGCCTTACGCAACGCTCAATTACGCGAATGGACCGGGATATTCCGGCGCGTCGTGCGAGCAAGGCGAAGGAACCAAACAGTTTCCACACGAACCGAAAAGTTTTTCCCGCGCATCCTCCAAACGGCCCGATTTAAAATCCATCGATACGGCGCATCCTGATTATTTGCAGGAAGCGTTGTTTCCGCGCAAAACGGAAACGCACGGAGGTGAGGATGTCGCGATTTTTGCGGGCGGGCCGAGCGCGCATCTCTTTCGCGGCGTCGTGGAACAGAATTTTATTTTTCACGTCATGCTGGAGGCAGCGCAACTTTCACCAATGGTGGGGAGCAACCAAATTTCATCCGTGGTTCTCACTCCGCAAGGAAACTGAGGTGCTGGCGGTTTCAATCGCCCAGATTCGTTCCAACGTGACGCGCGCTTTCAATCCACGGATGATTTGTCGGCACGGCCTTTCGTTTGCCCGCGACTTCTTCGAGCGGGACTGGCTCAACTCCGTTACCGCGCGCTGCCACCATGACGCCAGAAACGCCTTCGTTAATAAAATCCGCGCAAGCTGTTCCTAATCGCGTTGCGAGAAGTCGATCCACCGCCGACGGAGTTCCGCCGCGTTGCACATAACCTAAAATCGTCAGGCGCGATTCGAGTTTGGTGAGTTCTTCAAGTTGTTTGGTCAGGCGAAGGGTGTTGCCCGTGTGATGCGCGTCCAATTCGATCAACGCGGCTTTGGCGATTTTTTTATCCACCTTGTTTTTTGCCTTCAACTTTTTTTCCTGAGCAATCTGAAATTGCTTTGCGTCCGCTTTCGACATCGCGCCTTCGGCGACGGCCACGATGCTAAAAGGTTTTCCCGTGCGACTGCGTTGCCGAATTGCTTTGGCCATTTTTT
>JBBQAX010000349.1:0-4292 GCA_038316905.1 Verrucomicrobiota bacterium | reverse complement strand
TCATTCCGGCCCGGCCCCATTCACGCTCATCGTTTTGTTGATCACGGTCGCCGTGAAGGAAATTTTATTTCGCGTTGTCTCGCGCGCGGGCGCAGAAATGGAAAGCTCCGTCGTGCGCGCCGATGCCTGGCACCATCGCAGCGACGCCATCACTTCTCTCACCGCAGCCATCGGGATCAGTATCGCGCTGATCGGCGGGCGCGGTTTTGAATCCGCTGATTCCATTGCAGCTGTTGTCGCAGCCATGATTATCGCGTGGAACGGTTGGCGGCTTTTGCGACCAGCTTTGAATGAACTGATGGACACCGCGCCGAGCAAAGCTTTCAACCAGCAGATTAAAAAAATTGCGGGTGAAATTTCAGGCGTGAATGCCATCGAGAAATGTAAGGTGCGCAAAATGGGATTTCATTATTTTGTCGATCTGCATGTAGAAGTTGATCCGCAAATGACCGTGCAGCGCGGCCATGAAATTGCCCACCGCGTCAAAGATGAAATTCGTCGGCAATTGCCCGCCGTTCACGATGTCCTCGTTCACATTGAACCGAGCAAATCGCCATGAGGTCAGTAAAATCTTCGCGGTGATTTACCAGGGCCGAAGCCGCCCTCTCATTAACACCGTGGCTTTAGCCCGGTGGCAATGCGCGATGAAAGTTTCAGCCGTTTCAACGGCTTGTTGAAATACGCACCGAAGCCGTTAAAACGGCTGAATCTATTCCGATGCGATTATTCACCGGGCTAAAGCCACGGCGTTAATGAGAAGCCAAAATTAGATGCGTCACCACGGATGATTTCCAAGTTGCAGCAAACAAGTTAGCAGCTAAAGTAAACCGTCCGCAGCGCGGTATTAGCAATTTAACGGAAACAATTTATGCAAACAGCAACTCAAGAACGCGAAACCGAAACCCAAACCACCGATGTCCTCACCCAAAAAATTGAGGAACTTTGCCAAACCATTTTGAACCAGCCGGAAGTGAAAACGATCCGCCAACGCATCGACGCTTTCAATGCCGACAGCGCTTCGCAGAAACAATATGAAACGTTGAGCGAACGGGGTGAATATCTTCAGCACAAACAACAGCAAGGCGCGCAATTGAGCGACGCAGAAATCGCCGAGTTTGAAAAAACTCGCGAAGAATTTTTCAGCAATCCGATCGCGAAAGGTTTTGTGGATGCCCAGCAGCAGATGCATCAGATGCAGGATTCTGTCACCAAATACGTGAGCAAAACGTTGGAACTTGGACGTGTTCCCGCAGCAGAAGATATGGAATCCGGTTCCTGCGGCAGCGGCTGTGGCTGTCACTAAAACGTAGCCGCGCTCGCCAGAGCGTGGCGTTGTTAACCGGTTGTTTTTATTTTACAGGCGCAGAGAAAATTTCTCTGCGCCTTTTGTGTCTCTGTGGTAAATCAATCCGCCAAGATTATGAGAACCCTTTTGATCGGAATCGACAGCGGAACGCAATCGACCAAAGCCGTCGTTGTCGATGCGCGGAATGGCGATGTCCTCGGTTCCGCTGCGCAGGAATACGAACTGATTCCCAATCTGCCGCCCGGCGCGAAGGAGCAAAATCCGCAAACCTGGCGCGAGGCTACGGCCAGCACGATTCGTCGTGCGTTGCGACAAGCCAAAGCCAACGCCAACGAAGTCGTCTCCATCGGCGTGAGCGGGCAACAACACGGCTTTGTTCCACTCGATAAAAATGGCGGCGTCATTCGTCCTGCCAAACTTTGGTGCGACACCTCAACCGCCGATGAATGTGAGGAAATCACCGAGAAACTTGGCGGGCAAAAAGCCGCGATTCGCGCCGTTGGAAACTCCATTTTACCAGGCTTCACCGCGCCCAAAATTCTCTGGCTTAAAAATCGCGAGCCAAAAAATTTCGCGAAGCTCGCGACGATTCTCTTGCCGCATGACTATCTGAATTTCTGGTTAACCGGCGAAAAAACAATGGAGTTCGGCGACGCCAGCGGAACCGCGCTACTCGATGTCAAAAAGCGGAAATGGTCCGAAGCTGTTCTCAACGCGATTGATCCTTCACTCGCCGAGAAATTGCCGCCATTAATTTCCAGCGATCAACCGGCGGGAAAGCTTCAAGCAGACACCGCGCGCGAACTCGGATTGCCCGAAGGAATTCTCGTCAGCGCAGGTGGCGGCGACAACATGATGGGCGCGATTGGCACCGGCAACACGCGGTCTGGCGTCGTCACCGCGAGCTTTGGGACCAGCGGAACGATCTACGCCTGTTCCGAAAAACCAGTCGTGGATCCCAAGGGCGAGATCGCCGCGTTTTGTGATTCAACCAATCGCTGGCTCCCGTTGCTCTGCACGATGAACGTCACCGTCGCGACGGAAATGGCGCGCAACGATTTCAAATGGACGCACGAACGGTTTGAATCAGAGGCAAAAAGTGTTCCCGCCGGTTCGAATGGTTTGTTGCTCCTCCCTTATTTTGAAGGCGAACGCACACCCAACATTCCCGACGGCACCGGCGTTTGGTTTGGCGTGAACGCAAAAACTTTTGACGCCGCGCATTTCGCCCGCGCGTCGATTGAAGGCGTGACGCTTGGAATGAATTATGGTTTGCGCCGTCTTGCCGAACTCGGCGTCAAGGCAAAGCAAATTCGCGCAACCGGCGGTGGCGCCAAATCAAAAACGTGGCGACAAATCATGGCGGATATTTTCGATGCCGAAGTCGTCACGTTAAAAGTCAGCGAAGGCGCGGCTTACGGCGCGGCGTTGCAAGCACTCTGGTGCTGGCGATTGCAACAAGGCGAAAAAATTTCGATCAGCGACATCACCGATGAGTTCGTGCAGTTGAACAAAAGCGAAACCGCGTTGCCCGACAAAAAAAACGTGGATACGTATCGTGAATTGCAAACTATGCAGGATGAAATGTCTGGTTCGCTGCGCAAAACTTTTGCGAAGCACCGGCAATTCGTGCTGCGCTAAAGTTTGACGCTCCGCTGTTTTTCGGTAGCTTTCACCTATGGCAACCGGCGCCCTCGCAACGAAGAAAAAACTCTGGACGGACGAAGAGTTGGAAGCTCTTCCCAAAGACGGTTACAAACGCGAACTGCTCGACGGAGAATTGATTATGAGTCCCGTTCACGCAAACCACGGTATCATCTGCATTCGACTGGCAATGCTGATTGGAAACTTTGTGCAGCAGCACAAACTCGGCGAGGTCTTCGATTCCAGCACCGGTTTTCGGCTTTCCGAAGATCTGTTGCTCAGTCCCGATATTTCATTTGCCAGCAAGTCTCGCCTGAAAAAAATTCTCATCGCGCCCGACAAATTTCTCTGCGGCGCACCCGACCTCGTGATCGAAGTTCTTTCGCCGAGCGACCGCATGACGCAAATCAATCGCAAGCTCGATCATTATTTTGAACACGGCGCGCGGCTGGCCTGGCTGATCAACTGGCCCAAAGAGCAAGTTCACATTTACACCGATGACTGCATCGAATCGCTCACGCGCCCGAACGACGTTCTCACCGGCGGAAAAATTCTGCCCGGCTTCAAGTGCAAGCTGAATCGGATTTTTGGCGTGATGAAATAAAATCGCCTCAAAATTTTCCCCGGTCATGCGGCACTGCCAATTCGTGTTACGCTGATTCGCCATGAACGATCAAGCCAACGAACGAATCGAAAAACTGGAAGCGCACGTCGCCCATCTGGAACGGCAAATTGATCAATTGAATGAAGTTATCATTCAGCAAGCGCAGGAACTGGATCGCTTGAAAAAACATGTCGGACGCGTTTCGCAAGCCATCGAAAGCGCCGAATTGGAACGCATCAAATCCGTCGATACCAAGCCGCCGCATTATCAATGACGCGCAGCCCCTGCGCAGACCATCCCGCCAACGAGCTTCCGGACCGCGCAATGTAGAAGCCGAACTTGATTTTAAGTGCTGCTGGCTGGACACCTCAATGCGGCACACGTTATACGAAACGGATGCGTTTCATTTTGTTCGTCGGTCTTTTGTTTGCGATTACGGGTGTTGTCCCATGCGTCCGCGCGGCCAGTTACGACGTGGTGATTTACGGAAGCACGTCAGCCGGAGTGATCGCGGCGGTGCAGGCGAAGAAAATGGGTAAGAGTGTCGTCATTGTTTCTCCCGACAAACATCTGGGCGGACTTTCCAGCGGCGGACTGGGTTTCACTGACACCGGAAACAAAGCAGTCATCGGCGGACTTTCCCGGGAATTTTACCATCGCGTCTGGAAGGAATATCAAAAGCCGGAGACATGGAAATGGCAGGCGCGCGATCAATACGGAAACCAAGGCCAGGGGACA
>JBBQAX010000348.1:0-4311 GCA_038316905.1 Verrucomicrobiota bacterium | reverse complement strand
TGATAATTCAATAACTAACGACGTAACGGTTATTGAAACGGAAAATTTTAATTTCGATCCGGCGGGGACCCCCTGTACTGTTTTACAAACGGACACCAGCAGAACTGACCGATATATTCAGAATTGGCTCTACGGTGGGCCAAGCGCCTTATCTCCGACCGGGGAGACAAACATCGTTGAAAGCTATTTCGGACGTCCATTCGTGCAGGGAATAGATATTTTTCAACCGGGGGCTGTAATTACTGCGTCTAATTTCCGCACTTGTGCTGGAGGCGTCGGTATTCGCAATTCTCCGGGTGATGAGTATGAGCGGGGTGAGGTGGAAAACATAGGCATCAGCGAAACCGTGAATGATAACATCACGAACGGCACATGGTTCAACTACACCCATGAATGGACGCCAGGAAACTATCAGGTCTTTCTCCGTGCCAGCTCCCAGTTTTCAAATGTGACTTATAATCTTGATCGGGTCACGAGCGACTACAACTTGCCGGGTCAGACGACGACGAATCTTGGACAGTTTGCTTTGACGAACTTTACGGCGCGCCGTGAGATTCTGAAATGGTATCCTTTGAAAGCGTCTGGCACCAATCTGGTGGTGGCCCTCAACGGGAAAGACACCCTGCGCCTGACCGCAGCCACAGGCGCTTCCAATAATACAACTTATTTGAACTACCTGGTTTTTCTTCCAGTGTTTGAATCTCCTCTGCCCGGCGTAATCACAATCACGAATACGACTTTAGTCGGTTCCGATTTCAGCTTCACTTTCAACAGTGTGGCTACAGTGCCTTACACCGTTCAATCGAAGGGTGATTTGAACAGCACGAACTGGATGACGTTGACTAATCTCGTTGGGACTGGTGCCTCCATGGTTGTTCATGACACCATCGGAAGCAGCAACCAATTTTACCGAGTAAAAAGTCCATAATTTTTCCAGAGGAAAAAAGCTAACCGCGCTCGTGTTGACAACGACGCGGTTTCTTTTTTTCACTGATGCTTATAAACCTATGCGCACAAGTAACCTCTCGATTCTAGCCATGTTCCTCGCCGGGTTTGCTCTATTCCAGCCGTCGCACTTGCATTCCGATTCACCAAAGTCTCCTACCACTTTGGCCTTCCCAGGGGCAGAGGGATTTGGACGATTGGCCAGGGGGGGACGCGGCGGGGATGTCTATGTTGTCGTCAACCTGAATGACTCCGGACCGGGATCGTTACGCGAAGGAATTCGTTCGAGCACTGGTCCTCGCACCATCGTTTTTGAAATTTCTGGGACGATTGAATTAAAGAGCCGTTTGCTACTCGACAAATCTTTTGTGACTATCTCGGGACAAACTGCGCCGGGCGAGGGCATCACGCTCAAAGATTTCACGTTCGCAATTAAAAATGCGACTAATGTCATCGTGCGTTATTTACGTTTTCGGCTCGGCGATGAAAACAAAGGCCTTGGCGCAAAGGGGGGCGATGATGTTCTTAATACGGACGACGTTGACACTATGATCATTGATCATTGCTCGATGAGTTGGGCAATTGACGGCACCCATGACCTTCGGCGTGCGGGCAACGTCACGGTCCAATGGTGTATTCTCAGCGAAGCGCTGAATCGGAGCCTCCACACCAAAACTGATCATGCCATGTGCGCCTCGTATCGTAATCTGACCGGGCATATTTCATTGCATCACAATCTCTATTCGACTTGTCGTGACCGGCATCCAACTCTAGGGAGCGCGAGTGAGTCGCCTCAATACATCGTCGATTTCCGGAATAACCTTATCTACAACTGGAGCGCTGGCGGCACAGCGAATTTCGCCGATCATTTTATTAATTGCATTAGTAACGTCTGGCGTCCAGGCCCGATGACCGATTCTTCAAAACTTCCGATTGCGATGAAAGGCGGTCTGCCCGAGATGGCCAAAGGGTACATGAGCGGCAATGTTTTCGAGGACAGGAAAGATTTTACCAAAGACAATTACAAGGCGCTAGACTTTGATCGCTGGCTGCACAGCGCAAAAAACAATTACAAATACGCTGGAACGGTCTCGGATTGGAGAGCGGATAAACCTGCTAATCTCGGCGCCAATATGCCTCAAACGCAGTCTGCGAAAAAAGCAGCCTCTCTGATTCTGGCTCAAAGCGGGGCGTCATTGCACCGTGATGCGGTGGACAAGCGCGTTATCGACAATGTCCGCAATCGCCAAGGCAAACTGATCGATTCGCAAAGAGAAGTAGGAGGATGGCCGGTCCTCAAAAACCAACCGGCGCCCAAAGACAGCGATCAGGATGGAATGCCAGATGGATGGGAATTATCTCACGGGCTGAATCCAAATAATCCTTCAGACCGCAATGGAGATAAGGACGGCGATGGTTATACCAACCTCGAAGACTACCTCAACAGCCTTTGCAAATCTTGAAACATAAACATCACATGGATTTCTTGATTGGATATATAACAAAATACTTATCCCCTTTTTTCGTTTTATTACAAAAAAACGTGCGGGCATGTATTTGGGCTGTTTTTCTGTTGGCGAATTTCTCCGGACATTGTGCGGAACTGAAAATTTGCCTGCTCTCAGGTTCAGCGGAATACGACTCCGAAAAATCTCTCGCAGGATTTCAAAGCTACCTTGAAACGAATTACTCAATCAGTTGCCAACGCGCTTTTGGGAAAGACAAAGGCGATGGCCTACCCGGGTTGGAAGCGCTCGACCAGGCTGATCTTGCGATTATTTTTACACGCCGGATCAAATTGCTGCCTGATGAACTCGAACGCATTCAAAAATATATCGCGGCGGGACATCCCATCATCGGTTTACGCACTGCAAGTCATGCTTTCGAAAACTACATGCAACTGGATAAAGAAGTCCTGGGTGGTGGTTACAAAGGACATTACGCCGATGATCCGGCTGAAGTTCAACTTGCTCTGGGACGAGTGATGCATCCGGTGCTCGCTGGAGTTACTCCATTCAAAACACGGAAGCTTTACAAAAATCCTACGCTAGCCGACGACGTGGTCGTTCTTTTGGAAGCAGCAACGCCGAATTACCGTGAACCGGTCGCGTGGGTGCGCCAACAAAACGGTGGACGCGTTTTCTACACCTCGATGGGCGGACCGGAAGATTTCGAAAAAGAAAGTTTTCGTCGGCTACTGGTCAATGCAGTGTTTTGGACCACCCAAAAAGATGAAGCTGCCAGCCGTCGCTTTCCCAAGGAAAAAGATCAACCGTCGCCCAAGTAACTGCATTTAGCTTATTCCGCGAAAGAGTTTTTTAATTTCCAGAACACTTGCGGTTCCAGTCGTGCCAAGTTTGTGAACGACTACGGAAGCGGCGGCGTTTGCGATCATCAATGCCTCATACAAGGACGCTCCGGCTGAAAGTGCCGCCGTCAGATTGGCCGTCACCGAATCGCCCGCGCCTACAATATCAATCTCTCCGCGCACCTTGAGAGCAGGTGCATGTTCAATTTCGCCACGCGGCGATGCGCCGATAATTCCATCTTCTGCCAGCGTCACGAAGACAGGTTGGCGATTCTCTTTTGCGAGAGTAGCAGCAGCGACTTTTATCTCGCTGATCTTTGATTGCCCTTTTGATTTGGCAAGGGTCGCCAGTTCCGCTCGATTCATTTTAAACGCCAGCGGCGGAAAATCACGCAAGCCTCGCCGGCTATCCGCCAAAACAAACAATTGCGGATTTTTTTGTAGAACAATTCTTAGCGCACTTAAAACCTCGTTTGTCACGACACCGGTATCGGCAACATCCGTTTGATCAAGAACGATAATCGCATCCACTTTTGAAGCGATACTGCGCACCGCATTGGCAAGTTTCTTCCGAACTTGAACCGGCGTCGGCTTCCAATTCTTAAGGTCAAGACGGTTTAATTCGAGCGGTTTTTGATGACGTTCCAAGATGAGCGGCTTGGTATAGGTGAAAGTGCGTCGTTGCGGACTCGCGAAAAAATAATCAAGCGAAACAGACGGAAGCTGACGCAAAGCTTGTTGGAGTTCATAACCCTCGCCGTCCTCGCCACAAAATCCAATTGGAAAAATTTTCCCAACTCCCAGTGCAACCAGATTATTCAACACTGTCCCTGCTCCGCCGGGTTGAGCGCGGACGTTAATCACGTTGTAAACCGGCAAGTTCGTCTCGATGGAAATCTCATTTCTTGCTGGATCAATTTCCAGATAACGATCCAAGCAAAAATCGCCGAGCACAGCGATGCGTAGCTTAGTATATTTTCGGGCAATGACGTTGAAACGTTTGAGGTCCATTTCGTAAAATTCAGCGTTCGATTTTTCCTAAGATGCATTCCATTAGT
>JBBQAX010000347.1:0-4338 GCA_038316905.1 Verrucomicrobiota bacterium | reverse complement strand
GTCGATGACGATGGATTTGGCGCGACCGAGGTCTTCGAGTCCGATGGATTCGAGCTTGATGCCGAGGTCTTCGGTGATGCATTTGCCGCCGGTCAACACAGCGATGTCTTCCATCATGGATTTGCGGCGATCGCCGAAACCAGGCGCTTTGACCGCGCAGATGTTCAACGTGCCGCGGAGCTTGTTCACAACGAGAGTTGCGAGCGCTTCGCCTTCGACATCTTCAGCAATAATCAACAACGGCTTTGCGCCAAATATAATTTGCGATACGCGCCGCGTGCGAAAAGCGATTATTCATTTTCGGGCAAACAACTGGCGCAATTTGCGCGCTTCACCGAAATCATCCCGCCCACATCAATGCTTCAGGATTTCATTATCATTCCGATGAGCAGTGTTCCTCAAGTATCCGCGAACGCCCATAACAAGAATCGCTATCACGATGATTGTAAGCGCCGCGAAAATTAGCTGTTCTCCATGTTCTCTTTTGACCACTGGCTCATGCTGAATAGGAAGATAACAGGCGATTGCGATGGGAACTGCAAATCCAACTCCACATAGAATTCCTGAAATGACGTTCCGTGGGCGCACTATAAAAGCTGTAAACGCGAACGCTGCGATTGCTAGAACAAGGATTGGGATCGCCCAGTTTATGGGACCGCCGATCTCGCCAAGGCTTAACGATAACATTAAAAAGCATGTCGCCATCCCTGTTATTCCACCCAGAATCATTGCCACAATTAAATGAGCTATCGTTCGCAGTATTGAATGAGTTGATTCGGTGTTCACGGCTTGGCTTCCGTCACAAGCGCAGGGTCAATTTCGAGATTTCGAGAGCCGGATAGATTGATGTAGCCACTTGCCATGATAGGAATAAAGCCGTCTTTCACAGCGTCGGTGATGATGCCGACATCAATTTTGCCATAAATTCCGCCGCCGTGAGCTTTCAAATAAAAACTGCCATTGAAGCGTGATGACCAAGCCTGAGCATCCTTTTGAAACCCGACGACGAACTCCGGTTCATAACCCGCTTCTGGCGCAAGAAACACTGATTCCATTCTTCCTGTATACGGAATCAAACCGCCGTCCACCGGCTGAATAAGGGCTTTCCAATTATATTTTTCCGTGGGTTTCGTTTTGATGGGACTTTCCACGCTAACAATAACGTCGCCACCAGATTCCACACGCTGGCTGGTTTGAAGATCAAACCTTACCGCCTTGCTGTCGCATGGAACACGCGCTTTAAATTGAAAATGCACTAACCGCTCGCCGCCTTGCAGCTTCCACATTTTGAAAACAACCGGATTGTTCGCGTCAGGCAGGTGGCGCGACTCAGGATAAAAATGCGAATATTTGAATTCCGTTTGCGTCGCGGTCAGAGCATAACCTTCCTTTCGCGGCATGACTCCTAGACTTTCACCATGCCCACCGTTCAAATGAAAAACTCCGTTGGCATCGCTGATCGCCGATACTTTTTTTGTCCCTTCCTTCACGCCATTATCAATAATGACGCTCCCGGTGATTTCAGCACCCACAACGGGCTTGCCCACTTGGTCTTGCACCCTTCCGTAAAAAGTTATCGGAACGTCGTTCAGTTCTGCCAGCACCGTTCGAGTGCGTTCTTCTTTAGTTTCTATGGGCGTGGGGTTCGTCGCTGCCAACGTTGGCTTGACCGTGATTTTTCTATGAGAGGGCCGCTCGATTTCTTCCCGCGTCGGCTTCACGATAGTTCTGGAGTTTTCGAATTCCGCCTGCACATCGGCAGGTGGATGAGACGAAACCGGATTCTCGTTCGGTCGCTCTGTGAACCAGAGCAACACAAGCAGGGCAATGGCGAATACACACACCCAAAAAACTAAAGGTCTAATTTTCATGGATTACTAAGATTAAAACCTTCGTCTCCGAGCAACGCTTGCCAGTAGCCATTCTGCCGCATGTTAGTGGAGCGGAACTGCGCACTGTGCCATTTGTGATCGCCGTAAGCATGTCCCGACGTATCAGATGGCCAAATCGGATTGCCTGACCGGGCCAGATCAACGTCTCCGTTGAAGTTGCCGACGTTGGCCGTCCTTCCCACAGCGGTTGAACGTGATTGAGCGGCATAAGACATGACTTCGTAACGATCATCGAGAGAGTTAACGATGTCAAAAGTAACGGTGGAACTGAAACTGTCTTTGAGAAAGTGATTCCACGGAGGAGTGTCGTCCGGCGCTCCAGGCGTATAGTGTTGGAGTCCATCATTGGGATACCCGCTGAACACATAAGACCAACCCAACGACGTGGCTTGGTCGGGTTTAAACAATTGATTAAGTTCCCACCGAGGCCGCACAAGCGCGTAATCATTCGTGTTATAAAAGTTGATTCGCTGCCCGGCGCCGATGCTCGCGGTAAACCAGTTTGAATATATGTTTGGCGTGATTGGCCCAAAATTCTGTGACAGATAATTAAACGAATAACTGCTGATACTGTTGTCGTACGTGTGCGCCGGAACCGCCGCCTGACTCGCGACATACGTATTCACGGCCTGACTCGTCGCCAAACGCAACGCTTCTCCCGCAACCACATTCCCCATGCTGTGCGCCATGAGGTAAACCTTTCCGGGATAAAGGCTGTTCCACGCCATCAGTCGGTTCTTGAGTCCTAGTGCCGATTGCCATGCATTGAACTCGCTCCTGTCGTAGTTGCGCCGGTCAAAAGCGGTTTGAATATAGCCGATAGCGCCGTCTTTAATGCCATTATCCGTCGGCCACCGGAAGCTGCCGAACCGGCCTTGATACCCTTGCCAATAAAGCCGCTTGAACGCGGTTTCCGCGAACCGATCTTTTTCCCAAGTCTTCATGTTCCATCCATGAACGAAGGCAACATAAGGAGCGTTCGTATCACGCGAGGCATCGTAATCGTAGCGGAAAGCAGGAACCCCGGGGACGGGATCATTCTGCGCGATTTCGGCAAAGTTCTTTGGCGGAACCCCTGGCGCATCCCCCACCGTCCAACGCTCATACATTTCTTTGATGTCCTTGATTTGAATATCAACTGCCCCCAGATAGTTAAAGCTGCCCCCTGGATAGCGAAGGATGATCCTCAATGGGCCAATGCCTCGCGCCGCTCCGCAGAAAATAAAATGTTCACTCGGGATAGGATGGCTGCTGGCCGTCAAAACAACATTGCTCGTTGAAGTCACCGTTCCGTAAAACGGAGCGAGGGTGGTGTTGGTTTGTTGTCCGGCTATTGCATCATCGGTCAGGTAGAGCGAGCCGCCATCCGCTTCGATGGCGGCAAAAACATTCAAGGTCGGTCGTGTGCTGGTTTGAGGATAGCTCCAGGCCAGTTCCAAAGTATAGCCCGGAGGCAGTTCCGCCGCCAAAGCAGCGCTTCCCGGTATCCACAGGCGAGTATAATCCTCCAAGTCCCGCTTGCTCGGGATTCGTCGCCCGCCAGTCAATCCCGTAATTTGGAAATCCGGCACTTGATCAAAAATGAGAAGTTCCTGGGAATATTGCAGCAAATCATCTTCTTCAAAATCATTTCCATCCACGGTATGCCCGCGATCCACATCGTTGTTCACCCAAAAGACATAAGGCGAATTGGCGGTGGTCGAATCCGTTCCGTCAATTTTCCCATCCCGGTTGGCGTCCACCAGCAAGCCGAGAACGAAAACGGTCATGATCCCTCGGTTTCCGTCGGCATCCGGCTTGGTGGTTAAGAATGTTTTTCCCGCTTCAGTCGGATAGAAATCTCCGTACTCTGAAAGAACGCCGGTTTCGTTGGTGGTAATATTGCCACTGCTATCGGCCCGATACGCTTTGTCAAAGTATTGTTGGGTATAAACGAACTTGTTTGTATATCCATTCATAATTCGCTGCTTGACCCAGCCTGAGAAGATGGCCTGGCTGCGCAACGTTGCATAAAATACAGATGAAGTGCTCCCTGCATTGAAGGCGGTCGTTCCCGGCAAATCGCCGGAATAAAATGAATTGCCAACTAGAATTGGCTGGCAAAAATAATAATTAACATTGGTCAGAATCGGTTGCTCAACTTCAAAGAAAAAAGGGCCATCAGAGGCGGGAATAGTGCCGTTCGGATACAGCGTGGTGAATCCCGCGTCGTTGGGGTTGCGGCATTTGACGGACAATATTGGCAAGCCGTAAAAATTACGAGTGTTCGGCGCAAGGCTCATGGTGTAGTTTTGAAAATCATTGATATAAAGGCCAATGGCATTGGGTTGGGAACCAAGTCCACCTGCGTCGCTGGAATAAATCCATTGGCTGTTCGTCCCCGCCAGATTTGAAGGGATAACTTCGGCCACGCCATTTGTCACGTAATTGTAAGTAGGAAATGTAT
>JBBQAX010000346.1:0-4340 GCA_038316905.1 Verrucomicrobiota bacterium | reverse complement strand
TTTTCGCAGCGAACTTAACTTTTCCATCGAAAGGAAGTTGTGTGAGAACGAAATTCAAATTCCATTTCCGCAACGCGATCTTCATCTCAAGACAGGAAATTTCGTGCTCCAACCACCGGCGGAAAAAAAAGAGGGAGATGCGCAGAAACTTTAGCGGGATTATTATCGGCCGATGAAGACCAATGACGAAACCAAAACCACCGCCAGCGCACGAAATGCCAGTGCGGTCGCGGGAGAAGTAGTTGAGTCTCTCAGCAAGGCGGGGCGGTTGTTCGCGGCCAGTTTGAATTTACCGGGATTGAAACGGCGGCAGGCGAATATCAGCGCGAGCGCGCCGGGCAGTGCGCCGGGCATTGAGTCGATGGCGGGCGTGGATCAACCCGCGCCCGCAGGAACCGTCCGCATCCATTGCACCGACTATGGGCCGGATCGAGTTGAGACGCGCGAGGTAGCTGATCTCGCTTCGTTCCTGAAAGAACCACGCGCTGAGTGGTGTCGCGTGCGCTGGTTGAATGTGGATGGGCTTCATCCCAACGTGGTGAATCAGATGCGCAACCATTTTAAGTTTCACACGCTGGCCGCGGAGGATGTTTTGCGCGTGCCGCAACGCCCGAAGCTGGAGAGTTACGAGGGACATCTGTTCATCGTGGCGCGAATGCTCATGTTGCAGGAACGCGTTTTGACGAGCGAGCAGGTGAGTTTTTTTCTTTTCAAAGACACGTTGCTGACCTTTCAGGAACGCGTTGGCGATGTTTGGGATCCGATACGCCAACGGTTGCAAAAGTCCAATTCGCGGCTGCGCACTTTTGACGTTTCGTATTTGCTCTATGCTTTGCTCGATGCCGTCGTCGATCATTGCTTTCCCATTCTTGAGAGTTACGGAGAATTATTGGAAGAGATGGAAAACGAGGTCGCGGACGATCCCTCGCCGCAAATGCAGCGCCGATTGCACGGCATCAAACGCGAGCTGGCCACGCTGCGCCGCGTCGTCTGGCCGATGCGCGAAGTAATGAACGAATTGTATCGCGAGGACACAAAAGAAATCGCTCCTGAAGTCAAAGCTTACATGCGCGATGTCGCTGACCACACGGTGCAGGTGATGGACATCGTGGAGTCGTGTCGCGAGACAGTCAGCGGGTTGCATGATCTTTACATGTCCGTCGTGTCCAACCGAACCAACGAAGTCATGAAAGTACTGACGATCATGGCGAGCTTTTTTATTCCCATCACCTTTGTGGCGGGTGTTTACGGGATGAATTTTGAAGTCCTTCCCGAACTGCATTGGAAATATAGTTACCTGATTTTCTGGCTGATCTGCCTGAGCATTGTTGGCAGTCTCGCGGTGTATTTCGTGCGTAAAGGATGGATTGGCGGGAAATAAGGTTTGGAAATGAGCGGTTGCGCAGGCGTGAAGTCCGAAATCCGATGGCCGAGTGAAATCCGAATGGCCTGAATGCAAAACAGCGAATGGGAGCGCGCGCGTCGTAGTTTGGGTCACTTCGCCCTGGTGATCTTAAATGCCGTTCCAACAAACCAGCCAATGAGCGTTCCCGCTGCACCGGTCAGAAAAATCACCAGGGCCAGCGAAGCGGAGAATTGCCACGGAAGAAATTTAATCGTCACCACCCCGGCGTTTTGCACTGCAAAGATAAGGACTAAAAGCATGAGCACGCCACCGAGGATCAGCTTGATTTTCATGCGGCGATCATGCCGAAAGCAAAGGTGGTTGTCAGCCTTTACAGGAACCTCAAGCGGCAATTACTCAAAGCCCATTTCATAGCCGCAGTTTGGCAGAGCACAGGCGGAAGCGCCGTCCGATTCATGGATTGATCCGCTCTCATCATCCGCCTACCAATCACGTATGAACACCGCTCTTCTACGGAAAATTTCAGTTGAAAAAAACGTTCACCTTCAACCCATCTTTCTCCTTGGTCGAGAAGACGCAATTTTTCCGACGTCAGAAAAAATCACCGTGACGCGACTTTGTCCCGGGACGCCGATGGCTGGTTCCCTCTCCTGGGGGAGAGGGTTAGGGTGAGGGCGGTCTTCCGGGCAACTAAATCGTTCCGGCTCGGTTCATCGCTCATGCTTTCGGTTTGTCTTATCGGACTGATGACAGTCGTCGGCTGCGCCACTAATCAAAGCAATTCCTATTTGGAAAATCCAGGCTCGGAAGGCGACGGCAATTTCGTCGTCAGCCCCGAATACAAAATCGCGCGCGACCTGACCGACCTCGGCAATCCCAAGGGAAAATATTTCGAGTTCACGATGAAGCTCGCCGACAGCAAAATCTTTCGCGGCGATGACAAAACGCTCGAACCGCAAAACAAACCCGTGCTCACCGAGCGAAAGATTTTTGTCTATGTTCCCGCCGCCTACAAAGATGGCACGCCCGCGCCGTATCTCATTATTCACGACGGCCCCGGCCAGATGAATCTCGTCCGCAACGCGCTCGATAATCTCACCATCTCACGCGACTCGACGCGCAAGCTCCCGCCGTTCATCGCCATCGCCGTGCAAAATGGCGGCAACGACGGCAAGAACAGCGAACGCGGTCTCGAATACGACACCATGTCCGATCGACTCGCGCGTTTCATTACCGAAGAAGTTTTGCCCGCCGTTCTCGCCCACGCCGAAATCCAAGCCGCTTATCCGAAACTCGCTTTCACGAAAAATCCGTGGGGCCACGCCGTCATCGGTTGCAGTTCTGGCGGCGCGGCAGCGTTGACGATGGGTTGGTTTCGCCCGGATTTATTTCGACGCATCGTCGCTTACTCCGGCACGTTCGTGGATCAACAGGACGACGACGCGCCCGAAGAAGCGAAGTATCCGCTCGGCGCGTGGGAATATCATTCCAGCATGAAACTCATCGAGAACAGCGCACAAAAGCCGTTGCGCATTTTCACGCACGTCTCGGAAAACGACAACCGCCCGAACGATCTCGAAGAAACCCATCACAACTGGGTCATGGCCGGAAAACGCACCGACGCCGCGCTCACCGCGAAAGGTTATCATCATCGCTTCGTCTTCAGTCACGCCACCGGCCACTGTGACAAACGCGTCTTCGAGCAAACGTTGGCGGATACGCTGGTCTGGGTCTGGCGCGGGTATCACGCGGAATGACGTGAGAAATCTGAAAAAAATTTGAACCGCAGAGACGCAGCGCGGCAGAGCCGCAACCAAAGAGTTCAACCGCGGATGGACGCAGATGAACGCAAATGGGCCGAAGAGAGCTTGTTTTATCTGCGTTCATCTGGGTCCATCTGCGGTTAAAAAATCTTCTCAGAATGTGACGATGTCTTGGGATAGCACTGCGGAATTTAGTCCCAATCCAACTCAACAAAATCTCCCGGCTTCAACGTAGCGAGCTTGGTCGCAATCTCGTCCGTCTTGGAACGAATCGTCCGCCAATCATTGGTGGGCAAAACCAAAATCGCGAGATTTCTGCCAACAATCTTCTGCTGGTGTTTCAGATTTTTGTCGGTCGAGATGAAAGCGTCAAATTGCGGTTCAACTTCCTTGAGCAACGCTCCGTTTTTCAATCGACCAACCCATTTCCTGAGCGGTGCGAACAGTGTGATTTGATAGAAAGTTGCGCAACGGACGCGGCACGCAAGCGTCAAACAGAACTTTCACGCAGGTTGAAGTGTTCGCTTATGCGCGTATTCGAGCACGGCAACGGCCTGTTCCCGTGTCACGTCCGGGAAACAATCGAGATATTCGTCGAGGCTCAGGCCGCTCTCCAAATTGGTGAACAAACTCTCCACCGGCACACGCGTGCCCGTAAAACAAGGCGTGCCGCTCAATCGTTCTGGATCAACCCAGATGGGCACTTCAGGCGGAAAGTTCAAGGGCAGTCCTGATTTCATCTTGGTCTGAACTTAGCAGATCAGCCGAAATTGTCAGTGGAATTTCTTCCCGCCGCAGGAGTAAACCGTGGAGCGGTCGCCGAAAACGGATTCGTTTTGCATTGAGGTGTATTGAAACTTTTGTTCCGCTATTGCGCAACGCCGAAGAAATGAAGCCCGAACCGAAATCCAATTCCGAGATCGTTCTGTATCAGACGGCGGACGGCAAAACGCGTTTGGAAGTTCAGTTTCAGGGCGAGACCGCGTGGTTGTCGCAGGCGCAGATGGCGGAGTTGTTTCAGACGACGAAACAGAATATCAGTCTGCACATCCAAAATGCCTTTGCGGAAAGGGAGTTGCCGGAGACTTCAGTTGTCAAGGAATCCTTGACTACTGCCGCCGACGGGAAGCGTTACTCGACGAAATTCTACAATCTGGACGTGATTATTTCGGTCGGCTACCGCGTGAAGTCGCATCGCGGCACGCAATTCC
>JBBQAX010000345.1:0-4382 GCA_038316905.1 Verrucomicrobiota bacterium | reverse complement strand
CGAATTTCCGCCGTCGATGATGATGTCACCCGGCGCGAGATGTGGCAGAAGTTGCTCGATAAATTCGTCCACCGGTTTGCCCGCTTTGACGAGCATCATCACACGACGCGGACTTTTGAGTTGCGCGACCATTTCCTCGATTGAATGCGCGCCGATCACGTTGGTTCCTTTGGCTTCTTTCGCAAGAAAGTCGTCCACCTTGGAAACGGTGCGGTTGTAAACGACCACGGTAAATCCGTTGTCGTTCATGTTGAGGACGAGATTTTGTCCCATGACGGCGAGACCAATGAGTGCGATGTCAGCTTTAGGTTCCATTTGCAAAAGAAGTTAAATTAATTAGAGGCGTTACGATACAAAAGGGGAGAGGACGCGCCAGAAGAATTTCCAAGACAACAATTCGGAACATTGAATTCCGCCACGGAGAATAGGAGGGTCACGATTGAACCGGGTGCTGATGAAAAACGGGCTAATGGAATCTCTTCCTACAAAAAACTCAAACTCCCGATGGCCAAGATTGTAACCAGGTACCACCGTCGTGCCCTCCAATAACAAAGGAAAAAAGGGAATGAAAACGTGCAGATGCTGTGGGGAAAAAATGGATGCTCCGGCGGTCTCGAATCCAAATACGTGCTGGGAATGTGACATTCTGGCCGCCAACTGGGAACCCGAATCGAGTCACAAATCAGCGATGGAAGCGGAGACTAACTTGGAATATCGAACTTCAGTTAGCCTCCGAACCCACCTTTTCCAACCAAGTGCCTGACCGCGTAAGAGGAAGTAATTTTCAACACTTTCACAGATTGACGAGTAAGTTATTCGCCCGCCGCTCTTGCCATCCAGGCTCCGCAACTTCTGTAATTGATTCGGTCGAGAATCTCCTTGCTTGAAATTTAGAAATTGTTTTCTAAGTGATGTCGCTCATCGTGCCCACAATAATTGGTGATCCGACGTCAAATATGAATCGACGAGATGCTATCAAGACAATCGCCAGCGCAGGAACATTGGGAGTTTTGTTCGGTTGTTCGGCGCTGCCGCAATCCCACGAAACGGCAACTGATTTGGAAGGAGAAGTGGTTTTGCCCGTTGGCGACGCGCCGAAACCGCTGCCATCGCCGCATTTCCCGAGTCGTCTTCACGCTTTTGTTTGGCGCAACTGGCAACTCGTTCCGGCGTCACGCCTGGCGGAAGTGGTTGGCGCAAAGCAAGCGGATATTCTTGGCATCGGAAGGGAACTGGGATTGCGCAAACCACCTCGCATCACCGCAGATCAACAAGTTCGTTCCTACATCACGGTGATCCGCCGCAACTGGCATTTGCTTCCTTACGAACAACTGTTGCAATTGCTCGGTTGGTCTGCGGAAAAACTCTTGTACACACTGCGTCACGATGACGGGTTGTTTTGGAAACTCGGTTCGCTGAAACCAAAATGCGAGTTTTTGAAATTTGCTGCATCAGACCCAATCATTCGTGCGAGGGCGGAGGAAATATCCCAACTTCTTGCCAAAGAATTCCCTGACGGCGTTGGAAATGTGGAGGAACCGTTGTTCCAATTTGTCGCTGATCTTTCCGCCACACCGCGCACGCGCAAAACGTTGGAAGCGTCGCGCCTTTCTCCGCGCTTTTGTCATTCTTACTTCGCGCCGTTTGGCGATCCGTTGTTGGACGATGCGGCCGATCCGTATCCGGAAGGCTATCTGGCGCGGCTCGCTGAATCTGGCGTGGACGGCGTGTGGCTGCACATCGTGTTGTCAAAATTGGCGCCATTTCCCTGGGACGCGAAGGAGAGCGATCGCCACGAAGAACGATTGAAAAATCTTCGCGCTTTGGTGAAGCGGGCGCGCAAACATGGAGTCAGCGTTTATCTCTATTTGAATGAACCGCGTTCTCAACCTCTCTCATTTTTTAAATCGCGTCCGCACCTGAAAGGTTTTGAGGCAACCCGCGCCTGGGAAACCGGGACGGCCACGCTTTGCACGAGTGTTCCAGAAGTTCAGAATTATCTCACGAGTGCGGTCGAGCACATCTGTCGCGCGGTGCCTGATCTCGGCGGCTTTTTCACCATCACTGCTTCAGAAAATTTAACGAATTGCTGGTCGCACCATGGCGGCGAGAAATGCCCGCGTTGCAGCCAGCGTTCGCCTGCCGAAGTCATTGCTGAATTGAACACGCTCTATCGCGAGGGAATTCGCAAGAGCAGTACCGATGGCAAGCTCATCGTCTGGGACTGGGGATGGAACGACGCCTGGGCGGAAGGAATTATCAATCGATTGCCAGCCGATGTTTCGTTTATGAGCGTCAGTGAATGGAGCATTCCGATCGAACGCGGCGGTGTGAAAGTTGTCGTCGGCGAATATTCCATTTCCGTCGTCGGCCCCGGCCCGCGCGCCACGCGACATTGGGATTTGGCGCGCAAACGCGGCTTGAAAACCATCGCCAAAATTCAGGCGGGCAATACGTGGGAACTTTCTGCCACGCCGTATATTCCGGCCTTGGAAAATGTTGCTAAACACGCCGCGAATTTGCGCGCGGCAAAAGTCGATGGCGTGATGCTGGGATGGTCGCTGGGTGGCTATCCTTCGCCAAACCTGGAAGTGGTCGCCGAGTTGGGTGGGATCGACCAAATCGCTCCGAACGAAGCGATGGATCGAGTGGCGCGACGCCGTTTCGGTTCGCGACTCGCGGTGGCAATCGTGCAAGCGTGGAAAGATTTTAGCATAGCGTTTAGCGAATTTCCCTACGGCGGCGGCATCTATCATCACCCCGCGCAATCCGGTCCATCGAACCTGCTGTGGAGTGAACCGACCGGTTACGTTTCCGGCGCGGTGGGACTTTCTTATGATGATCTGACGAGCTGGCGCGGACAATATCCCGCGGAAATCTTCATCGACCAATTTGATAAAATGTCCAACGGATTTGAAACTGCGCTGGCTGATTTGAAGCGTGCGACCGCCGACGTCTCAGATCTAAATCGAGACGAACGCAAGGCGCTCGCCCAAGAACTTGATGTTGCCGAAGCGACAACAATCCATTTTCGGACCACGACCAACCAGTCGCGTTTTGTTCACACGCGCAACACCTTGGCCGGCGCAAAAACCGTCGCTGAAGCAATGCCGAAAATTGAATTGTTGGAGCGCTTATTGAAGGATGAAACTCAGTTGGCGAAGCGTTTGTATGCGATCCAAATTCGGGATTCGCGGATCGGCTTCGAAGCATCGAATCACTATTATTACGTGCCGATAGATTTGGTGGAGAAGATCCTGAATTGTGAATTTCTCCTGCGCACCTGGCTGCCGGAGGCGAGAAAGAAGTGGGCGACTTCTGCCTGAATTTACCACTCAAAAATCACCATTACAGTCCGTTTAACAAATTGCGCCTGCTCACCAGGCTGGTTTGAAAACATTCAAGCAAGTTCAAGAAAACTTCATGGTTTGAGAAGGTCTTCTGGCGATTAGCCGAGGCATCTCGAAAGGATTTCGAGTTGGCGAAAAGTTTCCATCAGCGATTTTTATGAGGCTAAGTCTCGGACAGAATCTTTGACGTGCTGTCCAATTATGGTTTCGCGCAATATTGAATATTTTCGTCTTCGTTAAGGTTTAGCGTTCACGTAAGAAATGCAAAAAGGCAGGTGAGGGATGGCAAGCGTTTAGCTAAGAACGCTTTTCGTGAAGGGAAATTCAAAACTAAAAGCAGCGGGATTCGTCTTAACCCTTCTCGTTTTTGTACTCGCGATAAGCGGGGCATCCGCCGCCTCGATCTCTTTAGCGTGGGACTCCAGCCCCAGCACAAATGTCACCGGCTACACGGTGTATTACGGAAACCAAAGCGGAAATTATTCAACGCAGGTGAGCGCCGGAAACCAAACCAGTTTGACCGTCCAGGGCATTGATCGTCGGACGAATTATTTCTTCGCAGTCACCGCCCACACGTCGGACGGTTTGGAAAGTTTACCTTCCAACGAAGTGAATCTTCCCTCCGACAACACTCCGCCACAGCTTGCGATCACGGCACCGGGTTCCTCCACCTACAGCACCACGAATACCTCAGTGAATCTCGCCGGGACCGCCAGTGACAGTTCGGGTGTTTCCACGGTGAGTTGGTCAAATCGTTGCAGTCACGCCAGTGGTGCTGCATCGGGAACTGTCAATTGGACTGTCGCCAATATCGCGCTCTGCATCGGGTCAAATGTGATTGCGGTGACCGCGCAGGATTCTGCGGGAAATGTGAGTAGTAAGGTCATTACGATTGTTCGCAACGAACCTGATGTGACCCCTCCACAGCTTGCGATCACCGTTCCCACGTCTGCTTCGACCTACATGACGACGAATACCTCAGTGAATCTCGCCGGGACTGCCAGTGATGGTTTCGGGGTTTCCACGGTGAGT
>JBBQAX010000344.1:0-4398 GCA_038316905.1 Verrucomicrobiota bacterium | reverse complement strand
AGGATCTCATCACCGAACAGCAGTTCACTGGCAGTTATCAATCAGTGGTGCAAACGCGTGTTTGATGCGCACGGAGAAATTTATGATTACGGCCAGCTTATGAAGCTGGCGGCGGCGGCGAAGCCGTTGCGTTCGCTCGTGAATCCGAATGACCCGCGTTTCCTGAACCCTCTCGACATGGCGAAAGAGATTCAGAATTACTGCCGCGACACGAAGCAACCCGTGCCGCAGAACGTCGGCGAAATTATCCGCTGCGCTTACGAAAGTCTCGCGTTGAAATACCGCGACACGGTGAAGTCGCTGGAAGTTTTGACGGGCGAATCCATCCGCCAAATTCACATCGTTGGCGGCGGTTCGCAGAACCAGTTGCTGAACCGGTTCACGGCAGATGCGTGCCAACGTCCCGTTGTCACCGGCCCGATTGAAGCGACCGCGCTGGGCAACTTGCTCGTGCAAGCGCAGGCCGATGGCGAGTTGAAAAATCTTTCCGAAGTCCGCGAAGTCGTTCGCGCCTCCAGCGTCATCAAAACTTTCAGCCCTCATGGCAGTGCGCCGTGGAGCGAAGCTGCCGGGCGCATGGAAAATTTTGGTTAAACTATTTTCCTTACCGCTATGAAATCAAACTCAATATCCTACCAGCACGTCAGCAACCTCTGGAACGATGCGGCCGCTGCCAAACTAGACCCCGTCGCGCGGCTGGTTTATCGCTCAAACCAGCTCGGTGCGGACCAGCGCATCACCAACACGGGCGGCGGCAACACGTCGTCGAAGATCATGGAGGTTGACCCGCTCACCGGCGAGAATGTGGAAGTGTTGTGGGTGAAAGGTTCGGGCGGCGATTTGCGGACGAGTGCGCGCGAAAATTTTTCTTCGCTCTATCAGGATAAACTGGTGTCGCTGCAAAAGTCCTACGCCAAGCGCAAGGACAACGGCCTCAAGTCGCAGGCCGAAGACGACATGGTGGCGGCTTACAACCACACGACGTTCAACCTGAATCCGCGCGCGAGTTCCATTGACACGCCGCTGCATAGTTTCATCCCATCGAAATTTGTGGATCACATGCACCCGAACGCGGTTATTGCGATTGCTGCGAGCAAACATTGCGAAAAACTTACGCAGGAAATTTTCGGCGGCGCGATGGCGTATGTGAAATGGATGCGCCCCGGCTTTGAACTCGGCCTCGCGATGCAGGACATCTGCCGGAAAAATAAAAAAGTAACGGGCATCATGATGGGTCAGCACGGTTTTATTTCCTGGGCAGATGACGACCAGGAATGTTATTTGCGCACGCTCGATTTCATTGAGCGCGCGGCGCAGTTCATCGAAGCGAAGTATCAGGCCAAAGGCGGCGACGCGGGTGCGTTTGGTGGCGCGAAATGTCAGTCGTTGCCGGAAGAACAGCGGCACAGCGTTTTTGCGGCAGTGTTGCCATGGCTGCGTGGACAGGTTTCGCAGGCGAAGCGGCTGATTGGCACGGTGCAGGACGACGTGAAGATTTTGCGCTACGTTAATTCGCGTGACGCCGCGCGTTTATCCGAACTCGGCACGAGTTGCCCGGATCATTTTCTCCGCACAAAGATTAAGCCGTTGTTCGTGGATTGGAATCCGCAGTCCGGCGATGTGGCGGCGTTGAAGAAAAAAATTTCTGCCGGCCTCGGGCAGTATCGCAAGGACTACGCGGCGTATTATCAAAAATGCCGCCGCGCGAATTCCCCGGCGATGCGCGATGCGAATCCGACGGTGGTTTTGATTCCAGGTTGCGGGATGATTGCGTGGGGCAAGGACAAGAGCGAATCGCGCGTCACGGCGGAATTTTATAACTGCGCGGTGGAAGTGATGCGCGGCGCGGAGGCGATTGATGAATACATCGCGTTGCCGCAGCAGGAGGCGTTCGACATCGAATACTGGCTGCTTGAAGAAGCGAAGTTGCAACGAATGCCCGCCGAGAAGGAACTCGCGCGGCAGGTCGTCCTCGTCATTGGCGCTGGCTCTGGCATCGGCAAGGAAACCGCGCATCGCCTCGTGAAAGAAGGCGCGCACATTGTCTGCGTGGATTTGAACGAAGCGAACGCCAAGGCGACGGCGAAAGAAATCACGGACAAATACGGCGTGGGCATCGGCGTGGCAGGAACGTGGTTGTCGAACTGCGGCCCGGCCATTGGTCTCGCGGCGAACATCACCGATCGCGCGAGTATCCGCCGGATGCTGGACGACGTGGCGATTGCTTATGGCGGGTTTGATTCCATCTGCGTGACGGCGGGCATTTTTGTGCCGAGCGACACAACCGGCCACATTCCCGACGACAAGTGGGCGCTGACGTTCAACATCAACGTAACTGGCAGTTATCTTGTGGCCGACGAAGCGGCGAAGACGTGGCGCGAACAGGGCTTGCGCGGCAATCTCGTTTTGACGACGAGCGCGAACGCCGTCGTCGCGAAGAAAGGCTCGGTCGCCTATGACTGCTCCAAGGCGGCGGCGAATCATCTCGTGCGTGAACTGGCCATCGAACTCGCGCCGCTCGTGCGCGTGAACGCCGTCGCGCCCGCGACGGTGGTGCAAGGCTCGGCGATGTTTCCGCGCGACCGCGTGATCGGCTCGCTCGCGAAGTATGGGATTTCGTTTAGTGATGACGAGGCCACGGAATCGCTCGTGGACAAGCTTGCGCAATTTTACGCCGACCGCACGTTGACGAAATCGCCCATCACGCCCGGCGACCAAGCCGAGGCGTATTTTCTGCTCGTGACGAAACGCTTGAGCAAGACGACGGGACAGGTCATCACCGTGGATGGCGGTTTGCACGAGGCGTTTTTGAAATGATTTTCAAGAAACTTCATTTCTGCCCGATGATTGAAAAATGAAAATAACGCTTTTCATCCTTGTTTCACTGACCTGATGTATCCGCAGGTGGGTGATAGCATGATGCGGATTTGCTTGAGTGCTCGTGTTTCTATTTCTCCCAAGATGCCTCAGTGGACCGGCTATGGATGCGACCAATTCTTCAGTCACTCTGAATACGCTCGGCAAAGCCGCACGCGCCTTGGGACGCAAGATCAAGATTGAGTTGGTGCCAGCATAATTGGCTGCGTCCAAAATTTGTCCCAACAAAAAGCCCCGGCCAAATAATTGGTCGGGGTTGTTTTTTAGTTTGAAACATCTCACTCAGAACAGGCTTCCTTGAAATGAAGCGACAACTCGCCGGGATTCGATGAAGATATTTCCACTCGATGTCCCGGTTTGAATCCTGCCTTTTCCAACCATTGGCCGCTCAAACGAATTTGTGGTTTTATTTTGCAACAGGCAAAATCACCAACCGTTTCGATTTTCAGGGTTCGAGTTTTTGCGCTCACGATTCCACCCCACTTTTCATTTGTGTTTTACCGAGGATGAAGTCCGCCGCTTTTTGCGCTTGTGCCGCCGCCTGAACAATCAAGGTTTTGTCACTGCGCAATTGTTCAAGCCAGCCTTGTAGATACGCGGCGGAATTATCAATCGTCCGTTCGACGATCTCGGCGTGGCCGCACAGAAACGCTGCGCCCATTTCGGCGATCAATTCCTCTTTGCTGTAGGGATTCGAGCCAAAACCGTTTCGTTCCATTATGCCAGCACGCTTCAACCGCGTTTCGTGTCCAGTCGCGTGAATCAGTTCGTGAAAGAGCGTGGCGTGATAATTATCCTCCGCGTCGAACCGGGCATGGTCGGGCATATTCACCACGTCCTTTGAGGGCGAATACGAGGCCATGGCCATGCCATGTTTGATGACCGGTGCCTGCGGCATCTTCGCTACAATTTCCGCCGGCATGGTCTGAACAAAGGCCGAATCATCCGGCTTGGGAACACTCTTCAAGCCGGTGCACTGTGCGACATTAAAAATGTCTCTTGTCCAAGAATCCCCTCGGCCTTTTCTTTAATTTCGCGTTCAAGCACCCGCTGAACTGCGGTCGGGTTGTCCAAAAGCGAAAGCGGTCCTTTGACGCCAAGCCGCAAACAATTTTCCGGGGGCCAGTCCACATGGCCGACTGTCACATTACATTTTCCAAATTGTTGCAACTCTTTGATCCAGCAGAGAGCAGCATCCGAGTTGGGTGAGAAATCGGTTGCAATAAACACGTTCAACGGCTTGGCTCCAGCAGCCCACTTTTCCAGTACAGCAGGGTCGCGCACAACCAGTGTCGGCACGGGGGATTTTTCTGCGGTGCGTTCTGCCACACTACCGAGCAGCCAACGCTCCAGCGCTTTGTGTCCAACCGCTCCGAGAATCAGCAAACGCGTGTTTGGCGTCCGCGCTGTTTCAACCAACAGTTCGTAAGGCGAACCCATTAAAAATTTCTCCTCAACCAGCGCGCCGAGTTTTCGCAGACGTTCAGCCTCCCAATGCAGGCGAGAACGCCCGGCCTTTTC
>JBBQAX010000343.1:0-4438 GCA_038316905.1 Verrucomicrobiota bacterium | reverse complement strand
GAGCACCTGACGGCTCGGCAACCACGATCCCGTGTCCGCAACAAGATAACGAATCACCCAGCGCTTATCGTCAAAATAGAAATCCTTCACATGACCGATGTCGCCATCGGAGGCACCGAGTTTGTCGCCACAAATCTGCTTAATACTTTTCAACATAAAATGTCTTTTTTATGGGTTTCAAGTTTCAACAGTCTGGATCTTACGCGAGAGTGCGTCCTGGTGAAATGGGGTAAAACCCTGCCGTCGGCTTCGCTGGAAACTCGCGAACTGAAGCCGCGACCGCTCATCCTTGCTCGCGTTGAAGAGTTTGAAGTGGAACGACGCGTACCGCGTGCGGGTGCGGAGATCGTGGCTTAACCCATGAAACGCGGCAACGCGGCCCCACAGTGGGGTTTTACCCCATAGGACGGCGCGAGCCTTGGGTTTAAGATGCGCCCAAATGAACGCGCAACTACTCATCGACACCGCGAAGGCGCTCGTCGCCAACGGAAAAGGTTTGCTGGCGATGGACGAAAGCACTCCCACCTGCAACAAGCGATTTGCCAAATTGGGCATTCCACAGACCGAGGAAGCCCGGCGCACATTTCGGGAGTTGATCGTTACCACGCCGGGGCTTAGCGAATCCATCAGCGGCGCAATCCTCTACGACGAGACGATTCGCCAGCAGAAGAAGGATGGCACTCCGTT
Source organism: Verrucomicrobiota bacterium (assembly GCA_038316905.1). Classification (GTDB taxonomy): domain Bacteria; phylum Verrucomicrobiota; class Verrucomicrobiia; order Limisphaerales; family CANJXF01; genus CANJXF01. Next base: position 3,751 of record JBBQAX010000343.1, on the reverse strand, counting down.
TCTCAAAGTTCTCACCGACGCTGGAATCATTCCCGGCATCAAAGTTGACACCGGCGCGAAGGACATGGCCGTTCATCCCGGAGAGAAGATCACCGAGGGTCTGGATGGATTGCGTGATCGTCTGGAAGAGTATTTTCAAATGGGCGCACGATTTGCCAAGTGGCGCGCGGTGATTGCCATCGGCGACGGACTTCCCAGTCGCAGTGGACTCGAAGCCAACGCGCACGCGCTGGCGCGTTATGCCGCGTTGTGCCAGGAGGCCGGTCTCGTTCCGGTCGTTGAACCGGAAGTGCTCATGGACGGCGAACATACTTTGGAGCGGTGTCTCAAAGTCACCGAGGAAGCACTGCGAAATGTTTTCATCCAGTTGAATTGCCAGCGCGTGATGCTGGAAGGAATCATCCTGAAGCCAAACATGGTGTTGCCGGGATTGGACTGCCCGCAGCAGGCCTCGGCGGACGAGGTGGCCGACGCCACGGTGCAGTGTTTCTTGCGAACCGTCCCCGCCGCAGTTCCCGGGATTGCATTCCTATCCGGCGGCCAATCCGCTGAACTGGCTTCGGCGCGATTGAATGCCATGAATGTCCGGTTCAAGTCGCGCGCGCCCTGGGCGCTGGCGTTTTCTTTTGCGCGGGCCATTCAGCAACCGGCGTTGGAGATTTGGCAGGGCAAGGAGGCAAACGTGGCGGCGGCACAGAAAGCTCTGAATCATCGCGCCCAATGCAACCGGGCGGCAAGACGGGGCGAATATAACGCGGACATGGAAACGAGCGGATCATGACGACAAGCACCAAGCCTCTGCGCATCCATCTTATTCGACACGGCGAAACGGAGTGGTCGCTCTCCGGACAGCACACCGGGACCACGGACATTTCCCTGACCGCGCGAGGCGAGGACGAGGCGCGGGATCTTGCGCATCGTCTCCGGGGCATTTCGTTTGCCTGCGTGCTGAGCAGTCCGCTCCGGCGCGCCCGGCGAACGTGCGAGCTGGCCATCCCGGACGTGGCCCCGGAAATCGAAGCGGACCTGGCGGAGTGGGATTATGGCGACTACGAAGGACTTGAGACCCCGGCAATCCTCCGGGCACGACCCGGTTGGAATCTCTTCCTCGACGGCGCACTGAACGGTGAAACCCCCGCCCAGGTTTCCGATCGTGCGGACCGCTTGATTGCCCGCCTGCGTAAGATGGACGGAAATGTTGCTGTCTTCTCCCATGGCCATTTCGGACGCGTCCTGGCCACACGATGGATGGGTTTGCCGGTGAGCGAAGCAGAGCACTTTCTACTCGGCACGGCGTCGGTCAGCATTTTCGGTTACGACCCGCACCATCCCGACGTGGCGGTCATTGAGCGATGGAACGCAATTTCGAAGGAAAGAATTGAACCGGGAAATTCACCGGCCATTGAACGATGGGAGAACGAAGGAGGCGAGATCCCCGATCAACAGATGAGATGAAAAGGTTTTTGAATTCACTTTGAGTGCGGTGATGACTTGAGCCTCGTAATTGAAGAAAGCGCGCCGGTTGACGAGTTCTCTTGGGTAGGAGGGATGGGGAAAAGACCCCATAGCGGAGCCGCTACTGCCACGGTAGTTTGATTCAGTTTCCAAGGGGTGCCGATGGTGGTGCCTCAGATTTTTAACCAGTCGTCGGCAGGCCAACCACTGAGAAACAAATGAACCGCAACGAACCAAATCAATTATGTTAAATAAGGCAACAACACTAAAGGGATACAAACTGGACAGCCTTGATGGGGAATTCGGTGAGGTCAAAGAATTCTACTTTGATGACCACCATTGGACCATCCGCTATCTTGTCGCCAATACGGGAAACTGGCTCACGGGCCGCCAGGTGCTGATTTCCCCGTATGCGCTGGTCGCGGCGATCAAGGCGGAGGAGCACATCGCTGTCAACCTGACCAAAAAGCAGATTGAGGGCAGTCCGTCCCTGAACAGCGACAAGCCCGTCTCACGGCAATTCGAGGAGTCCTATTACGGGTATTATGGCTGGCCGATGTATTGGGGCGGTCCCTTCATGTGGGGACCTTATCCCTACATCTCACGGGACCGTGAACAATGGAAAAAGTCCACCCAAGATGAAAAAGCGTGGGATTCCCATTTGCGCAGCACGGACTCGGTGCAGGGTCATAACATACAGGCGGTGGACGGCGAGATCGGCCATGTCGAGGATTTTATCATCGATGATGAGACGTGGGCGATTCGTTACCTGATCGTTGACACGCGAAACTGGTGGCCGGGCAAAAAGGTTCTGGTTTCACCGCGATGGATCGAACGCGTGAGTTGGAGCGAATCGAAAGTTTTCGTCAATCTTTCCCGTGAAGCCATCAAACAGTCCCCCGAATACACGGAGGAATCTCTGCTGACGCGGGATTACGAGACGGGACTTCATCAACATTATCAACGCGAAGGTTATTGGAGCGACGAATACGCCGACAAATCACGCTAACCAAGTTTCTCCCGGGATAAGAAACAATCCCGATGAATGAACCGCACCTAAAAAAACAAAATGAAAAAAAAGACAAAATGAAAACAATCCGTCTCTATTATATTATGGCCGTGACAACGGTCGGATTTCTCTGTTTGAGCGCCGGTATGATCGGCTGCAAACAGGAAAATGAAACCGTCGCGCGAACCGGCACCGAACAGCAGGTCGATGACGCCTTGACCGAACAAGTGAAGACCGCCTTCGGGAACTCGCCCGCATTCAAGTTTCCCGATGTCCAGGTGGTCGCGTTCAAAGGAAAGGTTCAACTGAACGGTTTCGTTTCGAGCGAGGACCAAAAGAGTTCGGCGGAATCCATTGCCAAAGGCATTCCCGGCGTGGTCGAAGTGGAAAACAATATTTCGCTGAAAAACTGAGCGGCAAAAAGATTATGCCACGCGGGATTACACGACGGGCCTTCATCGGCATCACCAGCGCGAATGTGATTGGAACGAAGAATTCGCCGACAAATCGCGTTAGTTAAGTTAGTTAAAAATCATCAACCTCAATCAACTGAATATATGATCGGAAAAGAATTTGAAACTATGACGGAAAGCAGAGCGCTAAAGCGCATTTCCTGGGGCGCGGTTTTCGCCGGAGTGGTGGTGGCATTGGTCACACAATTATTACTCAGTATTCTGGGCATCGGCATCGGTGCCAGCACCATCGATCCGGTTACGGAACAAAATCCCGCCGCAGGCATTGGCATCGGCGCGGGCATTTGGTTTGTCATCAGCACCTTGATTGCGCTGTTCGCCGGCGGCTGGGTGGCGGGACGCCTGGCGGGGGTGCCGCGCAAAACCGATGGAACGCTCCACGGCATTTTGACCTGGGGCATGACGACGCTGGTCACGTTTTACTTGCTGACCACGGCGGTCGGCGCGCTCATCAGCGGCGCGGCCGGAGTTTTGGGCAAAGGACTTTCCCTGGCGGGGCAGGGCATCGGAGCGGTTGCGCCGCAAATCGTGCAAGCGGCGGGCGCTCAACTCAACATCGATACCAGCTCGATCAAAGCAGAAGTCAAACAACTGTTGCGCCAGACTGGAAAACCGGCATTGCAGCCGGACGCGCTCGCCGACAAGGCCGGGAACCTGGCAGACGCTGCGACGGGCAGTGCAAAAGACGCCGCGCAAAATCCGCAAGCCGCCGAAGCGGAATTGACCGGACTGATTGACCGCATCGCCGCCAAAGGTCAAAAAATCATCGACGCGGCGGATCGCGATGCGCTCATCAACGTTCTCGTCGCCCGCA
>JBBQAX010000342.1:0-4470 GCA_038316905.1 Verrucomicrobiota bacterium | reverse complement strand
GGTCATTTATTATCATGAAGATTTGAGACCCATCCTCGAACGCACGCTGGGCGTTCCGCTGTTCCAGGAACAGATGCTCGAAATGGCGATGAAGATGACTGATTTCACCGCGAGCGAAGCGGAGGAATTGCGACGCGCGCTGAGCTTTCATCGTTCACAGGAAAAAATGAAAGCGGTGGAAAAAAAACTGCGCGACGCTCTCAGGCGCAAAGGTTACAACGCAAAAGTGGTTGAGGAAGTTTCAGGCGCGGTAACGTCGTTTGCGCTCTACGGATTTCCCGAATCTCACGCGATCAGCTTTGCGCATCTGGCTTATGCTACGGCGTATTTGAAAGCGCATCGGGCGCCGGAATTTTACGCGAGCCTCCTGAACAATCAGCCGATGGGATTCTATTCGTCCGCCACCATCGTCAAAGATGGCAAACGTCACGGATTAAAATTCCGCCCGGTTTGCGCGGGGAAATCAGACTGGCGTTGCACCATCGAAGCGGACGATTCCATTCGCCTCGGCTTTTGTGTGGTGCAAGGACTCCGGCAGGATCGCGCCAATAAAATGTTGGAACAACGCGCAAAACAAAATTTTGATTCGATTGAAGATTTCAAATTGCGCACGCGGTTGAACAAAGAAGAGTTGCGCACGCTGGCGGAAATTGGCGCGCTGAATAGTTTGGCCAAACATCGTCGAGAGGCGCTGTGGGAAGTGGAGAAGGAGTTGCCGGAGGATGATTTGTTTTCTTTCGCAAAAATTCCCATTGCAGGGGAGAAAGTGGGAAAGCGAGAAAGTGAGAGTGGCGCGATGACAACCAACGCTGCTCACTTTCCCACTCTCTCACCTGCACACTTTCGGCCTGAAGATGTCTGCCCGCTTTTGCCCATGAACCCCGCCGAACGTCTTCGCGCGGATTACAATGGAACAAACCTCACCACCGGCGCACATCCCATGGCATTGCTTCGCAAAACTTTGGAAGGACAAAACATCTGGCGCGCGTGTGATTTGCCAAAAGCCAAGCCGGGTCAAATCATTCGCATCGCTGGAAACGTCATTTGCCGACAACGACCCGGCACCGCCAAAGGTTTTGTGTTCATCACGGTCGAAGACGAAACCGGCATGAGCAACGCCATCGTCGCGCCGAAACTTTTTGAAAAACTGCGACTCGTGATCACGCAGGAATCGTTTCTCCTGATTGAAGGAAGATTACAAAATTCGGAGAACGTGATTCTAATTCAGGCACAACGCATCGACCGTTTGTCGCACCAAGATCTGGCGGGAAGTTCTTCTTACGATTTTCATTAAAAGTCTCCGCGCCAATCCCTACCAAAAGGCCAATCGGTTATGACGTCCACTCGGCGCAAAGCAACTTGGCTTGTTCCAAAACCGTTTGCGTTGCCTTTTCTTGTTTGTCGGGTGGATAGCCGTATTTGCGGAGAATGCGGCGGACGAGGACGCGGATTTGGGCTTGGGCGGATTCGCGGAGTGTCCAATCAATCGTTACGCTTTTGCGGACGTGAGCAACCAGTTCGCGCGCGATGTCTTTCAACGTAGGTTCGCCGAGAACTTTCACGGCGCTGTCGTTCACTTCCAACGCGTCATAGAAAGCGACTTCGTCATCGCTCAGGCCCAAGTCTGCGCCGCGCTTCTGGCCTTCGCGCATTTGCTTGGCGAGTTCGATGAGTTCCGCGATGACTTGGGCGGCTTCAATGGTGCGGTTTTGGTATCTACGAATCGTTGCTTCCAGCATTTCGGCAAACGAGCGCGACTGGACGAGGTATTTCTTCGAGCGTATTTTCAGTTCGTTGTTAAGCAGTTTTTGCAATAGCTCCACCGCGAGATTGCGCTGCGGCAATTGTTGGACTTCGGCCAGAAACTCGTCCGACAAAATGGAGATGTCCGGCTTCTTCAGACCGGCGGCGTCGAAAATGTCTATGACCTTGTCGGAAGAAATGGCGCGGGAAACGATTTGCCGGACGGCGGTTTCCAATTCTTCCGGCGATTTCCCGCCACCTTCACCACCGATGCTCTTTGCCAGCACGGCGCGCACTTCCTGAAAGAACCCAACTTCGTCACGAATTTCCAACGCCGAGTCGTGCGGCACGGCCAAGGCAAACGCTTTGGAAAGTTCCGTGACCGCCAGCAAGTAGCGTTGCTTCCCGTCCTTTTGCTGAAGCACATGTTCGGCAGCTTGCGCGATCAAAGGCATCCGCTTGGCAGGCGTAGCTTTCGCCGCGTCCTCATATTTGAATCCGTGCAGGATGGCGCAGACACGCTCATATCGCTCCACCATCACGGCGACGGCTTCTTCCTGATCCAGTTTGATTTCGCCTTTGCCTTTGCTGTTCGTGTAATCGGCCAGCGCCAGCTTCAATTCCTCCGCCAGTCCGAGATAATCCACCACCAACCCGCCGGGCTTGTCTTTGAAAACGCGATTCACGCGCGCGATGGCCTGCATCAATCCGTGACCGCGCATCGGCTTGTCCAGATACATCGTGTGCAGGCATGGCGCGTCGAAACCCGTCAGCCACATGTCGCGCACGATGACGATCTTGAACGGCTGTTTCGGGTCTTTGAATTTCTTCGCCAATTCCTCCCGCCGCGCTTTGCTGCGAATGTGCTGTTGCCATTCCAATTTGTCGGAAGCCGAGCCGGACATAACGATCTTCATCGCGCCCTTGTCATCGTCGTCGTGATGCCAGGCCGGGCGCAATTTCTGGATGGCCTTGTAAAGCTCCACGCAGATACGACGACTCATGCAGACCACCATCGCCTTGCCGAGCATCGCGGCGTCACGCGCTTCCCAATGCTTCACCAAATCCTCAGCCACCAGCGCCAGTCGCTTCTCCGTCCCGACCATCGCTTCGATTTGCGCCCACTTGCGCCGCAAATTTTCCTTGGTGGATTCCTCCGCGTCTTCGGTCACTTCCTCAAAGTTCGGGTCAATCTTCGGGCGTTCCTCCGGCTTCAAATCAATTTTCGCCAGCCGCGCCTCATAATAAATCGGCACGGTGGCGCGGTCTTCCCTCGATTGCAGAATGTCGTAAACGTCAATGACCACGACGCGCGGCAGCGCGAATCGTTACATGGGAAACCAACAGATGGCGGGCTTGGGAAGCCAAATCGCCGAACACGGCCTGGGTGTTCTTGTGGCGGCTTTCAATCGGCGCGCCGGTGAAGCCGATGAACGACGGAATCTTGATTTGCTGAACTGGGTGACCAGCAGGAAATCATTGTTCGCCGGATGCTCCCAATCCAGCACCCGCAACCGCTCCGTCTTCTGCGGTTTCTCTGACAAAACTTTGAGCCTCATTTACGGCATCCTGCAACGAGCCACCAGTTTTCAGGTTGAGCATTTTCACAATGTCTCCCAAGTCGGCATACTGAATGAAGGATTTACGTTGAGCGTTGAATTGAATCATTTCAGGACTGCTCTGATACGCTACGCCCCACTTCTCAGGCAATCCGCCGCTGCTTGAGTTTGCCCCCCGTGATATCGGAACAATGCGGAGATATGTGAATTGCATCGCCCGCGCCATTCTCCGATTCAAGACGTGGTCCAATACAATGTCCTTCAACGATTCGTCTGGAAACGCCCCGGCATATGCCCCCCTGTAGCCTGCGAAATCTACATGAACCCAAACCTGCCGTGGATGATGCAATATCGCCGACTCTTTCATCGCCCAAATCGGGAGACGCCGATTTGGCGGGGGCGGATCATAAGGGTAAACCAACAGGGCCTTATTGGGCGATGCCGGCGTTCGGACGTGAGCTATTTGACCGACGTATTTTTCGATTGCCGCTTCGTTTCGTGCGGCGATGGGAATGTGGCAACAGACCGGTAGAGCATACACTCTCAGTGCCCGCTCTCTCGCTTCCTCGTCAATGTCTCCGCGAGCCATGCGTTTTCAAAGTTAAGGAATTGCAAGCCTGTTCAAAATTGTCTCCACGTCAGCACATGCCGGCATCACAACCAGGCTCCAGTAGCGACGAGTGCCGACCGGAACTGGTGGTTCGCTGACGGATGCCCGTTTACCAGCCCCGTTCCAACGGTGATTCCGCATTGCATCCTCGAACTCGCCTCGTTGGCGGAGGTCACCTTGGGAAGAATGTAGGCAAACTACCCGGAGTGATATTCGTAGCGCGAACTGGAACGCCGCCCGACTGCCGGGGAAGCAGTGTTCGATGGTTTGAACTGCGTCCGAGATGCCGTCGGCACAATGCTGGTCGTCCACAGAAAGAGCCGCGTTGACATGCTGGAGTTGATTTCGAGTGAGGTGGTTGGCTTGGAGCGTTGCTCCAAGCGGAACTGCGGCCGGATCGAGGGCGACGGCTGGCAGCTTATTGAGACTCGCATAATAGAGTGACAATGATTGGGTCTTTTGGTATAGTCCGGGCATGTCGAAAACACGTGACCATGCCGAGATGGAAAAGCGCCGCAGGAAAGCGGGCAAACTCTTTGCCAAGGATTATTCCGCGCC
>JBBQAX010000341.1:0-4471 GCA_038316905.1 Verrucomicrobiota bacterium | reverse complement strand
CTTTGACAAAAAAATGCTGACAAATGTGCTGTTGCATAGCGCATAAGAAATCGCGCCGAAAACGCTGAGTGAAGCAGTCACCATGACCATCGATTTGAATCGATCCCTTAAAACGCCTTCTTCCTTTCGCACGATCATCTCGGAGAAAGCCGGGGCTGACGCGTCTGAAATCTTCCAGATTACCTGTGAAACCAGAGTGAATAATTTTGTTCCAACTGCCCATAATGCGGCGGTTTCCAGTCCTAGGGTTCGAGTGATGATCATCAGTTGGCTTGCGATAATTAGTTGGGATCCCACCGCAACGAGGAAAATATCTTTGCCAAAATCAAATAGGTTTCGAAAATGGGACCACTGAACGGCTCCCCAACGACCCAAAGGAGGGAACAGTTCAAGTTTCCAACAACAAAATATCATGACCACCGCATTGAAAATTGTCGCGATCAGATTACCCCACACCAAGCTGTAAACTCCGTGCCCGTGACGCAGAAAAAACCAGAGCGATAAAAAGTTCAACCCGATAGTCACAAGTTGGCTGTAATTGATGAAATCCATCCGCTGATGCGCTTGCAGCATGTGGCCGAAAATTCGGATGCTAAAACTAAACGCAAGAAGTCCGCTCTGCCATCTCAATAAAGCAATAAATGTTTCCTGAAACTCTGGTGAAATCTTCAATAATTCCGAGAGCAAAGGTGCTGAAGCAAATCCAATAAAAAAAACAATCGCTCCTTGGACAAGCAACACAACCCCACCGGTTTTGATAAAACTTCCGTAAACACCGTGCTCCCGCTCGTCCTTGTGATCAACAAGTAAACGGGCGACCGAATTCGACATGCCGAGATCGATTAAGTTCAGATATCCAACGATTCCCGTCATAAGAGCCCACAGCCCGAATTCCTCCTTGCTGAGAAAAGTCAGAGCTAACGGTATCGACGCCAATGAATAAACGGCAAGAGCGGCAAGAACACCGTATCCTGAGATCACCCCGCGAAAAGCTCTCTGGAAACGAGACATGATCAATTCCGAGAATGATTAGGAAGGGAGGCCATGAAAATCATTAACCGACTCAGTTACGGATCAGAAAAGCCTGCGTGGATTCCGGCACACAAATTATTTCAACATTTCGCTGGGCGCAGACTTCATCAATAGCTTGGCGAGCACCGTGTGTTGCCGGCCAGCTATAATCGTCAAACAACAGTACACCGCCTTTGGCCAGGCGATCCAAACAAAACTCTGTGGCCGCCAACGTGGGTTCATAGAGATTCACATCGATATGCGCGAAGGAAAGAGTATCGGTTTTTACCTCCGCCAGCGTTGCGGGAATAAGTCCTTTGATAAGATTTATCTCGACGCGGTCGTTTTGCAAAAACCGTTGCACGTCCTCTTTGCTGTCGCATCTGCACTGATTGACCTGGGTGTGACTGCCGTCACGAGCATCCACTTTTTGATACCCTTCAAAGGTGTCGAGAAGCCACATGCGTTTGGTTGATCTCGCTTCCATCAAACGGTTCAGCATTATTTTTGCGCTGCCGCCGCTCCCCACGCCTGCTTCAAAAATATCGCCCTCCAAAGGCAACGATTGTGCAAGGAGTTTTAGGAGGAAATAAAGTTTCTGCCGCGAAAGCATCGTGTTTTGCACAATTTCCGGGGTGAAAACGTTGTCATATTCCTTCCCCAGCCAAGGGCGGAAAAGCCGTAGAAAATGCTCGGGACCTCGATACAGATCCGCATCAGGGATTGCTGGAATAATCTGGCCGCGAGGACTTCGACATATTCTGTAGCCCATCTCACCCAAGGCGCGATTAATGGATTGTTTCAGTAATCTCATATTAATTTCAGCAAGCAACTTGCCAAGCGAGAACGCACTTTGCAAGCCGATGAAAGGCAGGTTTCCAGATGGCGCACTGGATTGGAAAGATGTCTCTATTGGGGGTGATGGCGTGCAGAGTCGAAAAATATTCCGCTCACCACCGCATTGCCCGCGATCGCTGTAATCTTAAACGTAACCGCACCTTGAATATTCCAGGTTAAATATTTTCCAGCGTGAAAATTGGCGACTCGTCTCTCATCAAGAACGCGGCGGGTGACAGGATCAATCACCTGAATCAGTTGCACCCGCAGGTTGCCGTCCCAATCGTGGCAGTAAAAGGCGACCTGGTGCAGGTGTCCATCCCGCAGCGAGACATTAATGATCATGTTGGTTTGAGAAAACCAAAGCGCGATAATGCCGCCAGTCGCGTTGGTTAATCTCAGCGCACTGGGATCTCCGGAATGAGTGAGCAGAATGCTTTTGTGACGGCGAGGCGAAACCGCAGCGTAAGCTGGATAATTCGTCGCATGATGAACCACGAGAAAACCTTCTTTGCCAAACTGATTGTTCCAAGTTCCTTTTGTTTCGGAATCGGTGCGCACAAATTTCGCACTGGCGGGTGGCATTTTGAATTCGCAATTCACCGGTTCCGTAAAAAAATCTGTTTGAGCATCGCTGGTCACCTTGGCGGAGATGGAAACATTGCCGCTCAAAGGGTTGGTCCAGACCATGGAATAGGGAGCACGGACGGCTTCTCCGATTTTTTTTGCGTCCACGAAGAACTCTACTTTTTTCGCTTGCGATTCGAAACCGGCGAGTTCCGCTTCAATCAGGAGATTGGTCGGTAAAGTGTGGGTCACATTCAGAGGCGGAGTGATCAACCTGGCGCTCATCGTCCGTACATCACTAAACGCGCTTTCACCGTCGCTGCTCGCGGCCACACCAACGAGGACATCTTGGGGCATTTCGAGTGTATCAGCACTGAGTTGTACCCAGTTCGTTCCGTCGTGTGAATGAAATCCGCTGAACGCATTTCCCTCCCTCACTAATCTCAGCCAACGCGGCGCAGTCACATTCGTCTCGGACGTACTAATGATATTTCCGATTGCTTGAATGTGCCGATCGAAACGCACGCTGCCATTCGTGACGGCCATCCACGCAAACGCCGAATTTGTGGCCAACGTCTCTCGAATCATAACTCCCCGCTGTTTCGACGGATTTTGAGACTCGACCAATCGCGCGATGATCTGCCCGTTGCCCCGCAATGTTTGAAAGACAAACTCGCGCTTAGCCTCCGTCAGAACGGTTGGGGCGGCCGCACCACGAATTTGAAAGAGATCGTTCGAAACAACGAATGGTCTTCGGGCTTCGTCAGAACCGACAGTTTTCCACCACCACGTATTTGTAGATTGCGCGAAGATGTTTCCTGTCCAAGAAACCGCGAACCATCCGAGAAGGAGAAAGGGGATGGCGATCTTAGGAATCGATAACTTCATTCGGAATCAAACTGGATGGAGAGCAGTTTTTTGCAAGAACGCAATGACCTCCCGCCTCCAATTCAGCTCATTAGAGTAGTTGGTTAACAACCTTTTTCTCACTGGGCTTAGAAATTGCTTATTGCTCTGCTGCGCAGGATTCCCTAAAAAAACATCAGGGAAAGGCCCTAAGTAGAAGTACGTAAGACCTGAATTTGCCGGTGAGTGTCTTAAAAATGAGAAAATTTAAAAGGTTAACCATTTCGCGCTGGCATGGTGTCGTGCGCGACTTGATTCTTTTCTTCTATCTGGTGGCCACGGTTTCAGTCGCAGTCGGCTTTGAGCGCATCGCGAACACGACCCTGACTCTTCCGGAAGAGATCCGTACGAGTGGCTATTCTTTAACGAATGCCTTTGGCGAATTGAGTTTCGATCAACCGGTAGCCGCCCTTTCTCCACCCGGAGAAACGAACCGTCTTTTCGTTTTAGAAAAAACCGGACGCATCATGGTGATCACCAATCTGGCGCAACCCACCAAGACGCTGTTTCTCGATCTTACGATGAGTTTGCATAGCAACAACGTGGAGTGCGGTCTTTTAGGAATGGCTTTTCATCCAGATTATGCGAGCAACCGTTATTTCTACGTTTACCGCACTTTATACACTTCCTCGCCGCTAGCACCCAACGATTTACATGACCAGCTTTCACGATTCGAAGCATCGCCGGACGATCCCGCTGTGGCGTTGTCCAATTCTGAATTACCAATAATTGTGCAGCGTGATGCCGCTCAAAGCCACAACGCTGGCGATGTGCAATTTGGACCCGATGGATATTTATATCTTTCGCTCGGTGACGAAGGCCCGCCTCCCGGTGAACTGGCGCTGACAAGGCAGCCCATTGACAAGAGTTTCTTCGGAGCCATTCTGCGAATCGATGTGGATAAACGGCCGGGACATCTTGAGCCAAACCCGCATGGTGCGAGCACTCCTAATTATTTGATTCCGGCGGACAATCCTTTTATCGGTGTCACAAATTATCAAGGGATCACGGTAGACCCCAACGCAGTTCGGACGGAGTTTTTCGCAGTCGGTTTTCGCAACCCGTGGCGCATGTCCTTTGATCCAGAAACGGGTTTGCTCTACTGCGCCGACGTTGGCGGTGGAGGGTTTGAGGAAGTCAATGTCATTGT
>JBBQAX010000340.1:0-4475 GCA_038316905.1 Verrucomicrobiota bacterium | reverse complement strand
AGCGGCGCGTCTGTGACCGCCGCCGTTTTGAAAAATAAATTTCAGCGGCGGTCACAGACGCGCCGATACGGGAGTAAAAAAGCGCCGGACGAAAATGTCCGGCGCATGGTTCCCCGCTTGCGAAAATCCTCTTATTCCTCCTTGAGAATTGTAAATCGACTCGTCCCGTTGCTGACGAAATTAATGATCGCACCCTTCTTCGCGTCCACCGTTTTCATTGCGTCGCGAAACTGTTTCAGGTTCGACACCGGCGCACGGTTGACTTCGGTAATGACGTCGCCCGCTTTGATGCCGCGTTCAGCCGCAGCGCTGCCTTGTTCGACGGCGGTTACGAGCACACCGGTCGTGATGTCCAAGCCATATTCCTCTGCCAATTCCTTGGTTACAGGGCGAACGGTCAGACCGAAATTCGTCGTTTCTGCTCCAGTCGCGCCATCTTGACGACTGGCAACTTCACCGTTGTCAGTCGGGAACGCATCTGTCGTGACCTTGACCTTTACATTCCTGGTTTTCCTCGCGGCATCGACGCGCGCCACGTCCAACGTGACAACTTGCCCGACTTTTTTGTAAGCAATTTGTTCTTTGAGTTCACGCGCGGTTTTCACCTCTTTGCCGTCAACGCTGACGATCACATCCCCGGCTTTCAAATCTGATTTGGCGGCGGGTCCACCCGGAGAAATGCCTCGCACGACGACGCCTTCCTCGACTCCAGGAACACGGCTTTTGTAATCTTGATCTTCGCGCAGGCCCAGTATTTCAACCCCGATTCGTGAACGCGTGAATTTTCCATCCTTGATCAAAAACGGCATCACTTGTTTTGCGAGATTGCTCGGAATCGCGAAACCAATTCCCGTATTCATCCCAGCGATCATCGAATTGATACCAATCACCTCACCGTAAAGATTGACCAACGGTCCGCCGCTATTGCCTGGATTGATGCTGGCATCGGTCTGAATAAAATCCTGGTCGAGCATCGGGTCAGGAATAACAGAACGGCCTTTGGCGCTGATATGACCGATGGTGACGCTGTAATCGAAGAAAATCGGGGCGCCAATTGCGATGGCGAATTCACCCACGCGGGTCGCTTCCGAATCGCCCAACTTGGCGGGAACCAAACCTTTTGCCTCGATTTTTATCACCGCGAGATCTGATTGCGGATCAAGGCCCACAACTTTGGCGGAGAATGATTTGCTGTCTTTGAAGCGGACCGTAATTTTTTCTGCGTCTTCGACCACGTGGTTGTTGGTCAGAATATAGCCGTCTTCCGTTACGACGAAGCCGGATCCTCGGCCCATCTGCGGGCGACGCCGGGGGGAATTGGGCGTTCCTCGACGCCCCGGCGCTTCGAATCGTCGGCGCAGTTCAGGCGGCAACATCTCCCAGAACGATTCCGCATCATTCATGTCGAGGGTATCCTGACTTTCCTTTTGTGTGACTTCGATCACCACGACAGCAGGAGAAACTTTATCCGCAACTTCGATGAAAGCTTGATTGAGCTGTTGCGCCAGCTCCAACGCCTTTGAACTATCTTTGGCGGATACGGGCGAAGCGTTGACCAGAAAGCCCGCCGCAATGAGTCCCGAAAGAAAGAGTTTAATTTTTTTCATGTTTAAATTTGCCGTTAATTTCCGCAGGTATGGAGTCGTCTGGGGCGGAAATGTTCAAAATGCATTCCAACGCACAAATCTATTTGAAGTTCCACGACCAACAAGATGCGGAATTGTTTTAAAGTTCAATGCGGGAAAGCAGCAGCGTTGAGAATGTCGAGGGAATGAATTCATTCCAAATGGCCGAAGACATCTTAGCCATTCTCTGGCCGCCCAAAATGACGGAGCGCGAGTTGTCCCTAACTCGCAGCGGGTCGCGCGCGAAAATTCTTCAAGTTATCGCAGGATCACTGCCGTGCCGGACGCTGCGGTTTGAGGCAAACCGCGCTCCAATTTTCGGGAAACACGCCGTCAAGATGCTCACATTCGTGGTTGAACTGCCGAATACGAATTGCGCAGCCCATCGGTTTTATCTACCGTCGCGCCCATGACATCGTCGTCCCTGCTTCCTGCAAAACGTTTTCAGAACCTGCGCGAAATCGTCCCGACCGTGGATCAAGTCATGATCGAAGAACGCGCGGCGTCTTTTACCAAACGCAGCATCAAGACTTCCGCGAAACTCGCGGGTTTAAAAATGGCGGTGTCGATGATGGATTTGACCACGCTCGAAGGAAAAGACACGCCGGGCAAAGTCGCGTATCTCTGTCAGAAAGCCCTGCATCCGCTCGAAGCGAAATACGAAGTGCCAAGCTGCGGCGCGGTTTGCGTTTATCCGAACATGGTGAAATACGCGCGGAAGTTTCTTGGAGAAAATTCACCCGTTCACGTCGCTTCTGTCGCAACCGGTTTTCCGAGCGGCCAGGTTCCCTTGCGCGTGAAACTCGAAGAAACCCGCCGCGCCGCTGGCGATGGCGCGGACGAAATCGACATGGTGATTGATCGCGGCGCATTTCTCTGCGGAGATTACGCGAAAGTTTTCGACGAAATCGCCGCCGTAAAAGAAGCCTGCGGCCCCGCGCATCTCAAAGTCATTTTAGAAACCGGCGAACTCGTCACTTACGACAACGTCCGCCTCGCCAGCCAGATCGCGATGGAAGCCGGCGGAGATTTTATCAAAACTTCAACGGGCAAAGTTTCACCCGCCGCAACAATTCCTGTGACGCTCGTGATGCTCGAAGCGATCCGCGATTATTTTTTTGCAACGGGAATTCGTATCGGAATGAAACCCGCGGGAGGCATTCGCAATTCCAAACAAGCGCTCGCCTATCTCGTCATGGTCAAAGAAACCCTCGGCGACGATTGGCTCACGCCCGATTTATTCCGCTTCGGCGCGAGCACCCTCGTCAACGACGTCCTCATGCAAATCGTAAAAACCGTGGACGGAAATTATCAAAGCCTTGATTACTTCTCGCTGCCGTGAAAACCAGCTTTTGAAAATGAAAACCAAACTCAAACCCGTCGTCCGCAAAGTTTCCTCCAAGCGCGCACTTGCCACCATTTCGTTGCAATCGGTCGTGCCGGTAAAAGACCGTCGTCTGAACTTTGGCGACAAATGGAATTACACTCCCGCGCCGGAAACGGTGCCGGTGAAAATCCAGCCGCGTTACGAATTGTTCATCAATGGGAAATTCTCCGCGCCAAGTTCCGGGAAATATTTTGAATCCATCAATCCGGCCACGGAACAAAAGCTTTCGGACATTGCGGCGGCGAATGGAGCGGATGTGGATGCGGCGGTGAAATCCGCGCGGCGCGCTTACGAAAAGGTTTGGAGCAAAATGTCCGGACGCGAGCGCGGCAAATATCTTTACCGCATCGCGCGCATCATTCAGGAGAAATCACGCGAGCTCGCCGTGATGGAAACGATGGACGGCGGCAAGACCATCAAAGAAAGCCGCGATGTCGATCTGCCGCTCGTGGCCGCGCACTTTTTTTATTACGCCGGTTGGGCGGACAAGTTGAAATACGCGTTTCCCGGAAAAACGCCGCAACCGCTCGGCGTCGCTGGACAAATTATTCCGTGGAATTTTCCATTGCTCATGGCCGCGTGGAAAATTGCTCCGGCGCTCGCGTGTGGAAATACCGTTGTCCTCAAACCCGCCGAGACGACCAGCATCACCGCGATGCATCTCGCGCAAATTTTTCAGGAAGCGGAATTGCCCGAAGGCGTGGTGAACATCGTCACCGGCGCGGGCGAAACGGGCGCGGCCATCGTCAATCATCCTGACATCAACAAAATCGCGTTCACTGGCTCGACCGAAGTTGGAAAGGCGATTGCGAAAATAATTGCTCAACGTGGCTGCGTTCGTGAGAACGCGGCTGACTCAAAAAACAACAGCCGTGTTCTCACGAACACAGCCACACCTCGATTGACGCTCGAACTCGGCGGCAAAGCGGCGAACATTATTTTCGACGACGCGCCGATTGACCAGGCCGTCGAAGGAATTATTTCCGGAATTTATTTTAATCAAGGCCACGTCTGTTGCGCCGGTTCGCGTTTGCTCGTGCAGGAAGGCGTTTTCCGAACCGTCATTCGCAAACTGCGCGACCGCATTGCCACGTTGCGCGTCGGAAATCCGCTCGATAAAAACACCGACATCGGCGCGATCAATTCGCGGATGCAACTCGAAAAAATCCGCGAACTCGTGCAAAGCGGCGTCGATGAAGGCGCGGAACTCGTGCAACCGCGCTGCGCCTTGCCGGAAAAAGGTTATTGGTATCCGCCGAGTTTTCTCACTGGCGTCACCGCGTCGCATCGCATCGCGCAGGAAGAAATTTTTGGCCCGGTCTTGAGCGTGATGACCTTTCGCACGCCGGAAGAAGCCTTCGAGCGCGCGAACAACACGCCCTACGGATTGAGCGCGGGCGTCTGGACCGACAAAGGCAGCAAGATTTTCAAAATGGTCAACAAACTCCGCGCCGGCGTCGTCT
>JBBQAX010000339.1:0-4530 GCA_038316905.1 Verrucomicrobiota bacterium | reverse complement strand
CCGTCCTCTGTAACTTCGCCGACTTCGCCAACCGTATTGCTGCTGACGGAAATCGGGAAACCTGGAACGTGGACGCTTACCTTGCATCCATCTCATCTGGCATTGGCGGAATCACCGGGCGCGCAGCCTTACATTCTTCTTCGTGATGCGATGATGAAATCTGCGGTGTTGATGATGGGGATGCGGACATTTGCCGTGACCGAGCCGCGCAAATTAACCTTCAAATTGTCAGCCGAGGCGACCAACGCTTTAGCTGAGTGGATTGGAAAACCTGTTATCGCTGCGACCTATTTAAAACAGCGTTACACCTTCGTGCTGCCGATCGCAGTGATCTGGATTTTGGGTTCGCTGCCCCTGGCCGGGGGAGGCTCATCAAATGAGCTTCCATTTGATCCTGTGAGTTTCGGTTTGGGCGCAACCCTCGTCGCAATGTGGGCATTCGCGAAATGGCGACCGCATCCCGTTTTGTTCCTGCTTGATTCCCTCTGGTTCCTGGCGCTGTCGATCAGCCTGATGGTCGATGTCGCGCGCGGAGGGAGCAAAGGGTGGCTGGTTTTGGTTGTCCTTCTGCTATGGCTGGTTGTATCTGGCGCGAAACATTTCCTTCGGTTTAGGAAAACCGTAATCAAACGCATTTCGAGATGAAAGGGCAACGCAGGTTCAGCACTTGCCTGAGGAAAACTTTCCGCGCACAATTTCCGGCATGTCGTCCGATAAACATCCCTCGTCGATCGCAACATCCCCCGCAAGCTCAGCCAGCAATGCACCATCTTTGATTACTCCTTCATCGCGTTTGATGTCGGTTGATGCGCTGCGCGGGTTCGACATGTTTTTGATCATCGGCGCCGATGCTTTGGTTTACGCGCTGGACCGGATGAGCCGCGCTGGTGCGAGCGCGAGTTCAACAGCCGAACAATCATTTACGTTATCCGGATTTATTGCCCGGCAACTGACTCACGTCGATTGGGCTGGGTTCCGATTTTACGACCTGATTTTCCCGCTGTTCGTTTTCATCATGGGCGTTTCATTGGTGTTTTCCTTAACCAAACAATTGCAAACCGGCGGACGCCAAGATGCATTGAAACGATTGGTCAGACGATTCGTTCTGCTGTTCGCCATCGCGTTGTTTTATGCTGGCGGCTTCACCAATCCATGGCCGGACATGCGCTTGCTTGGAGTGCTCAATCGCATCGCGCTTTGTTATTTATTCGGCGGGTTGATCTTTATTTTTTTCAAGCCTCGCGCGATGGCAGCCATCGCTGTTGCACTGCTGGTGGGTTATTGGGCTTTGATGAACTTTGTACCGATCCGCGATATTCAACTGGAAAATTTCAAATTGGCAGAACGCGCTTCCGCAACGGGTAATGAGAAACTGGCCGCGCAATTTCGTGAAGGAAAAGGGGTTTACGAAAACGACGGCGGCAAAAATTTTTCAACTATGACAAACAGTCCGGCGATGGCCGCCGCGACAGAAATGTTCGACAGCACCACTTCAACTACCACCGGCAAATTCGAACCCGGCTACAACGTTGCGAACCATTTTGACTTCAAACATCTGCCCGGAAAAAAATGGGATGTTTATTGGGATCCCGAAGGAATCCTGACCACGATTCCGGCAATCGCCACCTGTTTGCTCGGAGTGTTTTGCGGCTTGCTCCTTAGCAGCGTGAATCACTGTGATAAATGGAAACTGATTTACCTGTTCTCTTTCGGAACGCTGGCAGTGATTTTGGGTTTCCTTTGGGGTTTGCAATTCCCGGTCGTGAAGAAGCTCTGGAGCTCTTCCTTTGTGTTGGTCGCTGGTGGTTACAGCGCAATCTTACTGGGATTTTTTTATTGGATGGTCGATGTCATGAAATGGCGAACGTGGTGCCAGCCGTTTGTCTGGATGGGAATGAATTCCATCACGATTTACGTGGCGAGCAATGTGATCGGCGGTTTTCGCAAACTCGGCGCGCGTTTCGTCGGTGGTGACATTAAAACATTCTTCGAAACACACGTCGCCAAAGGCAGTGGAGATTTATTAATTGCCTTGGCAGGCCTAGCACTCGCGTTTTGGTTTGTGCGTTTTTTATACCGGCGCAATATTTTTCTTCGACTGTAATGCTCCCGTATTGACTCACGGCAAAATGTTACCGGGAGCGGGAGCCGTCAGGTCTTCGTTGCCTCACGATTGAGGTTACTCAAGACAGTAAAGAATTTCTTGAGTTTACTCTCAATGCTTTTCTTTAAAGCAAAGGGATCCAGTGCCGCGTGTTCGGCGCGCAGTCTGGCCTTGGACGTTTCGGGAAGGTCCGCGCTGGCCAGCAGGCGCTCATACGGGGTCTGCGGCTTCTTCTCGTAAATGCGTTTGGTTTTCCCGTCCTTCTTCTCCCGTTTCAGCAACTTGAACGTTGGCTTGAAATGATTGGTGAACTGGCTCCATTGGTTGGCATACAGGTCGTTCATCAGCGGCACCAATTCGGGATGCCCGAAGCGTTCGTGGCCGAAGAGTTGCCTTACGGGCGTCCAGTTCTTTTGCTCACAGTGCGCATTGTCGTTCTTGCGATAGGCCCGGCTGCGTGTCCAGGGGGTTTTCACCGCTTGGCCGGTCAGATGCCGGTGCAACGCCCAGTTGAGGAACTCGCCTCCGTTGTCGGTGTGAAAATCTTTCATGGTGTAAGGCACGGCTTGTTGCAGTGCTTTTAACTGCACGAGTACGGCGTCGGCACTCTTGTTCCACACCGCGCGGTTCTCCGTCCACCCGCTGTAAAGCTCGGTGAACGTGAGCGAATTGACATAATCACCCTCGGTCGAATCGTCGCAATGCGCCACCGTGTCGGCCTCGATCGAACCGATCCGCGTGGTGTCGGGCGGACCGCTGCGCGTCGGCACGGCATGGCGCAAGAGCGTGCCGGGCCGCGTGGTTGAAAGTCCTTTCTTGGGATGCTGGACGCGAGAAGGTCGCAGCAAACGGTCGATCTGCGCCGGACTGATCTTTAAAAGTTTTTTCTTAAAAGCTTCCGGCAGACTCCTCGTCCACCTCCCCGCTCCGGTAACATTTAATACGAGTCAACTCGGAGCGTAGCGCAGGCCGACGAAAAGACTCGAAACGGTGGGCGTTTCCACGGACTTTCCCGCTGTGAAAAATATCAACAACTCATTCACCGTCATGCCGCCCCTTTTATTCGCGATGTTTTAAAACGCTTCCGCGACCGCTCCATCTCCGCCGCCCAGGGTGCCGATGAACTGCAAATTTCCCAACGCCACTTCTACAGTTTGCGCCATCGCTATTTAAAAGCCGCTGCCGCCCGCCTCGCCCGATCCTGGTCTCCCAAAACTTCCGGAGGCAATCGCCGCAAACCCTGGCCCGCCCTCGTCACCGCTCTCTTGAAAAAACTCCTCTCGGCCCGCCCACCGCTTTCCTACAGCTTTGCGGCTTCCGAAGTGCGCCACCACGATCTCAAACTCGACCGCGCTTCCATCCGCCGCTGGGCTTTGAAAAATAATCTGGCTCCCAATACCACTCACAAAAAGAAACCTCAACCGGTGCGCCGCTGGCAGGTGCAAAACGTCGGCCAACTCTGGCAATACGACGCTTCCCCTCATCGCTGGCTCGGCGCGCCCAATGATCAGCCGACGCTCCTTCAATTGATCGATGACCACAGCCGCGTTCTGCCCGGAGCCAAACTCTATGATCGCGAAAATCTTCCGGCTCATCTGGATTTTCTTTCCCGCACCTTTGCTGCCGTCGGATTGCCCCTCTGCCTTTACGTCGATTATCACAGCTTTTCTTCACCCACACCCCCGACGCGCTCACCCAACTGGGCAGCGCCTTGAAGTTCTACGAAATCTCGCTGCGTTACGCGCCCACGCCTCAGGCCAAAGGCAAAATCGAACGCGCCCATCATTTCTGGCAGAACCGGTTGCCCGCTCTTTTTGCCGCCGAAAAAATCTCCACCCTTCCGCAAGCCAATCCGTTGCTCGAAGAACTGCGCCGCCATCACAACGCCAGGGAAATCCATCGCGAAATAAAAATGACCCCGCAAGCCGCTTGGGACCTCGCCAAAAAAGAAGGGTGTTTTGTGCTGCGTCCGCCGACTCAATCTCCGTGGTGGCCTTACGTCTGGAGCGTGCGCACAGTTTTGAAAACTGGCAGCGACGGCCGCATCCCCATCGGCTCGCAACGTCTGCGCATCGAACAGGAATCCGGCGCCAAAGTCGTTCGCTGTCAGCATTGGAATGGCGATGTCTCCATCCTCCTGGCGCCTCCGGCGCAAGGGAAATTACCCAACGTTCTGCTCCATTGCCCCGCCTGAATCTCCACTGAAGGTTTGATCGCACAAAATTCGGAAGGTTTGAACGCACCACCACACCTAAAACTGGATTGCTTGCTGTTTACGATAAAAAAGGCAACTTCGTAACAGCTTACAAAGCCGGAGAGGATCAAATAGAAATGATTATGGAGAAAAAATTTCTTTGGTAAATATGAACAGAAATGACCTAATTAACTATCTCGAAGCCTTCATGGCGGATAGGATTTCCGCTCTT
>JBBQAX010000338.1:0-4553 GCA_038316905.1 Verrucomicrobiota bacterium | reverse complement strand
CGCGTTCCGAATTCCGAGTTCGCCTGGCTTGGATTTAGCCTCGGTGCGGAACGGACGTTGGGATTGTTTTTGAAGGCAGTCGGCGCGACGCCAACTGCGGCGGGCGAGCGGCCCGCGCTCCCACTGCCGGAGGTTTACGTGCGTTTGGCGGGAGGTACTATTCCTGAACTGGCCGGAGAACTTAAAACCAAGAACTCAAAACTTAAAACTCACGTATTGTTGCTTCACGGTGAGCATGACGAAATCTTTCCCGTTGCGGAAGCGAAGGAGGCTGCGGAGTTTTTCCAAACAAACGGGTTCGCAACGGAATTGAAAATCTTTCCGGGAAAAAGTCATGGATTCGATGCGGATCGCGCAGTGGTTTTTCGAAGTGTCGGCGAACAGATCAAAGCGCAACTCACACCCGAACATCCGTTGCCGGAATTCCCGGTGACAAAGAATTATCCTTTCGTGCTGTGCATTCTGCCTGCGTTTCTCTGGGCCAGCTTCTGGATTTATTTGCGAAGAACAGTGGGGAGCACAGCCGCCTCGGCTGTTGTGGTTGGCACCCCGCCAACCCCTTCCCAAAACATCGAATATCGAACATCCAACACTGAACATCGAAAGTTGAAGAAATGGGAAATCGCGTTGCGCGTGATGGCTGTTGTTGTGGCAACAGCGGCGATTGCGCAAACGAGCGTTCATCTCATCACGCCGCGATTATCTGTTTCAGAAACGACCATCCGCATCGCCCGTAAATGGTTGCTTGCGCCGAAATGGAATGAAGACTTTGAAACGCTCGCCGCGAAACCGTTCTGGCGCGGACAACGGCTTAAAACTTTACTTACGCACGTCGAGCTTTCCAATTATTGCGTTTATGAATTGATCAACTGGAAAGTGGATAAGGCAATTTACAATGAGTTTGTGCTTTCGCCGGTGATAGAGACGAAAGCAATCGGCGAGTCGCCCACGCTCCCAGAGATAAACTGGCGGCGGCCACTTTGGGAATTTTTTTATCCGCGCATCCGAAAGGAAGATACACCCGAAGCAGCGGCGGAAATCGTGGTGCGACATTTGCGCGAGCGTGTGACCATTAGCAGGGAGCCGCTTTTTTCTGCCGACAGGATGTCGGCAGCACGTTCGGGAATTGAAACCATTTGGAAGAACCAAATCACGGATGAAAAAGGTTTCCAACGAATCTATGTGGCGACGTTGCGCTCCGTCGGCGTCGGCGCACGTCTAAACGCGGAAGGCGTGGCAGAATTCTGGACTGGTTCAGAATGGCGCGCAGCACCTCGCTCGCTGTTGAACGTGATCTTGTGAGTAAAGTGTGTACAGATTGGATTAAAAATTTCTCGGATTGAATTTTGAAATCGGTTCTCATTGCAGGCTCATGATTGATTCGATTCATCCAGAAAACGGCGGACAAGGCGCTGATTTAAAAAAGACGCGGCGCAAAAAAACGTCCGCCGAGCCGATGCGCCTGGATCGTCTTCCACCTCATTCCATCGAAGCAGAGCAGGGGGTTCTCGGGGCAATCATGCTGTCGCCCAACGACAATATGGGTGAGTGCATTGAACAGTTCAAAAGTGGCGCGGATGTTTTTTACGATTTGCGCCACCAGGCGATCTTTCAGGTGTTGAGCGAAATGTACGACGGCAAGCAGCCGATCGATCTCATCACGCTCCAACAAAAGCTGAAGGATAAAAACCAACTCGATGCCATCGGCGGGTTTGGCTATCTCGCCGCGTTGCCTGATAAAGCCGGCACCGCGGGTCACCTCGGTTCGTACGTCGAGATCATCTGGGAGAAATATATTCTGCGAAAAATGATTCGCACTTGTTCGGACGTCTTAGGGCGCGTTTACGAACATGAAGGCGAAGTCGATATGTTGCTCGACGAAGTTGAAACGGAAATTCTCAAGATCAGCCAGGAACGAGTGGAAGAACGTTCGACGAAGATCAAAGACCTCGTTAACAGCGCCATCGGGCAAATTGAGGAGATGCACCAAAACCAGGGAATGCTCACGGGCATTGCCACGGGCTTCATGGACTTGGATCGCATGACAACTGGGATGCATGGCGGCGAAATGATCGTGATCGCGGCGCGTCCTTCGATGGGGAAAACCTCGCTCGCCATGAACATCGCCGAACACGCGGCCATTGATCTCAAAATTCCAGTGGGCGTTTTTAGTCTGGAAATGAGCGCGGAATCTCTGGTGTTGCGCATGTTGTGTTCCCGCTCCCGCGTGAACCTGCGCAACATCCGCGAAGGCTTTCTGGCGGAACGCGATTTTCCAAAATTGACGGGATCGGCTGGAAAGCTGGCAGGCTCACCGCTTTTCATTGATGACACGCCCGGACTTTCGATTTTGCAGATGCGCGCCAAAGCGCGGCGAATGCACAGCCAACATGGCATCAAGTTGTTTGTAATTGACTACCTCCAACTGCTCCATTCTACTTCGCGCCGTGCCGAGAATCGGCAGCAGGAGATCGCGGATATTTCCAATGGGATCAAGGCTCTCGCGAAGGAATTGAACGTGCCGGTTATCGTGTTGGCGCAGTTGAATCGCGAATTGGAGAAAGATAAAAGTCGCAAGCCGCGCCTCTCGGATTTGCGTGAATCTGGCTCGATCGAACAGGACGCAGATTTGGTCGGCTTGCTCTACAAACCGAGTAGCGGCGACGAGGAAGACGGCCAGGAACAGGAATCAATTCCAGTCAATTTGCTAATCGCGAAGCAACGAAATGGTCCAACTGGCGATGTTAATTTGACCTTCATGAAAAGTTACACGCGGTTTGAAAGTGCAGCCAAAGTCAGCGCGGACGATGTGCCGGTTGAAAATTAAATGACAAAAAAATTGTTACGTTTTGCCGGGATTCTTAGCCTTTTGTTTTCCCTGACCGCAGTTGCCCAAACGCCGCTGACTATTTCCAAAATCCAGATCCAGCACATCGGGCCGCCTGCGGTCAGTGATGCGTTGATCCGTTCCAATATTCGCGTCAAGGAAGGCGATCCCTTTCTGCGCACGAGCGTCGATGACGATGTTCGGAATCTTTATTCCACCGGATTCTTCAGCAACATTCGCGTCGCCGAACAAATGGCAGACGGCAAAATCGCTTTGACCTACATCGTCCAAGGCAAGCTGCTTCTCACCGACATCAAATTCATCGGCAACAAAAAGTTCAGCAACAAAAAGCTGTCGAAGAAAATGGTTTCCAAAGTTGGTGAGCCGCTGGATGAACGGAAAATTTTCGCTGATTCACAAACGATCCGGACGAACTATCAAAAATCGGGTTATCAAAAAACGTTGGTGAAACCTGTCATCAGTTCGGATGAAAGCGCGGGTCGCGCCACGGTTACTTTTGAAATAACGGAAAGCCCGAAGATTCGCATCGAGGAAATCGAGTTCATCGACGCGAAAGAGTTCTCCCAAAAACGTCTTCGCAAAGTTTTGAAGACGAAACGGCGCTGGATGTTTTCGTGGCTGACTGGCAGCGCGAAGTTGAAGGATGAACAATTTGAGGACGACAAAGATCGGTTGATCGAATTTTATCAAAACGAAGGCTACATCGATTTTGAAATCAAGGATGTGCAGTTCGAATATGCGACGCCCAAGAAACTGATCATTAAATTCATCGTCTCAGAAGGGCAGCGGTACAACGTTGGCAACATTTCGTTCAAAGGGAATGCGCTGTTTTCCACCAACGAGATTTACAAGGGGATCGTGAGCGAAGGCCGTTCGGTGAGGATGAAGATGATCGAGGGTGAGGTTTTTACACCCAAAGGTTTGTCGGCTGATGTGGATGCCATACGCGATTTCTACGGAGCGAAGGGTTACATCGATACGCGGATCGCTGCGATCAAGAACGCGAATACGACAAGCGGCACGATGGATTTGGTTTACAGCCTTGACGAAGGCGACAAGTCGTTCATCGAGAAAATCGAAATTCAGGGAAACGACAAAACCAAAGATAAAGTTATCCGTCGCGAGTTGGCGGTTTACCCGGGTGAAGTTTATGACATGGTGCGGGTCAAGTTGAGCAAGGAGCGTTTGAACAACTTGCAGTTCTTTGAAAAGGTCGATACGCAATCCGAAGAAACCGACGTGCCGAACCGCAAAAACCTGGTAATCGGCGTTGAAGAAAAGAACACGGGCAATTTCACGATTGGCGCCGGTTTAAGTTCAGTGGATGCGGTGGTTGGATTCATCGAAGTCTCCCAGGAGAATTTCGATTTGTTCAAGCCGCCGACGTTTACCGGAGCCGGGCAGAAATTCCGCCTTCGTGCTCAGATTGGAACGGAGCGTCAGGATTATCAGATGACGTTCATTGAGCCGTGGTTCTTTGGCAAAAAGCTTTCTCTCGGCGTTGATTTATTCCATCGGGATTTGGGTTTCTTGAGTGACATTTACGAGGAAACACATACCGGCGCTACTGTGAGTTTAACCAAAGCTCTGGGCAGCGAAAATTTAATCGGCCGCGTGGCCTACACCATCGAAAGTATCGACGTGCAGATTGAAGACTCCCGGCGGGTGAATTCCACCACCAATTTCATTAACCAGACTAACGGAA
>JBBQAX010000337.1:0-4553 GCA_038316905.1 Verrucomicrobiota bacterium | reverse complement strand
ATCTAAAGCCCGCACCGGCATCTTGGGATTTGATGAAATTACCAATGGCGGTTTGCCCCACGGGCGGACGACGCTGCTGGAAGGCGGACCCGGCTCTGGTAAAACCATTTTCGCGCTGCAATTTCTGGTGAATGGCGCGCGCGATTGCAACGAACCAGGCATTTTTGTCGCCTTCGAAGAAACCTCAAAGCGAATTGCATCCAATGCCAAAGGCTTCGGCTGGAACCTCCCCGAGTTGCAGCCCAAAAAATTATACTTTGTGGATGCGCAGCCGACGCCGGATCTCGTTCAATCGGGCGGATTTGATCTCGGCGGAATGCTGGCGGCGCTGGGCGCACAGATTGAAGTCATGGGAGCGAAACGGATTGTATTCGATGCATTGGATATTGTCCTTGCGTTGTTGCCGGACATGCCGGCGAAGCGACGTGAAATTTATCGGCTGCACGAATGGCTTTTGGAGAAGGAATTGACTGGGCTGATCACAGCGAAGGCCGGCGGGGATGAAGCGAGTTCCCTTTATCAAGAGCCGTTCGGGTTCATGCAATTCATGGTGGATTGCGCGGTGCTCCTGAATCACAGCGTTTCCAGTGGCGTTTCGCAACGCAATCTGCGCGTGCAGAAATATCGCGGATCGAACTTCGACGAAAATGAATCGCCGTTCGTCATTGGCAAAGGCGGGTTCGATGTTGCCCTCGCCCGGACGCTGGGCCGAGTCGATACCAATGTCAGCCAGGAGCGCGTTTCCAGCGGCGTGAAGCGGCTCGATACCATGTTGGGCGGTGGATATTATCGAGGTGCCAGCGTGTTGATCACCGGCTTTCCCGGAACGGCCAAAACAACTTTGAGCGGCACCTTCGCCGAGGCTGCCTGCAAGCGCGGCGAACGCACCATGTTTTTCAGTTTCGATTCCGATGCCTGCGAAGTCGTCCGCAATTTGGCCTCCGTTGGAATCAGATTGGATCGTTACGTCAAAAGCGGTCTCCTGCGGATGATTTCAGCCCGCACGATTAGCGGTAGCGCCGAGACTCTTCTGGTGCATATCAAAACCCTGGCGCGAGAACACGATGCTCGTTGCGTCGTCATTGATCCGGTGTCCACGCTGGCCAAAGTCGGCAATGAATTGACGGCGCATCATGTGGCGGAACGGCTGGTGGACTGGTCGAAAGCCGACGGCACGACCCTGGTTTGCACCAGTCTGCTTAATGAAATGAACGGCCAGTTGGAAGGCGGCACTCCATTGCAAATCTCGACGATTGCCGACACGTGGATTCATCTCAATTACCTCGTGCAGGCAGGAGAACGGAATCGTGGACTTTCCATCATCAAGTCGCGCGGAACATCGCATTCCAACCAGGTGCGCGAACTGATTTTGAGCGATGAAGGCGTGACGTTGGCCGACATTTACACGGCGGGCGGTGAGGTGTTGATGGGCACGATGCGTTACGAAAAGGAAAGCGCAGAACGGGTGGCGAATGAAGTCGCCGATGTCGCCGGGAAGTTGAAACGCGTCACACTCGACGCTGAGGAAGCGGTCCTCGAAGTGCGGGCCAAATCGTTGCAAACCGAGCTTCTGGCGAAAAAGGTCGAGAAGACGTTGCTGGAACGGGTCACGGACAGTCGCAAAGGCGAATTGTCGCGCGGCCGAGTGCGAATGCGGGAACTGCGGGGCGCGGACGCGGCAAACAGCCGTTTGAAAAGGGGGAAGCATGAACCGAAAAACTCAGTATAAATTCCGTCTGTATATTGCCGGCGATACGCAAAACTCGGCGCAAGCCGTTGCCAACTTGACGGCGCTTTGCCGCGAACATCTCCCGGATCAACATCAAATCGAAATCGTGGATGTGTTCCGGGAACCGAAGCGCGCGTTGAAAGATTCGATTTTTATGACGCCGACACTTGTCAAGCTGATGCCGTCCCCGATTCGCACCATCGTCGGAACGCTCAGCCATACGTTGATTGTGTTGCAGACTTTGGGGCTTGAAACGGTCGCCGTATGAATCGGAAACACTCAGCCCCTTCGGCGGGTGCAAATGATGAAATTTCCGCACTCATCGAGACGTTGTTTGAAACCGAGCAACGCCTCGAGAAACTGACGGGGGGCGACGTGGACACGGTGGCAAACCGTGACGGCCGGACGTTCATGCTGCGACGTGCCCAGGAACAGTTGCGTGACAGCGAGGTCGGCAAGCAGGCGGCCATCCTCAACGCGCTGTCCGCGCATATCGCTTTGCTCGACGTGCAAGGGACAATCATCTCCGTGAACGAGGCGTGGCGGCGTTTTTCCAAAGCCAATGTCCTGCATGGTCCGGGACATGGGGTCGGCCTGAACTACCTGGAAATTTGCGATCGCGCGCAGGGCGATGATTCAACCGAGGCTCAGCAGGTCGCTGCTGGTATTCGATCGGTGCTGGGCCGAGATAAAAAGAGCTTTTCGATTGAGTATCCCTGTCATTCGCCGACCGAACAGCGTTGGTTTCTGTTGACGGTCACCCCTCTGGCTGATGATCGAGCGAACGGTGCAGTCGTCATGCACCTGAACATCACCGAGCGCAAGCAGGCCGAAGACGAACTGCGGGAACGAGCGAACTTGGCATCGCTCGAAGCCGATGTGGGGACTGCGCTTGCGCTGAGTGGGACATTGACGGAGACCCTTCGTTTGAGCAGTGAAGCAATCGTAAAGCATCTGGACGGAGCATTCGCCCGTATTTGGACGCTCAACGAACGGGAAATGGTGCTGGAATTGCAAGCCAGCGCCGGCATGTACACGCACCTCGACGGACCGCATGGGCGTGTTCCCGTCGGCAAATTCAAGATCGGACTGATTGCCGAAGAGCGAAAGCCGCACCTTACCAACCAGGTCGTCGGCGATCCGCGTGTGAGCGATCAGGACTGGGCCAAACGCGAAGGCATGGTCGCGTTTGCCGGTTATCCCTTGCTACTTGAAGATCGTCTGGTGGGTGTCGTCGCGATGTTCGCTCGTCACTCCCTCACCGAAATCACACTCACTGCCCTAGCATCAATCGCCAACAACATTGCGCTGGGAATCGAGCGCAAGCAAGCGGAGGCCGCACTGCAGCAAAGCGAAGCGCGGAACACCGCCATTATCCAATCTTCCCTCGATTGCATCGTGGGAATTGATCACGAGGGAAAGATTCTGGAATTCAATCCCGCGGCAGAAAAAGTGTTTGGTTACAAGCGAGCAGAAGTATTGGGCAAGGAAATGGCCGAGGTCATCATTCCTCCTTCATTGCGGGATGCGCATCGTCATGGGATGGCGCGCTATTTGGCAACGGGCCAAATCCGTGTGCTCGGCCAGCGCATTGAAATCACCGCGATGCGCTCCGACGGGCGCGAGCTTCCAATTGAGTTAGCGATTACGCGGATGGGTGAGGAAACGCCGCTAAAATTCACGGCTTCCATTCGTGACATCACCGAACGCAAACAAATCGAAATTTCCGCCCTCGCTTTTTCGAAACTGGGGAATCAATTAAATTCCGCCGTTACCCCGAAAGAGGCGGCGCGAATGATTAGTGAAGCCGCCAGTGATCTACTCGGTTGGGACGCTTGTTACGTCCAGATGTATTCGGAAGCTGATGATAGCATTTCTTCTCTCTTTAATGCGGATACGATAAATGGGAAACGCATTACCGATACGATTGGGGAGCGGATTCGAACCACTGCCTTGAACCAGCGCATTCTCAAATCAGGAGCGGAACTGATCCTGCGCGATAATCCCACAACGTTTTTGCCGGGCAGCAATTCTTTTGGCGACACGACGCGGCCATCCGCTTCGCTCATGTTCGTTCCCATTCGATATCGCGGCCGGAATGTGGGAATTCTCTCGATTCAAAGCTACACGCCGAATGCTTACACGAAGCAGAATTTAGAGACATTACAAAATCTGGCCGACCAATGCGGCGGCGCATTGGAACGCATCTGGGCAGGAGAAGCACTGCGCGAGAGCGAGGAGAAATTCCGCCAGTTGGCGGATAACATCACCGACGTCTTTTGGATCGCATCGGTGGACTCGCAGACGATGCACTACGTCAGTGCGGGTTATGAACAGATTTGGGGTCGTTCGATGGAGAGCGTGTATGCCAACCCGCACCATTGGATGGAAAGCATCCTGCCCGAGGATCGCGAACGGGTCTTTGCCGTCTTCGGCGGGCTGATGGCAGACCAGTCGCAGGTGAGCGTCGAGTATCGAATTGCTCGTCCGGATGGCACGATCCGCTGGGTTCACGACCGCGGCTTTCAAGTGCGGGACGCGGCGGGCAAATTGATTCGCCTCACGGGTATTGCCAGCGACATCACGGAGCGGAAGGCAACCGAGGACAAGTTGCTGCGGAGTCAGTCGTTGTTGCGCATCGCGGGTAAAATTTCACGGGTCGGCGGATGGGCGATTACGGTGCCGGACAACCACGTCGAGTGGTCCAACGAAGTCTGGGACATCCTGGGCTTTCCGCCCGGGGAGGAGCCTTCCCTGGAAGAGGGTTTGAATCTTTATACCCCGGCCAGTCGCGAGAGGCTCGGCGCGGCCATCGCCCTTTGTG
>JBBQAX010000336.1:0-4586 GCA_038316905.1 Verrucomicrobiota bacterium | reverse complement strand
GGCGCGGAATAATCCTTGGCAAAGAGTTTGCCCGCTTTCCTGCGGCGCTTTTCCATCTCGGCATGGTCACGTGTTTTCGACATGCCCGGACTATACCAAAAGACCCAATCATTGTCACTCTATTATGCGAGTCTCAATAATTAGTGGATGACCGTAACAGCCGAGGTCGCTCCATCCGAGGTCATCGGCCAAAATGAAAATAAAATTGGGACGCTTTACGATTTGATCCGCTGCTTGCAAATCGCCGAAGATGAATAATAGGAAAAGAGCGGTAAGCGAAAGCCATCTGGTGGTCATATCGCGAAAATGAATGGAGGCGCAAAGAAAGACAAGCCGCTTTCATTTTCAAACGCGCTGGATTTCATTTGCTCATGAAAAATCCAGTCTTACTCTCGGACGATCTCAAACCCATCACATAATGAAATTCTCCATCATCGCCACTTTGTTTCTCGCGTCTGTGCTTTCAAGTTCAGCGCAGCCCAAAGAAAAAGTTCGATCGACGAAACCTGCAAGCCCTGCTTTTGAAAAGGTGAACGATGACCCAAAACTTCCCCACGTCTTGCTGGTCGGCGATTCCATTTCCATTGGCTACACCGCTCCGGTTCGGAATTTGCTGAAGGACAAAGCCAACGTGCATCGCATTCCTGAAAACGGAGGTACAACGACCAACGGATTGGCAAAGATGAAGAACTGGTTGGGCGATGAAAAATGGGATGTGATCCATTTCAATTTCGGCTTGCACGATTTGAAGTTGGTGGAAGCTGGAAAACGACGTTTAACGCCGGAAAAGTACGAAAAGAATTTGCGCGAACTTGTTCACCAGCTAAAGACAACGAAAGCGATATTGATTTGGGCCAACACCACACCGGTTCCAGGTCCCGCCAACAAACTCGGACGCATCACGGAAGACGTGCCCATCTATAATGCGGTTGCGGCGAAGATCATGTCCGAAAATAAAATCGTTACGGATGATCTCTATTCATTTGCTTTGCCGCAGCTATCGAAAATTCAACGCGTCGAAAATGTGCATTACACTGACGAGGGCTATGAAGTCCTGGCCAAAAAAGTAGCGGCGAGCATTGAAGCCGTTCTCTCAAAAGCGAAATGAGAAGCAGTTTTAGTTCTTTCGCAATCCCACGTTTCGCAAATCGATGGGTTCAATGCCGAGCTTGATCGCGGGAGAATGTGACTTGAATCGAAAGTCTCGATTCTTCGGATCGCGAAACTTCGGATCGCCGAACAAGCTATTTTGCTCCGCGCCTTGCGCTCGCGCTTCGGCCAGATGCTTGTCCGCCCACTGAGGATCAGACGTGTGCCAGTAGAGATTGTGGTCGGTTTTGGTTTCGCTGAACGCTGGATGATTTGTGCCCACAATGTTGATCAACAGATTTTTCATGTAGAACGGCTTCAGACCCGGTTTGCTCGCAACCAGAATATTTCGCTGAATAATCGAACCGTCCACGGGAACGCCTTCGAGAGAAATGATGCCGCGATGTTGAAAAAAACCAGTGGGGTCGATCACAAAGTTGTTCATGATGTGATTGATTCCTTTGCTCGTGAACGCCGTTCCCATGCCGCCATTTCGAACAATGACATTCCGCTCAATGATGGTTTCGTTTTGGTCGTCATCACAGCGAATGCCTTCGCACATATTGAGCGACATGCAGTCGTGAATGTAATTCTCGCGAATGCGATTGCCGCGTCCCGTCCCGGAAATATAAATGGCATCGCCGTCCCAAAGTTTTTTCATCACGTCATGAATTTCGTTGCGCTCGACGATATTGTTGCGCCCATGCAGAAATGGTTCGCGGGTTTTCCAATCTGGCCGAGGTTTTCCTGGCGCAGGAATCAGCGCATCATTTCCAAGTGATTCAATTTCATTCCAACGAATTGTTTTCCAACCATCGCCGCGTCCTTCGCGGTTCCAATTGATGCGGCCGCTCACGGTGATGGCCGTGTAATTCACGCCGTGAACGAGATTGTAGGCGATGCGATTCTCGCCGCTTTGCCACACGCTGATTCCCGCCGCGTGCCAGAGAATTTCGCCGACGTCATGAATATCATTGCGAAGAATTTCATTGTGCTTGTTCACGTCTTTTGTTCCCGGCCCGTAGCCCGCGAGAAGAATTCCCGTGCCGCCCAGATGTTCGAAAACGGAATCAGAAACGCGGTTTGATTGCGCATGCAAATCCATGCGAAGACCAGCGCCCCCGCTTTCGAACCAACGGCATTCTTCAAAAGCAATTTTGTCCGCGCCACGCAACCGAACCATCGCGGTTGGGCGATCAAACATTTCCCAATCGTGTTGCAGGGTCGCACCATTGCGGTCCTGTTCCCATGGCCAGCGGTCGCCTCGTGTGAATGAAAGCCCGCGAAAAATCAAACCGCGCACCGGTTCATCCTGCGGCCCTTCGTAATTGATTTTGCCCTCGACACGAATCAGTTCGGTGAGTTGTGGCGCTTCGATTGATTCCGGTTTTTCGCCGCGCGGCAGGAGATAGATTTTGTGTTCATGCGAATTGACAACCCACTCGCCGGGTTCATCCAGAACATCCAAAACATTTTCAACCCACGCGGTTCCATTGGAATTCACATCACGCAGACCCCAGCGCACCTGCAGCATGGGATAACTGGCCGGAATTTTGGTCTTCGCTACGAGAAGTTTTTCGTCCACGGATGCGAGTGGCAACAGATTGAAAATCCAACCGAAATTCGGACGAATGGCGAGTTCCGCGTCGTGGAGATTCGACCAATTTTTCAAAGCGCCTTCAGGAAAGTGCAGCGTAAACTTATCGAGACCCTCGGCTTTTTTAAAATCGCGTGTTGGCGAAAAAGCTTTTCCTCGCGCTCGCGGCAAACGTCCGGTGCTGTCGTAGAGTGTGCGAAATGGTTTCAAACTGCGCGGCAAATCTGCGACCCAAAATTTTTCGTCATTTCTCCAGCCATCAATCGGAACTCCAGAACTGAAAAGAGGCTTTTCGTTTTTGTAAGCGGCGTAAGTAATCGTATGACCAGCCGAAGCGGAATCCTGCAAAGAAAAAACAACTGGTTCGGTCAGCCGGTATGTTCCGCCACGCATGAATACTGTGTAATCGCGATTTGGCTTTGACTGCTTTTGTTCGCGCACCGCGTCGCGCGCCCGCTGCAATGTTGCGAAAGGTTTGCTTATCGTTCCCGCATTCCCGTCGTTGCCCGAGGGCGAGACAAAGAGATCCGCAGCTTCAGCGTTCGTCAGTATCGCTCCCAGAAAAAGGGTCAGAATGCTTCTGAAAAACGCGCGGGAGATTAACCGCGAAAAGTTGGTGAGCATGAAAATTGATCTATGGTTTGCACTTTGAACGCAAGCGCCTATTTCGTTCTTCATAAGGATCTTTTAGTTGAGACGATGCGATTGCACTTTTCCTACGTTCTTAAGATGATGGCTTGGCATGAAGCTAGCAGATGTTTCTTTTCGAAAATTCTTACTGCCTGCTTTGTTTCTCGCAACGTGCCTGCACGCAGAAGAATTTCCCAAGATTTACGACAGTGAACCGGATACCAACGCAGCCCCTCCTTCTCCGCAGGAATCGCTCGCCCAGTTGAAGCTCCCTCCCGGCTTTACTGCCGCAATCTTCGCAGCCGAACCGCATGTCCAAAATCCTATTTCGATGTCTTGGGATGCGCGCGGACGGTTGTGGATTGCGGAGAATTACACCTACTCGGAAGGCGCGATTAAATTCAATATGAATCTTCGGGATCGCATTTTGATTTTTGAAGACAAGGATGGCGACGGTCATTTCGATTCGAGGAAAATATTTTCGGAAGAAGCACAACGGTTAATGAGCATTGAAGTCGGGCGCGGCGGCGTGTGGGCGCTCTGTCCGCCGCAACTGCTTTTTTATCCCGATAAAAACGGGGACGATGTTGCCGACTCTGCTGCAGAGGTTTTGTTGGATGGTTTCGTGGTGCCGGCTTCGAGTTATCACACCGTTGTAAATGGACTGCGATGGGGACCAGATGGATGGCTTTACGGCAGGTGCGGGGCTTCTTCGCCTGGCGAGATCGGCGCGCCCGGATCTCTCCCTAAAAATCGCGTCCCGATCCGTGGCGGTATCTGGCGCTACCATCCCTCAAAAAAGATTTTTGAAGTGCTCGCCACCGGCACCGTAAATCCGTGGGG
Organism: Verrucomicrobiota bacterium; assembly: GCA_038316905.1. Taxonomy (GTDB): domain Bacteria; phylum Verrucomicrobiota; class Verrucomicrobiia; order Limisphaerales; family CANJXF01; genus CANJXF01. Next base: position 427 of record JBBQAX010000336.1, on the reverse strand, counting down.
CTATGATTGGGACAAACACGGCGAATTGTTTTTTATCAATACTGTCGGTGGACATCTTTGGCACATGATTTCTGGCGGGCATTTTGTTCGCGCTCTCTCCAACGACCCGAACGACCATGTCTATAAACTGATCGAGATGCACGCTGACCACTGGCATTTCGACACTGGAAAATCCTGGCGCGACTCCCGCGACGGAGCGGCCGATTCGATGGGCGGCGGACACGCGCACGCGGGCGCAATGATTTATCAGGGCGATAACTGGCCCGAGAAATTTCGCAATCATCTGTTCACTTTGAATCTCCATGGCCGGCGGGTGAACGAAGAAATTCTCGAACGCTCTGGCTCCGGCTACGTTGCGCATCACGGCACAAACGATTTTCTTTTCGGGGACAATTGGTTTCGCGGACTGGATTTGAGCTACGGGCCG
>JBBQAX010000335.1:0-4606 GCA_038316905.1 Verrucomicrobiota bacterium | reverse complement strand
AAAATTGATTCCTAAAAATCAGCGAAGCGAGTTTCTGAAAATTGCTTGAGAAACGAGGGGTGCGATTTCAACTGGCGGTCAATTTTCTCCCTCTCTTCGCGACGCAGGAGCGAGGAGAGGGCCGGGGAGAGGAGCCGACTTTTAAAAATTCCCCTCTCTCCGGCTCTCTCCCCACTCGTTGCTCGCGGGGAGAGAGAGAAATCCTGTTCGTGATTGACCGCCAGTTGGAACCGCACCCAGAAAAGAGTCCGAGATTGCCTTGCCCGCGCGAAACTAACTACGGTTCCAAATGCGTCGCATCCCACTTCACTGGCAAATCTTCATCGCGCTCGCCGCCGCTTTTGTCGTCGGGCATTGGGCAGGCGATTCGGCTGTTTTCGGAATTCCGCTCATCGAAATATTTGGATTCGTTGGGCAACTTTTTTTGCGCGCGCTTCGCATGTTGATCGTTCCTCTGGTGGCCTCCGCGATTATCACGGGCGTCGCCGGCCTGGGAACGGAACGCGCGTTTGCCCGGCTCGGTTTCAAAACGCTCGCTTATTTTATCGCCACCGGATTGATCGCCACTCTAATTGGCGTCACGCTGGTCAACTGGATCAAACCCGGTTTGGTGGATGGAAAACCGGTGGCGCTCGGCCTCACCGCCGACGCGACGGCGCTCAACAAAACAATGGGCGAACGTGGAACGCGGGACGTGGTGGAAGTTTTCTTGCGCATGATTCCCGAGAATATCGTGTCCACCGCCGGGAACAATTCCGACATTCTGGCGCTCATTTTTTTCAGCATTCTCTTTGGCTATTTCACCGGGCGAATGAAAGGTGAGCCAGCGCGAATTCTGAAATTGTTTTGGCAGGGCGTTTACGACGTGATGATTCAAATCACCGGATTGGTAATGAAATTTGCGCCCATCGGAATTTTCGCGCTGGTCGCAAAAATCGTCGCCACCACGGACGTGCAACAACTGCGTCACCTGCTTTCGCTTTTTTTCACCGTGCTCGCGGGATTAGCGCTGCATCTGTTTCTGGTTTTGCCACTGCTGCTTTGGATTTTTGCCCGGGTCAATCCATGGAAACATTTTCGCGCAATGTTGCCCGCATTATTAACGGCATTTTCTACCAGCTCGTCCTCGGCAACATTGCCGTTGACGCTTGAATGCATTCAAAAAAATGTCGGCGTTTCCAATCGCATCAGCAGCTTCGTTGTGCCCCTCGGAGCCACCGTGAACATGAACGGAACCGCGCTCTTTGAATGCGTGGCCGCCATATTTATCGCGCAGTTGTACGGTTTGGATCTTTCGTTCGGAACACAATTGCTAATCGTTTTGCTCGCGCTGTTTACTTCCATCGGAGTAGCGGGTGTGCCGAGCGCCGGGTTGGTCGCCATCGTGGTAATTCTCGGCGCCATCGGATTGCCTGCGGAAGGCGTCGGGCTGATTTTGGTGGTGGAACGCATCCTCGATATGGCGCGCACGGCGGTCAACGTTTTCGGCGATGCCTGCGGCGCGGTGATCATCGCGCGCTCGGAAGGCGAAACGAATTTCTTCCCAAAAATGGAATCGGTCGCGACAGGAAAAAATTCTCAGAGCAACAATTAACCAGCGACCGCAACGCTCTCCCGTTCGGCGCTGGTTGTTTCGGAAATTTTTTGAGATAAACTCAGTTGCTCAAAAGTTTCGCGAATTGATTCTTCCTCCTGACGGGCATAAATCTCGGTTGCTTCGATCACTTTTCTGCCCATGATTTTTTCCAGCGTATCTTTGGTGTAGGACGGCTTTTCCTTCGCGGTGGATTTCGTTCCGTACTGACCAAGATTCGACGCGAAAATTCCCGCTGCGCTGAACGGTAGAAAATCTTCGTAACGCAAACCGTCGTAATCGACGTAACCGAGCTTCACCAATTCCAAAATGTCGGTCGTGTTGATTTTACCTTTTGCGGCCAGACCTTTTTCCGTCACGGAGTAGCGACCGAAAACCAGTTTCTGCTCCAGCAATTCAGGAAGTGTTTTCGGGAACGGCGCGAAACATTTCGCGAAGGCTTCCTGATACGTCTCGAAATCTTTCTTGATCAGGTCAGGATTTTTCTGCGCTTCGGCCGCGGCCAGACATTCGTCGTATAATTTTCGGCCTTTCGGAGTCGCGGCGTAAAAGCGTTGTTCGATTTCGCCGAAACGCGCCGTGTGAACCGTTTCGATTTTCACGTCGTCCGCTTCGACAAATGTCACCGGTTCAGTCAACGCTTTGTAGGAATCCTGTCGCAATAAAAGCGGGACGCCGGTCGGCGGGCCTTCGGTGAAATCTTTAAACCCGGCGTGTTTCAATTTGCTCAAAGCCAAATCCGGTTCCTGCAAACGACGCGTTAATTTTTCCGCCAAAGTTTTCGCGGCACCTGGCGCGATTTTAGTTTTGCCGAACGAATCAATCTCTTCGCGGCGCAGATGTTTAAAGTGGAGCCGCAAATAATCTTCATCCGCGTTGGTCGCCAGAAAATTCAGCGCGTTGGTCGAGCGTTTCAGATGCGTTTCAGCGTCCAATTCATTGAGGCAAAACTTCATCGCCGTCGTGTAGAGATCGATCCAAAACGTGTTCGGCGTGAGATGATTCAGGTGATGCGACTCAAAGCACGCGATGTCCGCCGCGATTTTGAAACCGGCGTCGCTCAATTCCTTGTAAAGCTGGTGATCGTGCGCTTTGCCCGTCCATTTGAAAATGCGGTTGATGCCCTCTTGGATTAACGTTTCGCCATCTTCGTCGCTCAAGCCGCCTTGCGTTTCGTTCTTCAAAACCAATTCCTTCGCGCGTTTCGAAAAAACGTCGCGTGACGCGAGCAACGCTTCAATTCGCTCACGCGTTTTCGGATCAAAATAATCGGTCACGAGTAACGACGTGAAAACGCGATGCTCAGGATTCAGCGAAGAACGAAACGCTGTGGCGATGATCGGCTGGCTTTTGCCGCCGAGATTCGTCATGTCATAAAAATTGTGTGGCTCCATCCCGAACGCCGCGAAAAATTTTGCAACCCACCGATATTCCTCCGCCTTGCCAATACGAATCGCCCCGTGCCGTTCGCCGCTAGTCTTATCGAGTTGTGCGTCGGAAAGACTGAACCCGGAATACATTTGCGCCAACAACGCGCAAACCGTTTTGTTGCATTCCTTGTTCACCAGCAGCGATTTGTCGTAGAGCGGAACTTCCTTGCCGAACATGTTGGAAAGTTCCGAGAACAACCGGTGTTGCATCTGAGTTTTGTCGGCGAAGGGCGTGTTCATAAAGTCTGCTCAAAACGATGGCATCTTTTGGCATTTCTAACAAGAGAGACAAAAGTTCAAGTGGCGCGTCTCTACCGTCTTCGGAGCGCCGGTTTGCAACCGGCTTAAAGTATCGGCGCAACGAGAATGCTTGGAAAATCATCCTGCGAAGTTCATTGAGTCCAAAGCCGACTGCAAGTCGGCGCTCCGTTCGATTTGCGCGGATTCAAATGAGTATTTGACAAGCATAGCAATGCAAGGCATAACACTGCAATGCTTGCTAAGGAACTCGTTGCCGCCTCGACTGTGCCGTTGGTTTTATCCGTGCTGACGGAGGGCGAGAACTATGGTTACGCGCTCATCCAACGCGTGCGCGAATTGTCCGGCGGCAAGATCGAGTGGACTGAGGGCATGCTTTATCCCGTCCTGCATTGGATGGAGAAAGAAGACTTGATCGAGTCCGAATGGCGCGATGCCGAGACGGGCCGAAAGCGGAAGTATTACCGGCTGCGCAAGGAAGGCCGCAAAGCGCTTCGCGAAGAAAAACAACAGTGGATGAATGTCCACGAAACCCTGACAAAATTATGGCAACCGAATCCCAGTTCGACTTAAACAGCGCGCTTCAACTTTGGTTGGAGCGTCTCGGCCAATCATCGCAGGTCAAAGCAGAGAACCTGAAAGAGTTGGAGTCGCACATCCGCGATTCCGTGAGCCAAATGCAAAGCAAAGGATTATCGTCGGAGGAATCTTTTTCGGTTGCGACGCATCGTGTTGGCAGTCTCGAGAAACTCGAACCGGAGTTTGCCAAGGTGAACCGGAATCCGCTGAACATGATCATTCACGGTTTGCTTCTCGTATTCTTCTGCATCAGTTGCTTCTTTTTGTGGGGTTTGCTGAGTCTGCCTGAGTTGACGGTGCGGTCAACGGGAGGCGGGGGATTGCCGGCGTTCACCGAATTCGTTGTTAGCTACAGACCGTATTTTTTTATGCCTCCGCTGCTGGCGGCGGTGTATTGCGTTTATGTTTGGATGCGAAAAGCAAATGGCAGAAGTTTATGGATGGGTTTCTTCGCCACTATCATGGCCTTTTTGGTTCTTTTAACGCTGATTGCGCTATTTGCGGTCTTGCTGCCCCTGATTGCTGCCATGGAAAGGGGAGGAATCTGACGTTCATCACCGCGCCGTTCGCTTGCTTTCCCTCTGATTTTAAGCGAAAATTGAGCCATGAGTTATACAGGAAAAGTCCAGAATGGCGTCGTGGTGTTGCCGCCCGAAGTAAAACTCCCGGAAGGAACTGAGGTGAAGGTTGAAACGCTCGACATGCTTTCGGAGGGCGACCCGTTTGTTCAGGCCGTCCTAAAACT
>JBBQAX010000334.1:0-4612 GCA_038316905.1 Verrucomicrobiota bacterium | reverse complement strand
CCGCGACCCATGTCTGCCATCCACGTCATCGTCTCTGGCGAAACATGTCCGCCAATCATCACCGTGCTAATCGTGATTTTGTCGCCGACAATTGCCTGCACGAGTTCTTGTTTCGGCGCGGCGGGATCGCCATCGCTGAAGACGACCATGTGTTTCAAATTTGCGTTCGACTTCTTCAACGCCTCATGCGCCATCACCATCGGCCCTTGAAATTCCACCATGTCGCCCGGATTCATCCCCGTGATCTGTTTGCCCATTTCCTTTTTGTCACCAACTTTTCCCAACTCAAAAAGCCACTTGTTATTTTGTCCGCCATCCCAAAAAACAATTCCCATTTCATCCTGAGGCCCGAGCGAATCCAACGCGGCGAACGCAATATCACGCGCCCACTGATTGCCATTGGGAAACTCAGTTGCGTGCATGACGATCACCAATGCGCCGCTCGGCAACACCTTCTTGCTATTCAACTCCATTTCAACCGGCAGCGTCGCTTCGAGCGGCGTCCCGCGATAACTTCCCGCCGCGTAAGTTTGATCGCCGCCCACGCAAACCAGTCCGACCCCAAAATCGCGCACGGCACTTTCCAGAAGTTTCATCGCGTCCGTTCCCAAATCGCCTGCGGAAATGTTGCTGAGAAAAATCGTGTCGTAACTTTGCATCTCAGCGAGCGTAGGAGGAAAACCGGTGATATCCGCCTGCTTCACTTCGAGCTTCGACGATTGCAACGCAGCAACCAATTGTGCGTCCACCTTTGGTTCGCTGGAAATCACGAGCACGCGAGGATTTCCTCGGACATGAACAAAACTGCTGGCGCGATTATTTTGTGGCAACAAATCACCTGCGGCTTCGAGTTGCACGTCGTAGCTGTAAAACCCGGGCTCATCGAGCGACTGCGGAAACGTGAAAAGATTCTTCCCGGCGGCAAGTTCCACCTTCTGTTCGCCGAGAAACTGTTTATTGCGATAGAGGCGAGCCGTCGCAGTCTGCGCCTGATCCGCTTGCGCGAAAATTTTAACCTCGAACGCCTGCCCCTTTTTGACATTGCTCGGCAAACCAAGCTTCTGCACCGCGACGTCATTCGCCCGTGAAACGCCGAGCGGAACAACGTCAAAAGTCACGCCAAGAGATTTGGCCGCGAGCAATGCATTTTGCGCATCGCCGATGTTTTCATTTCCGTCTGAAAACAAAACAAGTCGTTTCTGGCCGCTCTCAGGAAACGCTGCCGTCCCAAGTCGAATTGCGCCGGAAATATCCGTTCGCTCCGTCCCTACGATCGCCTGAATCTTCTGCAAATTGATCGCGGCATTCGGTGTCGATTCGATTCCCGCATCTGTTCCAAAAACCAGCACGCCAGCTTTGTCGGTTTTCTTTTTCAGCGCGGAAAACTTGTTGACTAAACCCGCCGCAGCTTCCTGCTGCGAAGACGGAACGCTGTCCGAACGATCTAGCAAAAAGAAAACATTCATTCCTTCCAGCGGCTTCTTCCATTGCAATCCGGCAATCGCCAGCACAAGCGCGAGCACAATCACCACGCGCAAACCAAACGCCATCCATCGCCGCCACGCACTGATTTGCACGTCCGATTTCGCCGCAAGCCAAATCACCCACGCCAGTGCCGGAGCGAGCAGCAGTAAGTAAAGTGGATTGGCGAATTGGAAGTTCATGGGTGGAACAGGCCTCCGGCCTGTTGATTCCGGCGTCCCGCCAGAATCCGTAGTCGAGCGTCTTTTGAAACCAAATTATTCAAGTCATCCTTCGAAATAATTTCTCCGTCAGGAAACATCGTTGGATGCGCCAGGTTCTTGGCAATTGCGGAGTCGTCGAACAGAATTCGGCGAGACGCCGAATTCAACAGGCGGGACGCCTGTTCCACCCGCACAAATTTCTGCACGCGATGATTCGAAGAATCCGCCACGTAAAGATTTCCCTGCGAATCCAAATCTATGCTCCACGGATTTGCAAAATCACCCGGCGCGCTTCCGGCTTCGCCCAGCATTTCCACAGTTTTGTCATTCGCATCGAAAATCTGAATCCGGCTATTCCCAAATTCACAAACGAACTGCAAACCGGTTGCATCCACCCGCACGTCGTAGGGATAACTCAATTCGCCCACGCCGTTCCCGGCCTTTCCATAACTCCGCAAAACTTTCCCCTCACTCGTAAAAACCTGAACACGATGATTGCACGAATCCGCGACATAAACCTGATCTTTGGAATCAATTCCCAAACCTTCCGCGCGATTGAACTCCCCTGCTCCATCGCCAGGCCTGCCGAACGCATTCAAAAACTTTTCGCCATTGTGGGAGAATCGTTGCACGCGTTCCGTTAATCCATATTCGCTGACATACATTTCACCGCGCGAATTCACTCCGACGCCGCGCGGAAAAGCAAGCTGACCTTCATTCGTTCCGTGGTCGCCCCAGCGTAAAAGGAGTTTTGCTGCCGGCGAGAAATGATTCACCCGCGAATAATGCGGCTCGATTACCACAATATTTCCATCCTGATCGCGACACATTCCCTTTGGTTTGCCGAGGTCGGTTTGCTCCATTTGCCACACGGCCAGAAACATTCCGTTAGATGAGAATTTCTGAATACGTCCCGTCATGTCGGCGACAAACAAATTGTCATCACGATCCAACGCCAGCGAACGCGGCTTGTTGAATTGCCCCGCACCCGTCCCGCGTGAACCGATAATTTCGACGTGACTGAAGATTTTGCTTTGAACGGAATTTATCCTCTCACCGGTTTCTGAAACGGAACAGCCGAGTAACATCAACAACGTCGCGAGCAATCCAACTTGGAGGAGACGACGTGATGAGGTTCTAATTTCCCCGTTCAAAATGAGTCTCCTCACGTCGCCTCCTACAAACCAAATTGCCAACGGCAAAATCGCCAATCCCAACAGCAAAACACACAGCGCGTTCACCTGAGAATTGTGTCCGTAGTGCAACAGATTAAAAATGCGCAGCGAAACCGTTTCGCTTCCCGGCGGCACGATCAGCACGAGCGTTTCGACATCCCACAAACAAAATAGATAGCTCACATACCACGCGACGCCGAGTGGCGAGAAGATTTGCGGAAGTTGGACGTGAAAAAAAATCTGCCAACGGTTTGCGCCTTCCAAACGCGCGGCATCGTTCACGTTGCGGTCCGTCGTTCGCAGCGCATGAGCAACGATGTTCCAACCCGGCGCGAAATAACGAACGGCAAAAGCAAGAACCACAATTCCGATGCTTTGATAAAACGCAATCATCGGCGGACGATTAAAAACCCAAATCAGAAATATTCCCAGGATGACGCCGGGAATCAGGAATGAAATCCACGAAATAGATCGCAACTGCCATCGCGATGTTGTCACGGCCATCGCCACAATTACCGTCGCTGCGAGCGCGGCCAAGAGGGCGGATTGAAAAACGGCAGATTTTCCAGCGGACAACGCGGGAACGAAATCGCCCCATGTTTCAGACGCGAACAAAAGTTGGGAGAGCGGGAGAACGGCGGAAAAGAAAATCGCCGCGACGCAAACCACGCCGCCGAAAACAAACCATCTTTTGCCAAGCTGTCGTTTGAAGTGCGCCGCAGAAATTTCACGCTTCTTCTCGAACGAAGGAATCGTTTGCCCGCGAAAAACAAAGAGCAGCAAAAGCGGCGCAACGATCATCGGCCAGCCGATTTGGAGCGCCGCGCGGTAATCGAAAGTCGTGTTGAAACTTACCCAAAGTTCTGCCGGAAAAACTTTCACCTGCAAAATCGCTGGCACAGCAAAATTGTTTAAAGCCAAAATAAACGTAAGAACGGCAGCTTGCGTCAAAGAAGTTTTTGCGATGGGAATGAGAAGCCATTTCAAGAGCGAACCGTCCGTCAGCATGGGATCAACTTCGAGTTGCGATTGCTCCAGACGTCGCCAGGACACGAGCGTGAAAAATAAAGTGATTGGCCAGGTCATGAGCGTGAGAATCCAGATCGTTCCGCCGAGAGAGAAAATGTTCAGCGGCAGCCAGCTTCGCCAGACGCCGGTGTGACCGAGAAATTGGAGCCAGCAATTCGTGACCAGAAACGGTGGAAGGGCCAGCGCGAGAATCGCCAATAGCGAAATAAATTTTCTGGAACGCGTTTCCAATCCCGCAAGCCAGAGCGCGGAAATAAATCCGAGCAACACCGAAAACAAAGTGGCGAGCGCGCTTACGAGCAAACTGTTTTGAAGCAGCGGCCAGTTCATGATTGGAGCGCAGGCATCCCGCCTGCGAGTTGCAGCACACGCGGGCAGGAAGCCCGCGCTCCGACGACGGCGGAAAAATTTCGACGGTCACAGGACGTTTTTACCTTTGTCTCGAAAGAACTCATCGCAGGAAAATTTCTTTCAGTTCGGTCATTCCCGCGTTTTGGATGCGCAATAATTCGTTCCATTCAATTTCGGGCGGCGTCACCGAAATATCTTTCGCGAGGAAACCTTCCACGGCTCCTGCGGCCTGAAGTTTTTCGGTGACTTCGCCACTGCGCAAATAATTGAAAAGTTTTTGCGCCGCTTCGGGATGAGGCGCGTTGCGAATCACAGCGACAGTGTTGCGGATGAAAAAATCATGTTCGCCGAGATCAATTCCAACGATGGGCA
>JBBQAX010000333.1:0-4629 GCA_038316905.1 Verrucomicrobiota bacterium | reverse complement strand
GATTTACGATTTCGAGTTGGCTGAGAATGCGTTTATGCGCGCGCAAAATTCCTTTGGCGCGACGCGGCTTTTTCCTTCAAAGCAGCAAAATATTTCTCCCCCAGTTTCACGGTGCCGATGAGCGGTCTGCCTTTGCTCATGCCGTGACAATCCGAGCCGCCGGTGACGAGCAGAGTATGTTTAGCCGCGAGTTGCAAATAATGCTCCGAGGTTTTGGGAGGATGTTTACTGTGAAAACATTCGATGCCATCCATCCCGGCTTCGACGAGCGCGGGAATGATCGAGTCGGTGCGGTTGAGGCCCGGATGCGCCATAACCGCCAGTCCGCCCGCTTCATGGACGAGTTCAATGGCGTCGAAGGCGGAAATTTTAAACTTGGGAACCCACGCTGGTTTGCCCTTTTTTAGGAAACGATCAAATGCTTCCTCCATACTTCTGCAAAAGCCACCCTGAATCAGTGCGCGACCGACGTGAGGACGGCCCGGCGACCGGCAGTTGGCAATTTTGAATACGCTTTCGGCGCGCAATGGAACATTGATTTGGTTAAGACGCGCCACCATTTCGCAAATACGATCTTGCCGAACGGTTTGAAACTTCGCGGTCTCTGCGAGGAATTTGGAATTCTTTACGTCGATGAAATAACCAAGCAGATGCAGTTCAACTCCATTAACTTCAGCCGTTAACTCTGTTCCGGGAATGAACTCAATCTCCTGCAACTTGCACGCCGCGGCCATACGCTCGCAGCCTTCAATCGTATCGTGATCTGTCAGCGCCATTGCCTCCAGGCCGACGCGTTTCCCGTGCGCGGCCAACTCCTCCGGCGTATAAGTGCCGTCAGAAAAAATGGTGTGGAGATGCAGGTCGGCAAACATCTTATTTAACAATCCGTGCGGGCCGCATCAGTTCGCCTTTTACTTTATCCAAGAGGCCATTAACGAATTTCCCGCTGTCTTCCGTGGAGAATTTTTTGGCGATGTCCACCGCTTCATTGATGCTGACAACCGGTGGAATATCCTGGCGAAAAAGCATTTCGTAAATCGCCAGGCGCAAAATATTTCGGTCCACCACAGCCATCCGGTGCAAATCCCAATTTTGCGCGTGTTTGATGATGCGTTCATCAATGGACGCACGATTTTCGATGGTGCCGCGAATGAGCGGTTCGGCAAAAATTCGCAGCGCCGTTTCTTCAGCGGATGGCGGCGGCAATTCGGTTTTTTGGCCCCAGGTTGCCGCGCCTTTGTCTTCGGCAAGCGAGGCCGCCCGTTGCGAATTCCAGAATTGCGAAAGCGCCAATTCCAGATCTTCAGTCGGATTTAAATCGTGCTGAAATAAAAATTGAACGGCGCGTTCGCGCGCCTCACGTCGTTGTCCCATAGAGGTAACATACTGGCAAAAGTGCGGACGAAAGAGAAAAATTTTCCGTCCATGCGTCTCAGTGCAACACTGCATTCAACGAGTGCGTGAATAAAAGGCAGACCAGATTCCGGGGACGCGCGATGCGAGCTGGAGCGACCAATGGCGGAAGGTGGAATGGAACAAACCTTTCCCGAGGACATTCGCCCAAGTCAGGCGCTGAGAGAATTTTTCATCGCAACGATGAGCGATGGTTTCCTTCGCGGCGTTCCATGAAATTTTCCCGGAGCTGTAGTTTGCCATCGGTTCAATTGCGAACTCAGCCGATTCAAAAGCCATCGACATTCCATTTCCGGTCACGGGCGGGATCATGGTGAGCGAATCGCCAATGCAACATTCGTCATGCGCAGAAGCTTTTCGTGGTGCGAGCGATAAACCGGCGACGCTGCAAAAGGACTCTTCGTCGAAGGTTGCGTCGGCGAGTCGCGATTCCAGCGCGGAGCCGGGCGGGCCTTTCAACCAATCAGGCCAGTTGTTGGATAACTCTGGCATTGCTGTGCGACTCCGAAAAAGACCGCAAATATTTACTTCGCCACCCGCGAGTTGGCAGATACCGACGTAACCGTTTGGCACAAAATACATTTCGAGATCAGCGGCCAGCGTCACGTTTTGGGCGTGAACTTTTAAACCGAAATATCGCCAGCCATCGACGCTGCTTTGCACGCGTCGGCCGGAAGCGCGGATCGTTCCATCGCCGAATTCTTCAGTCCAACGTGAGCCGGAATGAAGTTCCCCGCCAAGCTGGCGAAACTCTTCGGCGAGCAAATGATCGAGAGCGAATCTGGAGATGCAGAGCGCTTCTTCGGGAAGGATTTTAACTGCTGAAACTATCTTGCCGGAAAAGAACATGGCGGTTTTTGCAGCGTGCGCGCCGGCTTCGATGATCTTCTTCCGCAAACCAAGTTGATCGAGAGAACGCTGGCCAGCGCCACTGATGAATTCGCCGCACACGCGATGTCGCGGATATTTTCCAGCTTCGAAAAGCTTAACGGGAATCCCACGCTGACGCAGACCAATTCCAAGTGTCAGCCCCGCCAAACCGCCACCTACAATTGTGATTGGTTTTAAAGAATTTTGAGCGGTCGCTGTCATCCCCTTTCCTTCAAAGCACGATCAAGTTCAGCGCTCTCTTTTTGCCCGCACCGGTTTTGGCGCAAGTTTAACGACGGGATATTTCGTTTTTTGGCGTGACGTTTTCTCCCCGTTTTGGCCGAGAGCGCGGGCAATCAATTCCGTTTGGCTGCGCCGGACATTTGATCTCCGCGGATGGGGCGAAGAGTAAACTGCATTCGGTCCCAGGATTCTCGCCTTGGCGTTGTCGTTCAGGGCAAGTTCCAGGAGTTCGCTGCGGACGCGTTCGCGCAGGTTTCCATCCAAAATCGGGAAGAGGATTTCGATACGTCGGAAAAAATTCCGTGGCATCCAATCCGCGCTGCCAATGAAAAGCTCTGACTGACACGCGTTCTCAAAATAGAAGATGCGGCTGTGTTCGAGAAATCGATCAACGATGCTGCGCACGGTAATATTGTCGCTGATGCCTTTCATTTTCGGACGCAAACAACAAATGCCACGCACGATCAAGTCCACTTTCACTCCGGCTTGCGACGCGCGGTAAAGCGCTTCGATCGTTTCCTTGTCCACGAGCGCGTTCATTTTGGCGATGATGCGAGCGGGCAAACCTTTCTTCGCATTTTCCGTTTCGCGCTGGATGAGCGACTGAACTTTTTTGTGCAATTCGAAAGGAGCGACGAGAAATTTTCGAGTTCCCTGAAACTGACAAATTCCCGTGAGCAAATTGAATAAATTGGTCGCGTCTTCGCCGAAATCCGCATGACACGTCATCAAACTGACATCGGTGTAAATGCGCGCCGTTGTCGGATTATAATTTCCCGTACTCAGATGAACGTAGCGGCGAATCGCGTCGTCATCCTTGCGCACGACCAGACACATCTTCCCGTGAATCTTGTAGCCAACCAATCCATAGACGACGTGGACGCCCGCTTCTTCGAGCCGTTGCGCCCACAAAATATTGTTCGCTTCATCGAAACGCGCTTTCAGTTCCACGACGACGGTGACTTGTTTTCCGTTGCGCACGGCGTCCATGAGCGAGCCGACGATTTGCGGATCGCCGCCGGTGCGATAGAGCGTTTGTTTGATCGCGAGAACGTTTGGATCAGCCGCCGCTTGTTTTAGAAAATCAACGACGCTGCTGAAGTTTTCGTAGGGATGATGCAGTAAAATATCGCGCTCACGAATCGCGGCGAACAAATCCGTTTCATCGCGCAAGGCGGGCGCAACTGGCGCGACGAAAGGTGGATCGCGCAGCTCTGGCGAATGATCACCTTCGTAAATCGCCATGAGCCGCACCGGATTGAGCGGGCCGTCGATGACATACAAATCTTCCTCTTCGAGCCGGAAATTTTCCAGAAGTTGGGCGCGAATTTCGAGTGGGCAATCCTTCTCAACTTCGAGACGAACAGCGTCGCCTTTACGGCGATTGTGCAATTCGTTTTCCACAGCTTTAAGCAAATTGCCCGCGTCATCTTCGTCGATGTAAAGCTCGCTGTTCCGCGTGACGCGAAAATGCCAATAGCCGAGAATTTTCGTTCCCGGAAAAACGTCGCTCAAATAGTGGCCGATCAAACTCCCGAGAAATAAATATTCCTGTCGTCCATCGGTGCGCGGCAATTTCACGAGGCGAGGCAACACGCGCGGCACTTGCACGACGGCGAGTCGGCGGCGCGTTTCCTTCGCCTGCACGATTTCTAACTGCACGACAATATTGAGCGACTTGTTGAGCAATTGCGGAAACGGATGCGCGGGATCAATTCCCAAAGGGGTCAAAACGGGACGAACTTTGGTGCGATAATAATTTTCGATCCAGCCCAGGTCTGCCTTGTTCAGTTCGTGGAAATGGAGGAATCGAATTCCATTTTCGGCCAGCGCTGGCAGGAGTTCTTCGCGCCAACATTGATACTTTTGTTCCACCATCCGGCGAACGCGTTGCGTCACGGCGTTCAAACTTTCGCTGGCGGTTAAACCATCCAGACTGCGCTCGACGACACTGCTTTCAACTTGTTGTTTCAGCCCGGCGACGCGCACTTCGAAAAATTCATCAAGATTCGAACAAGCGATGCAAAAGAACTTCACGCGTTCCAGCAACGGCGTTCGTTGATTGAGCGCCTCGTCGAGCACGCGCTGGTTAAATTCCAGCCA
>JBBQAX010000332.1:0-4630 GCA_038316905.1 Verrucomicrobiota bacterium | reverse complement strand
CACGGCTCGCGCTTCTCCGGCACCGGCATTGGACTCTCCATCGTCCGCAAAGGTGTTGAACGCATGGGTGGAAAAGTCGGGGTCGAATCGAAACCAGATGCGGGAAGCAAGTTTTGGATCGAATTGCAAAAAGCGTAAGCGTGTCGGGCGTCCCGCGACTAAACCATCCTCTACGGAATTCACTTACGCAAACTTGATGTCACCGTCAACGATAACGCCGACTATGTCGTGCAACGTAAGAATGGGACGACAGATCCTCGGCATTGTTTTAGCTAGGATCGTTTCATGGCCAACACCCAAAAGATGTCTGAGACGGAAATCTATCGATGGGGTGCCTTTAAATTGGATTTACTGCCTCGTCGTGAACGGACAACCGAGTTCGAACAACTGGATCTGAAATGGACGCTGGAAAAAATCAATCTAGTGTCACTTGCCTTGAAAAATTTGGGCGAGACAGCTGACACTATTGCCGATATCCGCCCCGAACCTGTAACGCCTATCTCCGAATGATTAGAATCGGTGTGACACAGAAGCCTCTGATTGAAGCAACCGGCTTCAAAAAAAAATTCTGGAACGTTAAAGCGAAAGCTATCTCGTAGAGCGCCACTTGAAAGTTTCTGTTGACGCATTAAATTCTGGCCGTGAAAGAGTGGAAATGCTGCGACAAAATCTCATTTGAAATATTAGAGGAAAGTGAAACTGAAAACGCGGGAACCCACGTGGTCCTTTGCTGTCACTGCGGAAAAGTCATTCACCTTCACCATTTTTATGGACACAAAATTCGATTGAGTAAACTGGCGCACAAACTCGGTCTGAACACTATACGGTAGCGTTAGAGTTGCTTAATGAGACGCTGAGTCCGGATTGGTGCCGCGCTTTCACCGTCCGTTACAAACCAAAATGAATTCAAGAGTTTTTCTCCAAACTCTTAGTTAAGGTAGAGGACGTTCCCTCATTGGCCTGTCTTTCGGATTCGGATAATTTCGACACAACAAGCTACGAATTATGGATCTCTTGATTGATAACTATCAGCGTCGGCGTTTGAGCGCAACCGGCGGTCTGAAACCAGCGGATGGAACCTCGGATCTCGACGATTTGAAACGGAAAGTCGCTGCGTTGGAAATCGCTTATCAGGCGATGTTCGAGCTGGTCCAGAGCCGCCTCGACATCTCCGAATCAGCTATTCTTGACAAGATGGAAGAGATTGATCTTCGTGACGGAACTCTCGACGGCAAAACCGTCCCAGCAGTTGTGTTGTGTCCGCAGTGTGGACGAAATTCCAGTGAGTCCCGCAGCACCTGTGTTTACTGCGGCGCTGCCCTGTCAGCCGTTGCGTAAAAGGTTCTCCCCGTAACGCACCGCTTTCCTCCGTCACCGAGGGAAGTAATGGATTCACGCCCGGGAGAATTCAACCCCAGTTTCCTTTTCAGGAATTGCTTTCCCGGGAATCGCCACAATATAGTTCTCGAGAGTGCGCTGAACGTAGAATCGTCCGCATTTAAATCCGGCCTAGTAACCAAACCAATATTGTAATTGAGGACATGAATTTAACCGAACTATTGGAAGCGACCGCCAGTCGTTGGCCCAAAAAAGCGGCATTCATCGAAGCAGAAAGCGTCGTTTCCTACTCTCATTTGTCCGATCAAATCGCATCGCTTGCTCCACGGTTGCGGGAACTTCAAATCAATTCCGGCAGTCGCGTCGGACTTTGTTTTCCCAACAGTGTTAATTACGTCGCGCTGACATTTGCGCTCTGGCGAATCAAGGCGGTGGTCGTTCCCATTCCCATCGAATGCACGACCGACGAAATTTCCAACATCGCCACGTCGATGCAGTTGCAAACCATCTTGAGCCAAAAGCCGCGCGAACAAAGCGAAGCATTGCAACCGGATATTTTTTTCACACGGCTCGACCCAACTGTGCCGTCAGATAATCACGGATTAAATCTCGCCTTCATTCGCTTCACTTCCGGCACGACCAGCGCGAGCAAAGGTGTCGCGCTCACTCACGAAACCATTCGCGACCGCATCGCTGCCACAAATGAAGTTTTGAAAATCAGTTCGAATGACACAGTGATGTGGTGTTTGCCGATGGCGCATCATTTTCTCGTCACGATCATGCTTTATCTCGCGAACGGCGCGACCATCGTGCTGGCGCGGCATCTGTTGTCGCGCATGTTTTTGGACGCGATTAATCGCTGGCAAGGCACCGTGCTTTACGCGGCGCCGTTTCATTATTCAATGCTTGCGCGCGACACCTCCGAAGCAAAACTTGAGTCCGTGCGCCTCGCCGTTTCTACAACGTGCAGTTTGCCGCAGGAAGTTGCTGAAAAATTTCAGCAACGATTCGGTCTCCCATTGTCGCAAGCGCTCGGCGTCATCGAACTCGGTTTAGTCTGCGTGAATGTGGACGATCCAATCGCACGTTGGGATTCCGTTGGAAAACCGCTACCAAAATTTGCCGTCAACATTCGCAACCCCGACCGCGATGGCTACGGCGAAGTCGTGGTGTCTGGCCCTGGAATATTTGACGCCTACACCAACCCGTGGACATCGCGCGATCAATTAATGCCGGACGGTTGGTTTGTCACCGGCGACATCGGGCGAATGGATACAAGTGGTTTTCTATTTCTCGCCGGACGCAAAACCGCCGTCATCAATCTCGCTGGCAAAAAAGTTTTCCCCGAAGAAATTGAATCGAGTTTAAATCGCCATCCCGCCGTGCGCGAATCCCGCGTTTACGGCGTTGCTCATCCGCATCTCGGTGAAGTTGTCGAAGCGGAAGTGGTTTTGGATTCCGCCGCCACGCCCGAAGCGCTCCGCGATTTTTGCCGCGCCCATTTGAGCGCGGACAAAGTTCCCAGCCATTTTCATTTTGTGCAACACATCGCAAAAACTACTGTCACCGGAAAAATACTTCGTTCAACCACACCGCGAGTTGCATGAACGAACCAACCGACGTCCTAGCAAAATTGGTCGAATTTCTGCGCGGCGGCATGTTCGCCGCGCAAGTCCAAGTCGATGAAAATACCGATTTAATCGCCAGCGGTTTTGATTCCATGTCATTGGTGTCGCTGCTCGTGTTCATCGAAAAAACCTATGGCATCTGGATTCCGCAAAGTGAAATCAACGAGGAAAATCTCAAAAACCCGCGCGCCCTTGCCGCCGTGGTGGTTCGTTTGGTAAATGAGCTGCCACCCAAAACATAATGAATTGCATCGATGCGATAGGAGCGCGGGCGTCCCGCCCGCGTGTCTCTATTTCCCAAACGCGGGTGGGAAGCCCGCGCTCCCATGATTTGCCGTTAAGTGGTCCGCTCAAATGAATTGCCAATATCCAAACGGTTGCGACGTCCTCATGCTGGGGTTCGATTACGAACTTCGCAAAAGAGGTTTTGTCGGAAATTCATGCACGATCGTGATGGAGCTTTCATCGGTAATTGATCCCGCAGCTTTGGAAAAACGCGTTGACGAACTGGTGCAACAATTTCCAGTCCTTTCTTCGCGACCTGGGCGCGGCTTGAATCTGAAACCAGTCTGGAAATCGACACGAACAAAACCGCGCGTGCGCATTCACGCCGACTCTCCTGATCTTGCGCAAAAACTTTTCAACGAACCGCTCGCCATTCATCGCGGCGAATTGATCCGCTTCGATCTCTGCGGGAAAAAATTATTCTTCACCTGGACCCACGCGCTGATGGACGCCAAGAGCGCGGAATATTTTCTCGCATTGATTGGCGATAACAAAAACTCCGTTCCTGAATCGGGCGAAGATTGGTATGCGCAACGCGCCACGCCCGTCGGCGGATTGCGCGCTCGTGGTCAACAAGCATGGCGCGAACTTCGTCGTTTGGATGAATTTCAAAAAGCGTTGCCCGTTTCACTTTCAACCCATCGCCAGCCCACGACGCCGACGTTGAAATATCAGGTCGTCGAGTTTTCGCGCGACGAGTCCGTGCGCATCCGCGCCAATGCGAGCCGCCTTTGCGGATTTCTCGGCGACACCAATTTTCATCTCGCCGCCACCGTTTTGGAATTGCACCAACTCCACGAACGTTCCGCGCGTCCGAGCGCAAGTTACGTTATGCCGATCCCCGTGGGATTGCGTCCCAAAGGCGCGCGCGGCCCGCTTTTTTCCAATCAAATTACGATGATGCTCCATCAATTTTTACCGGAGCAATTGGGCGATCTTGAACAAACCATCGCCGCCGTCAAAGCGCGCAACAAAGAATTTCTGCGCGATGAACATATCAATCCGGGAATCGCGTTGGGGCAAATGTTCCGCGGTTTGCCGATGCCCATTTACACGCGGATGATCAAACACGAATTACGCGGTGAGATTTGCTCCCTCTTTTTCGGCGACACCGCGACAGTCGATCCAGCGCTACAAACTTTTCTCGGCGCAAACATCGAAAAGCTTTTTCACGTTCCAAGCGTGACGGTTCCTCCCGGCGTCGGCGTCGTGCTCTACCGTTTTCGCGACCAACTTACTTTCACGATCATTCACGCGGACGGAACGCTCACCGACAACGAAGCGTCCGATTTCGCCAACCGTTTGCGCGAGCGTCTGCTCAATCCATGAGTGAATCGTTTGACATTGTCGTCGTCGGTGGAGGCGCGGCGGGAATTGCT
>JBBQAX010000331.1:0-4639 GCA_038316905.1 Verrucomicrobiota bacterium | reverse complement strand
GGGAGTTGCCGGAGACTTCAGTTGTCAAGGAATCCTTGACTACTGCCGCCGACGGGAAGCGTTACTCGACGAAATTCTACAATCTGGACGTGATTATTTCGGTCGGCTACCGCGTGAAGTCGCATCGCGGCACGCAATTCCGCATCTGGGCGACTCAGCGATTGCGGGAATACATCGTCAAAGGTTTCACGATGGACGACGAGCGGCTCAAGCGCGTCGGAGGCGGAAATTATTTCGAGGAATTGCTGGCGCGCATCCGCGACATACGGTCGTCGGAGAAAGTTTTCTGGCGCAAGGCGCTGGATATTTACGCGACGAGCATTGATTACGATCCGGGTGAAGAAGCGTCGCAGTTGTTCTTCGCGACGGTGCAGAACAAAATTCATTGGGCGGCGCATGGTCAAACGGCGGCGGAAGTTGTTCATGGGCGAGTGGACGCGGCGAAGGCAAATGTCGGCATGATGAATTGGTTGGGAGCGATACCGAGCAAGTCGGAAACAACGATTGCCAAGAATTATCTTTCGCCCGAAGAACTGGAAATGCTGAACCGGATTGTCACGGCGTAGGTGGAATTCGCGGAGCTACAGGCGCTCAATCGCCAGCTGATGTATATGCGCGATTGGATTGGCAAGCTGGAGGATTTTTTGCGGATGAGCGGGCGGGACGTTCTCACGAACGCGGGAAAGATTTCTCACGATCAGGCGGTGAAAAAAGCGGAGTTGGAATTTGAGCGGCATCGCGCGTTGCACGCAAATGAGCCGTCACAGGTAGAAAAGGATTTCGGAGAGGCCATTAAAAAACTGCCTGCGCTGAAATCGGTGAAGCCCGCCAAGAAAAAGAAATGACGAAAAGTTTTGCGGCTCGTCAGCAGCCTCGCCCCACCGAATCTGTGTTTATCCGTGTCCATCTGTGGTTAAACTCTGCGCCTCTGCGTTTCAATGGAACTTACACGCGTTCGATGCTCCGGCGTTTGTAGAGGAACTCGAACATGTTGCCTTCGTGCGGCTGGTCCCAGGAAATTTTCATCGTGGAAATCGGGCCGATGTTCAATCGCTCGATGTGCGGAAACTCCGTGAGTTGTTCGATGAATTTCGCGTCTTTCGTAATCGCAGTGACGGCGAGGGAATAACCGATTTGTTTGAGCATTTCGTTTTGCGGCACTTCAACCACGCTGGCGTAAGGACAGAGAAATTCCTTGTTTGCGAGGGGATGGTCAAATGAATCGCACAGGACAATCGTGGGCCTTAAATAAACTCCGCCTTCAAATTCCACTTTGCGTGAACTTTCTTCGTTTGGAGTTCCGGCTTCAGCCGGTCCAGACCGCCTAAAGGCGGAACTCCGAGCTTCTGCGTTACGATACTTCGCCGTCACATCGGTCGCGCCAGAAGTTTTCAATCCATCTTCAATTTGCGCATCGATGAACTCCGCCATCTTCACGTTTGCAAAGCCGGAAAGTTTCGCGTTTTCGTCTTCCGGTTTCGTCGGCGTGATGGGACCAAGTTTTTGCGCGAGCGCATCCGCGATTTCCGCCGCGTATTTCGGAACTACGATTGCAGAAGCATTGATGCAACTGCGCCCGCCGTTGTCCGCAATAGACGAAATCATCACATCGATGTAATCGCGCCAGTTTTCAATTTCATCATCGCCAATGAGAATTTTGCTCCAGCCGGGGCCGTGCAGTTGGATGGACGGATTGTTGGCGTATTGCGCCATCGTATTTTTGTCGCCGAAAATGAGCGCGCGTCCGCAACTCTTCAAAATCTCACTCGCGCCTTCGTGATCGGTCGGATAAAAACCAAACGCCTCCGACGGACAACCTGACGCGATGAACGCTTGAATCAAACGATACGGGGTCCACGGCTCTTCTTTTCCGGGCTTGATGATGACTGGAATTTTCAGCGCTATCGCCGGAAGCCAAAGCGAATTGACCGCAGGAGAATTGCTCGGCATGACGAGGCCGAGCGCTTGTGTGGTCGGAAAGAAACTGAGCTTCGTGCCGAACTGTTCGCCAAAGCCTGCGTCGAGAATTGAGAGATCCAGTCCGCGCGTCAGGCCATTTAAAATGGTTTTCAGGTTCGTCAGCGCGTGATGAATTTTCGTCATGTTGCGCCGCACCATCACATGCGGCAACCCGCTCGTGGATGAAAGCGTCTCGATATATTCCTGCGGCGATTGCGTGTGGCCTTTGTCACCAAACGGCACCGTGCCATTGAGAAACAGCTCACCCGCCTTTGCGGAAATTTCGATGAGTTGCGCGACGGAAAATTTCTTCAACGCCTCGCGCGATTCTCCAATCCGCTGCAAATCTTTACGAATAATTCCCGCGTTAACCGTGCTGACCTGCGCCAGCGTTTCGCCGGTGCGATGATTGACGACATTGATTTTGTCGAGGCTGTCATACGCTTTGCCGCGACGAAGAACGGGGATGTGAGGGAGTTGATTCATTCTAAAATTGTTTTCACTCGTGCGGATTCGCCAGTTTCAAGACTCGCCGTTTGGCCCGTTGGAATGCATCTCGAAATTCGACAAGATCTGGAATCACAGCTTCAGCGAAAGTTGTTTCAAGCTGCGTAGAAGATATTTTCTCCTGTTTGATTAGAAAGGAGATGTCCTGCATGTCCTGCGCATCGTCACCCCGCATCATCTTTGTCAGAATTAAATCCAGCGTGGCAGGTCGAAAGAGCTTCAGCCATTGAGTCTGCAATGAAGTAATCGGAACCAAATGATTTTCCCAGTCGCGTCGTAAAAAAACATCTTTCGCCTCAAACAAATGGGTGATGTAAAGACCTTCTTTTTCCAAAGCGCGATTGGTTGCATCTTGAGCATCCCAAAATTTCAGATCATTGCGAAAAACTTCACGAGCAGTCATCGGAATGATGGCATCGACGTCCAAAGAATGTTTCGTCGCTTCCGGCGCGTTCTCAAATCCCAGAGCAATGGCGGAACGTCCGTAGAGCACCAGCGTTACTTCATGATCGAGATGACGATCAAGTTCGCGCAAAATTCGTTCCGCATTCGAGATCATGCCGCGAGCTTTCGCCCAAGTCTCGGGCGTTGCCATTCGATTACGAGACCGGGGCCTTTGCGGGTAAATCCTGTCATAGTGATGAAGCGTGTCGGGTGGGGAAAGACGCCGGGTTTTGGCGGTAACGAAGGCGGCATTGCTTCCAGCAGTTCAGTCCAAAACGAATTCTCCGGCTCATATTTTTTTCCCGCCTCAGCAATGTAACGAACGAGCGCGACGCATCGCTCCATCGAAGCAAGGCGAGTCAGACGCCGAGGATCATTCCCTTCCGTGCTCAACATGGCTGCTCCACATCGGATGGAGTGCGGGTCATAAGGAAGGGCAGCGGAAAGCAGTGCTATCGCCAGTTCTTCATCTGAAAATTGTTGCCTGGACGCCAACGGAATGGAGGGTTCGATGCCATTTGAATAATGCACACAACCGCGTTGGGCAGCGAGGATGGCCAGACCTTGCGGGGTTAAGCCAAGCCGCCGCGCCTTCATAAGCAAGGGGGAAAGATGCGGTTTAGTACCCAGCATCTCTGCCAACGTCGGTGTGTTAACCAAGGTCTGCATCGGACATCAATTTATATCTAGTATACACCCTCGACAATATTCTTCTCCATCGCGCGAGATTGGTGACATTGATTTTATCTGAATCAAGTTGCTTGGTGGCTGCAAGCAAGCGACGCGCATTGGCGTGATTTTTAAGAAGGTAAGTCGTTTCGTTTAACGATTTAATCGTGCTCATTTCAGAACCGATATTTGTATAACTGAGGATGAAGGTCAAACCAAGCAACATTCAAGAATGGGATTCAAAACTCGGACGGAAATGCGTTTTGCAATCTTTGTTTCAATCGCGCCAAAAGGGGCTGTAGTTTTCGCAGCGTGATACTTTGATTCCCCTGTTCCAGGCGATGCAGTGTGGAAGCAGGCAATCCGACCTTTCGCGAAAATTCCGCGAAGGTCATGTTTCCTCGCTGTTGACGGAGGAACTGGCCAAGCTGCTTGTCCAACGATTGACGCACCCGAAAAGGCTGTCAAATTTAATATTCCGTATGTGGAATATTTGCTTGCTGTTCCGAGAATCCGACTTAAGGTCAACTCACTTCTTCAGGGCTATGAGAACACGCTTTAAAAATATGAAACTGGTTCCTCTTTTGGTTATTGGCATTTTGTTTTCATCACGCCTCGCAACGATGGGCGCGTTCAATTTTTTCGAGGACTACAATGACAACGCGGTGGATTCCAATTTCGCATTTACGAGTGATGCTGGCTTCTCCCACGCGTTGACCAATGGCGCATTGGTTTTGAAAAAAGCCGCTGGAACCGGTGACGGCCGGGTGAGCATGGATTCGACTTTCTTTTTAACGGGAGATTTCGTGGCAGATCTCGACGTTCCATTGCGTCCATCCAGTGCGGGTGTTTCTTTCGTCTTTGTGGTGCGCGACGCTCAATCGACTTTGGCCGATGTTTATTTCCGTAACAGCGCCAGTAACGACAAGGAGCTTTGGGGGATTATTTTTAAACCCACGACCACTCAAACGATCATAAATAATACCGCGACGTCCGCCACATTTCGAATTCGTCGGGTGGGAAACGCGCTTTTCACGGAATACAATACCGGCGGTGGTTT
>JBBQAX010000330.1:0-4670 GCA_038316905.1 Verrucomicrobiota bacterium | reverse complement strand
CCGCTACGATGGAATTTTTCATCCCCAAGGGATGATGACCGTAGCCCGGCGTTTCAACGCCGGCGCATAGAACAGAAAATAAGTTCCGAAGGAACGGCTGAAATGAAATTTTGTCTTGGCGGAGTCAACTGTCCTATTATTTGAATTCGATTTTAATTCGTGAAAAGTCGAACCAACCAAAGTGCCAACGCAATCAAAACAGCCCCAATTAATAGAATACGAGACGTTCTAAAAGCGGCATCTTTAGTTGTCACACTAAACAGTTCCCATTCAAACGCACCGCGCCAGTTTTCGTCCCTGTCCAGAAACAATTCGATTAACTCTCTGATCTGTTCCTTGTCGAGAACTGGACTCAACCAAGACGAACCATCGAGCCTTTCGTTAGTGATGACATAGCCAGCGGGATGCGAGGAAACTAATAAGATGCCTTCATTTGGAATCGTGATGCGAACAAACCCGATGTCGTCGTCAGGAAACATTTCGATTGCCCGGATATAGTCATCGTCTCTGGCTTCCTTTCCATCTAGAAAATATGATTTCACAGCTTCGTTTGTCTCTCAAATCTCCGAGAATTTGAAAAATCTTCTAAAATCTGAATAAAAATTAATGGAACTGGCATTGTGCCTCATTTCTTAGCTCCGTTAGGTGCGAAACTCCAACGGACCTGTGTGACCAGAAATGATTTCCACAAATTCGCCTCTCTGGGGCTTGTTTGAAATGAGATTTGTCATTTCAGTTTCACCCATTCAACTTCTCCAATTCCTCCCAGCGCGCATACAGTTTCGCGATCTTTTCTTTGGTCGCGTTCAACTCCGCTTGAAGTTGCGCGTGTTCTTCGTGGCGTTTGTAGAAATCCGGCGCGGCGAAGATGGATTGGAGACGCGCCAAGTCTGCTTCCGCATCGTGAATCGTCGTTTCCATCGCGGCCAGTTCCTGCTGCTCTTTGAATTTTAATTTGCGCGGTTTGGCAGAGCTTTCGTTGGTGGCGGAAATGGATCTTAATTTCGGCTCGACGGAATCTCGCGCTGCCGAAATCTGCGGCGCTTTGGCGGCTTTGGATTTTTTCTCCAAATAATATTCGTAATTGCCAACGCTCTCGGTGATTTGCCCGTCGCCTTCGAAAACCATCATGCTCGTGCAAACGCGGTCGAGAAAATAGCGGTCGTGGCTCACGACGAGAACCGAGCCGGGAAAATTAATCAGTGCTTCCTCAAGAATGCGCAAGGTCGGCAAATCCAAATCGTTCGTCGGCTCGTCGAGAATCAGGAAGTTGCCACCGTTTTTCAAAATGCGCGCGAGCAACAATCGACTCCGCTCGCCGCCGGAAAGGTAACGCACTTGCGCCATGATCCGGTCTTCGGGAAAAAGAAATCGCCGCAGATAAGCGCGCACGGAAATTTTCTGGTCGCCGAACTGCACGACTTCGCTGCCTTGGCCGAGTTCTTCAAAAACGGTTTTCTCCTCGTCGAGTTGCAAACGCGATTGATCGACGTAATTGAATTTCGTCAGGTCGCCGATTTTCACCGTGCCTTCGGTCGGCTTCAATTCGCCGAGAATCATTTTGAGCAAAGTCGA
The DNA here is from genome assembly GCA_038316905.1 of Verrucomicrobiota bacterium. Lineage (GTDB taxonomy): Bacteria > Verrucomicrobiota > Verrucomicrobiia > Limisphaerales > CANJXF01 > CANJXF01. The sequence continues at coordinate 3,095 of JBBQAX010000330.1, read as the reverse complement.
TTTGCCCAAACCATTTCGCCCCGCGACGCCGACCTTTGAACCCGCTTCAAATTTAAACGAAAGTTTCTCGAAAAGTTTTCGACCACCGAGCGTGATGCCGACATTTTCCAAATCGACGACGCGATTGCCAATCGGCGGCGGCGGCGGAATGACGAGATCAACGGCCATTTCGCTCGGCGGCGGACCTTTTCCCGCGACATCGAAATAGCGGTCGAGACGACTCTTGGATTTCGTGGTGCGCGCTTTCGGGCCGCGTCGAACCCAATCCAATTCGCGGCGCAAAAAGTTTTGGCGCGATTGCTCCTGTTTTTCCTCAGCGGTCTGGCGCTCGGCTTTGGCGAGAAGATATTCGGTGTAATTTCCCTCGTAGGAAAACATTTTTCCATTCTGCACTTCGACAATGCTCGTCGTGATGCGATCGAGAAAATAGCGGTCGTGCGTGACAACGAGAAACGCACCTGTGTAGGCGAGCAGAAATTCCACGACCCACTCGATGGATTCGGGATCGAGATGGTTCGTCGGCTCGTCGAGGATCAAAAGATCGGGATGCGACACGAGCGCTTTGGCCATGGCAACGCGGCGCTTTTCTCCACCGGACAAAGTTTTGATGTCGCGGTCGCCCGCAGGCGTGTTGAGGTGCGACATCGTTTCTTTCACGCGCGAATCGAGCGTCCAGCCTTCGAGATGCGCGATGCGATGTTCCAGATGATCGCCACGCTTGGAGTGCGAAGGCAGATTTTCAAACTCGTGGATCAAATCGAGAACGTGCTGTCCGCCGGACAGAACATTTTCAAAAACGTTTTTTGATTCGTCCAAAGTAAATTCCTGCGAGAGATAACCGAACGTGAGTTCCTTCGAGCGCACGACTTGCCCGGCGTCCGGTTCCACGATGCCCGCGAGAATTTTCAGGAAAGTCGATTTGCCGGTGCCGTTGCGCCCGACCATGCCGATGCGGTCGCCTTCGCAAATCGAGAGCGAGGCTTTGTCCAAAATATTTTGCTGACCGAAACTGATTTCAATTTCGGACGCGGAAACGATGGTTGCGGAATTTTCAGCCATTTTAAGAACGCAAACAATGCGTCAGAACTGCGGGATTACAAAATTGTTTTTTGGGAGACTATCTTCCTTTATGAACGGGATCCGATTTTTGCATTTGTCCATCGCTCCCTATACTGATGTGTTATGGTTCTTCGTTGCCCCGGGTAAAGATGCCTGTGCCAAGGAAACCTGATCACATCCTGATGCAAGAAAAAGCCGCCAACCTTATTTACGAACACCAAAACTCTTTGGCACAAGCAGCCGTGGAGCGGCACTTCGCCCGCCAGTCGCCGTTACATGCTACAAGCAAAGAGAAATGTTTGGAGGACGTCGGCTATCACTTAAAACATTTGGCCGAAGCAATTCGTTTTGACGCGCCGGAACTTTTTTTGGATTACGTGGCTTGGGCAAAAGTTCTCTTTTTTTCACTTGGAAGTAAAACGAGTGAACTACAGGAAGATTTGTCTTCGATAAGCGAAGCGATTCAAAAGATTATCCCGTCGATTCACAATCTGGTCCGAGGCCATATTGAAACGGCCATTCGTAAACTGCCGGAAATGCCCACCGATCCCGAATCGTTTATCAACCCAAATGCTCCGCACGGCACACTCGCCCGGGATTGGATGGACGCTTTGATGGCTCGAGATCGGCGACGCGCGTGCGCTTTAATTTTTGAAGCGATTGAGAGCGGCGTTCAACTGACCGAAATTTACGATCATGTTTTGGTTTCGTGTCTTCGCGAAACGGGCCGACTTTGGCAAACCCAAGTCATCAATGAAGCCCAGGAACATTTCTGCGCTGAAACAGCCAACACCCTTCTCTCCATCCTCACGGCGCAATCGGAATTTGACGTTCCTAAAAAGCGAAAACTGGCTGTCGGATTTTGCGTTGCCAATGAACAACATTCTCTCGGATTACGAATGGCCCTGGATTCTTTCGAGTTGCTCGGATGGGACACCGTTCCACTCGGGGCCAACCTTCCGCTGCGCAATATCGATTGGCTTTTTCAAAAATGGAAACCGGATGTCATCGCGATTTCCGTAACGATGATTTATCACCTTTCCGACGCTCAAAAAGCCATCGCAGCGATGCATGCTGCTGCCCCGACTCACAACAAACCCAAGATCATTATCGGCGGACGACCCTTCAATCTGTGCCCAGGTTTGTGGAAAAAAGTTGGGGCTGATATGGAAGCCGGATCGTGCCAACGCGCCATGGAAATCGCGCAATCACTCGAAGTGGAGCACGAACAAGAGGAATTTGTGAGGCGCACTGAACGAGAAACTGAAGTTGTGATTGGTTGACTACTTCGCCCGCGCCACAAACTTTGTCATCCGGTCCATTGCGATTTCGATTTGCTCCAGCGAAGTGGCAAAACAGCAACGCAAATAACCTTCGCCGCTCGGGCCGAAGGCGCTTCCGGGAACGCACGCGACTTTTTCCTGTTCCAGCAATTTGAACGCGAAATCTTTTGAACTCAGGCCCGTCGATTTGATGCACGGAAAGGCGTAAAACGATCCGCGTGGCAAATGGCATTGCAGCCCCATTTTGTTCAACGCATTGACGATAAAATTCCGGCGCAGTTTATATTGCTCGCGCATTTCGGTCGTGTCTGGCTCCCCAAACTGGATGGCTTCGAGCGCGGCTTCCTGGCTGATGATGCTCGCGCACAACATTGAATATTGATGAATGCGCATCATGGCATCGATTATTTCTACGGGGCCGCAAGCGTAGCCGATTCGGAAACCCGTCATCGCGTATGCCTTGGAAAAGCCGTGAAGAAAAATCGTGCGCTCCTTCATTCCGGGCAACGACGCGATGCTCACATGTTCACCTTCAAAAGTTAGCTCGGCATAAATTTCGTCGGTGATGACGATCAAATTATGTTTCTGCGCGAGAGCGGCGATGCGTTCCAGCTCAGCGCGCGACATCGTTCCGCCCGTTGGATTGGTCGGAAAGTTCAGCATCAGAATTTTGCTTCGCGGAGTGATCTTCGCTGCGATTTCTTCGGCGGTGACGGAGAAATTATTCTCAGCGCGACACGCCACGGCGACCGG
>JBBQAX010000329.1:0-4688 GCA_038316905.1 Verrucomicrobiota bacterium | reverse complement strand
AAACCGCTTCCAATGGAATACGAAATAGACGCCTTTTTTGCTCAAGACGCAGCAGAACAGGAAGCGATAAAAACAAATAAAGCTCTCAAACTTGCGAAAAAGCCCAAAAAAAGACGTGCCCAAAGAACCACGAAACGCAAGAACACGAAAACTTGAAGTGGAATTTGACCAGTTTCTCACGCCCAACACCGATAATTAACCTCTGGAAAAATATTGTCCATCGCCTCGATTTGCGTGAGCCACGCTTTCGTCAATTTTTCCGGTCTTACCGCCGAACGAGTTTATTGTATTCTTCATGCGAGCCAATCCATGTCCACACAGCGGACTTGCTATCGACTTGTGCGATGGCGCGATAATGGTCGCCGACGCGGGCCGAATAAAGCGTCTTATGCCCTGCTAGTTTTTTGGAACGGATGGAAGGATGGCGCGGATTTCGAGCCAAAGTTTGTAGTTCTTGTCTGCCAGACGTTGAATCACTTCCGGCAATCGCTGGTAACGCTTCCAAAATTCAGGAGTCGTCCCGGAGGTCACGAATTCTTTCCCGGCCACTCTCGCAACGTTCCATTTTCACGCGCGGTTTTGGCTTCCTTGATCAGGAAATCGAGCTTTCCGCTCGCGGCATCTTCATCCATTTGGCGGTCCCAATTTTCATTGTCGCGTTCCAAAATCCACTGGGCAAGCCGGGTCAAATCTGGCTCAGGCAGTTTCTTGATGGCGCGTTCAAGCTCAAGGAAGGTGCTCATGGAGAGAATTTAGGCATGTGGGCAGGATTTGCCAAATTCAAATTCTACGCAGCGGGGTGTTAGAGATGGCGCTTCTCATTAACACCGTGGCTTTAGCCCGGTGTTTAGGGCGCACCAAGAGATTCAGCCGTTTCAACGGCTTGTCGAACATGCGCAGAAGCCGTTAAACGGCCAGATCTATTTCCCACCTACATTCCACCGGGCTAAAGCCACGGTGTTAATGAGAAATTTAGATGCGTAGCCCTGCGCTGTGGTTTATTCTCCGAATATGAATTTGCGATTGTTGGTTGAGTTTGTTCCACTAACCAAACGATGGTCTGCAATTTCCTGAATTGCCGGGGGTGCGCTTCGGCGGGCGACACGAAAAAAGAAGCAATCGAAAATGCCAAAGAAGCCTTGGGACTTTGGTTTGAACCTTCCGAAATTCCTCTGAGCAAAAACGCAAAGCTGGTTGCAGTCTCTCTTCCGTGAGCCAGCGGTTTCCAGTTTGCAGCGCAAAAGAAGTCATCAAAGTTCTCTGTCAAAACGAATTCATTCTCGTTGGCCAATCTGGCAGTCATAAAAATGGCTACATTCCAATGGGCGGCAAGTGATCGTTGCCATGCACGGAAACAAACCCATACCAATCGACACTTTGAAAAGCATTATCGAAGGCAGCGGTTTGGATGTGGAAAATTTTCGGTGAAAATGCAGATAACGCATTATGCCACCGCCGACGGAACCGTGGATAAAATTTTCGCGCAAGTCGGCGAGACAGTGGAGAGCAAGGATTTGCTGGTAAAGTTGAAGGAGTGACTGAGTTAAGAATTTTCTTTAATCCAGTTTCTGACTTCGTCGTGGTTGCTGCACATGGCCAGACGGATGGTGTTGGGTTTGATCAAGGCGAAGACGACGCGCAGGTCGCGAGAAATTCTGAACTCGAAAAAATGTTGGGACAATCGGCGAACGCCAAGCCTGGCGTGTTGGTGGGGTTTGCCGAAATCTTCCTGAAGTTGTTCGAGCCGTTCGGCGATGGCTTCCAATTCCGCATCGGTGCGGTGTTTAGCCCAACGCTTCCAACCGGTTCCCGTCTCAACCACGAAGACCCTTAGCGGTTCCATCCCATTTTGTGGATTTTTCATCCTTGAGTTGTTCCAACATTTTTTTATCGAAGCGTTTCAACTCCTGGGCGGTGACTCCATATTCCATCATCGCGTAATCTTCGCTGTAAACTTCCACAGGCCGAAGCGCGACAATTTTTCCTTCATAAACAATCCCGATGTCTTCGCCTTTGAGGGCGCGAGAGAGCCAGTTGCCAATATTCTGGCGGGCTTCGGTGGCAGACAGCGTTTTCATAGCGACAATTTAATGTCGCAGGAATCAAACACAAGCGCGGACTCTTTGTTAACAGCGTGAAAATCAGCGACCGATCTTCTGGGATTGATGACCACAAGATTTGAAACCGGTTTAATTTCTGGCGTTGAAAATGTTGTTCGTTCGGACAAACAATCCCGCGCAACCCATGGACCCGAGGAGACGCGTATGATTATTGAAAAACCACCTCAACCACTTCCGGGACGAAGTCCTTTGCCTTCTCCCGCTCCAGTCGATCCCAACCCCAAGGTTCAAACCGTGCTTCTCATTCACGGGACGAACGCCAATCAAAAAAAAACCGCACCGGATTGGTGGCATACGGGGAGCGATTTTTGCCTCGAAGTAGATGCTCTCTTGCAACAGAAGGGATCGTCCGCGCGATGTTGGTCGCATCTGGCGAAAAATAATTGGGACCCACCGTTTGCCTGGACCGGCGCAAATAGCGAATTGGCCCGTTTCACCGCAGGCAAAGCATTGGCCGAAGAAATCACGCGGCTCGAAGAAGATTTAAACACGAAGCAATATCATCTCGTCGGCCATTCGCACGGAGGCAACGTGATCTTGCTGGCGCTCCGTTCTTTGAAGTTCAAGCCCGGCAAACTCGGCGCGGTGATTTTTATGGGCACGCCCGTGTTGCGTTTCCGGCATCCGGAAGATTTCGATGTGCGTTGGATTGCCTTTCCTCTCTACGTCACAGCGCTGGTTTTTTGCGGGTGGGGCTTTACCAAATGGGGCTACGAGGCGTGGTTGATCACGGGAACGATCGCTGTTTTTGCGGCGTTGCTCGCGGAAATATTTTTGGTGCATCGGCGCGCATCCCGCTCTGACACAGAATTGTACGGCAGCGGAAAACCGAGCGCGTTCATGTTCGAAGGAGACGAGGCGTTGGAATCGTTGAAGATGGCGGAACAAATTGTGCGCAAACCGGCCCCGTTCATTCGCCAGTTCACCGCCACAGAAATCAAAGAGCATGCTTTTGATCCTGTTTCTCCCTCGGGAGAGGATTTTTTCTCACGCGTTGAACAGATGGTCAAGGAGACGGGCGCTTATCGATTGTTCAACAAAATCCTTCATCCTCCAACACTGTCGAGCATCATGGCTAAATTTGAGAAAGCGCCGCCCATTTCACCGGTCACAAATCCACACGTCCTTACGCCACCGTCGATTCGCTCACCTTCCTTGCAAGGTACCGCCGCCATCGAATCGTCTGGACCTTTAGTGGTAATCGAAAACGCCGTGCCGCAAGTCAAAGCGCTTCGACAGTTTGCGGCGATTGTGGTGGGATTAATGGCCTTCCTGCCCGCGTGCCTGATGTTGTTCGCGGAAATGATCTTCAAGAGTTTTCGATGCGTCCTCCTTTCGATTCCCCGGTTTTTTTTCTGGGCCGTCATTAAATGCAGCCCTCCCATCATTTCAATTCTATTGCGTTTGTCAGTGTTGGGAGCAGACAAAGGTAAATTTTTGAAAGTGGAAGAACTGCCTCCGGGCGTGGATAAAGCGGAAAATGTCCTTCCCGCATTGCAGGATGAATTGATTGCCGTCAAAGCATCCCTCGGGGTCAACGCTGGTAAAGTTTTTCTGCCTGCTTTAATTCACCGAGACGTTTTCTCCATCAAAACGCGGGTGGAAAACTCACTGTCCGACCTCGCCATCGTCCACAGCCACTATTATCAATCCCGCGAAGGGAGAGAACGCATTGCGACATTGATCCACGCTGCGGAGATTCGCCCTCGCCCGTCCTTTTCGGGTGCCTTCACGAATTATCTGAAGAACCTTAAACGAGCAGAGGATTAACGGCGGACACGCTGCCCTGCTGCGATTGCTTCTCAGCCCCGAAAGAAGTCGTCGCCTTGCCACATGGCCTCCGAAAAATATCAAGCCGATGCGTGATCCAAATCGCCGATAAAAAAAGGAGAAGAATGGTGCGTCGCTTTCGGATGATAAGGATTAGAAATTCGGTTACGATAAATGCGATTAACCGTGTCTTGTCCCGCATTTGCAACGGGGTCCAATCTCATCTCGAATTATCGAGGTAAAAGATTTACACGACACTGCTCACTGCGATATTCTGGCAACCATCATTCCCTATGAAAAAAACTGACGTAATCCGCCGTTGTGTCCTCACCTTTTTAGCATTTCTATCCTTTGAAGCGTTGGCGCAAACGCCTCAATTGGTTCCTATCCCCACATTCGGGCCGAATGGCGACGGGAGCATTCGTCCGGGAGATCTTACCTTTATTACCGGAAACGGGACATCGCAGCATCAGCGCGGGATGGCTTATAATCCTGTCACCGGCAATTTAATAATCGCTCACCGGGGTGGTCCTTCAATCCATACGATCAATGCTGCGACCGGCGCGGAGGTCGGAACAATGCCGTTCGATGTTTTGGTCGATGCAGGAAACTCGGGGTTTCGATTGAGTAAAATCGGGGTGGCAGATGACGGCGCGGTGTATGTCGCCAATTTGACCTCCGCTTCAACTGCTTTGATCGGTTTTGTTCTTTACCGTTACGCGAGCGAAACTTCCGAACAAACCTGGGTCTATGCGGGCGACCCGAGCAATGGCGCGGCGACGTCATCCCAATCGAACG